>NZ_FXAJ01000004.1 GCF_900177535.1 Priestia filamentosa
CTGACTAATACTAATCGATCGAGGACTTAACCTAAGAATTGATCATAATCGGATATGTTTTTCCTTGCCTTGTTATTTAGTTTTGAGTGAACAACATTTTTTTAAAAAACGCTTGCTTTTTCGAAAGAATGCTTGTATAATAGATAATGTTGCGTCACTTAACCAAAAGAATATGTCTGGTAACCATAGCCAAGAGGTCACACCTGTTCCCATGCCGAACACAGAAGTTAAGCTCTTGAGCGCCGATGGTAGTTGGGACTTTGTCCCTGTGAGAGTAGGACGTTGCCAGGCTAACCATATTCCACAGTAGCTCAGTGGTAGAGCTATCGGCTGTTAACCGATCGGTCGTAGGTTCGAATCCTACCTGTGGAGCCATTTGGAGAGCTGTCCGAGTGGTCGAAGGAGCACGATTGGAAATCGTGTAGGCGGCTAACGTTGTCTCAAGGGTTCGAATCCCTTGCTCTCCGCCACTACTCAACTTATGGCCCGTTGGTCAAGCGGTTAAGACACCGCCCTTTCACGGCGGTAACACGGGTTCGAATCCCGTACGGGTCACCATTTTACTATATTACATAGACTACTGTTTTTGTGGAGGATTAGCTCAGCTGGGAGAGCATCTGCCTTACAAGCAGAGGGTCGGCGGTTCGAGCCCGTCATCCTCCACCATTTAAACAACATATCGCGGGGTGGAGCAGTCTGGTAGCTCGTCGGGCTCATAACCCGAAGGTCGTAGGTTCAAATCCTGCCCCCGCAACCAAAAGGTCCCGTGGTGTAGCGGTTAACATGCCTGCCTGTCACGCAGGAGATCGCGGGTTCGATTCCCGTCGGGACCGCCATTATTTTGAAATTATATACGGCTCAGTAGCTCAGTTGGTAGAGCAATGGACTGAAAATCCATGTGTCGGCGGTTCGATTCCGTCCTGAGCCACCATTTATCATGTTTGACAATGAAGATGGAGGGGTAGCGAAGTGGCTAAACGCGGCAGACTGTAAATCTGCTCCCTCTGGGTTCGGCGGTTCGAATCCGTCCCCCTCCACCATTTCTTACAGGGGCATAGTTTAAAGGTAGAACAGAGGTCTCCAAAACCTCCGGTGTGGGTTCGATTCCTACTGCCCCTGCCAAATTAAAATGGCGGTTGTGGCGAAGTGGTTAACGCACCAGATTGTGGCTCTGGCACTCGTGGGTTCGATTCCCATCAATCGCCCCATTTAGTTTACATATAAAATACATATTATACTTTCAGGCATCATATAAATGGGCTATAGCCAAGCGGTAAGGCAACGGACTTTGACTCCGTCATGCGTTGGTTCGAATCCAGCTAGCCCAGCCAATATGCGGAAGTAGTTCAGTGGTAGAACACCACCTTGCCAAGGTGGGGGTCGCGGGTTCGAATCCCGTCTTCCGCTCCATCTATTTTAAGACGGCGGCATAGCCAAGTGGTAAGGCAGAGGTCTGCAAAACCTTTATCACCGGTTCAAATCCGGTTGCCGCCTTTTTTTGTATCTGCTATTTATAGCAGATTTGTTTTTTATATGCCGGTGTGGCGGAATTGGCAGACGCGCACGACTCAAAATCGTGTTCCTCTGGAGTGTCGGTTCGAACCCGACCACCGGTATCAGATATTGTAGTGAGATTAAGACTTCAACGATTAGGTTGAGGTCTTTTTTTGTGCTTGTTTAACATGATAAAATAAGCTTGAATTGTGTACGTATAGTTGTGTGCTTTAAGTTGTATTACTGAGAGGAAGTAGGAAATACACATAGAAATAAGTAAGAATAAATTCTTGCAAGAGAAAGTCTTTGAAGCATTTCTCAAAAGTTTATAATTTAAATATCATACATATAAAGAAGAAGAGAGGAAAGTATAAAAGTGGTTAAAGAATATTTTTGAAAATGTCTCATATGAAGGATTTTCCTCATATAGTTGCGAGTATGAAAGATATATCAATATATAAATGGAGTGGAGTATTATGTCCTTTAATGGAAGGGTTGTTGTTGTAACAGGAGCAGCAAATGGAATTGGGAAAGAGGTATCAAAACAATATGCAGCAAAAGGAGCAAACGTTATAATAGCTGATTTTGATGAAGAAGCAGGAAGAGAGCATGAAAAGCAAATTCGTCAAGATGGAGGCAAAGCAACCTTTATTAAAACAGATGTAAGAAATGAAAAGGATATTATCAACTTAATGACAGAAGCTGTTCGTACATATGGAAAGATTGATATTTTAATAAATAACGCTGGCGTTTCGAGATGGAAATCTCCTTATGAGCTATCCATTGAAGAATGGGATGACATAATTAATACAAACTTACGAAGCGTATTTTTATGTTCTAGAGAAGCTGCAAAGGAAATAAAGAAAAATGACATAGGTGGCGCTATTGTGAATATGGCTTCAACAAGGGCGGCAATGTCAGAACCACATACAGAAGGATACGCGGCAACAAAAGGAGGAATTGTGGCCTTAACGCATGCATTAGCTATTTCCTTTAGTGAGGATAAAATTACTGTTAATTCCATTTCACCAGGATGGATTGAAACAGATAATTATGAATCACTGCGCAACATTGATCATACTCAACATCCATCGCAACGAGTAGGAAAACCAAGTGATATTGCAAAAGCATGTTTATATCTAACACATCTTGACAATGATTTCGTAACAGGGACAAACCTTGTTGTAGATGGTGGAATGACCCGAAAAATGATTTATGAATATTGAAAGCAGGAGCAGTTCCTGCTTTTTTGGTAAGAAAAATTGAGGAGCCTAGAAACATTTGGTGAGGTATTCAACCTTTTAACCGATTTTCTTTGATAACTTACTTATGTCTATATTTATTATCAAAATGATAAGAGACCTTAAAGTAAAAACATTTATCATTTACAATAAAACGTATTCACTCTAACATGAAAAGTAACAAAGGTAATAAAGCTGGAATCTACGTATACATACCTCAAGCATTAATTATTGAAACTACATAAGGAATAGTTTAAGGAGGAAAATGAAGTGAAGAAAATCATTAATAATCCTGAAGATGTTGTTATGGAAATGTGCAATGGAATTGTAATGGCTCATCCAGAGCTTGAGCTTCTAAAGAAATATAAAGTGATTAAGAAAAAAGAAATGAACAACAACAAAGTGACGTTAATTAGCGGTGGTGGAAGCGGTCATGAACCATCACATGCGGGGCTGGTTGGAAAAGGTATGTTAGATGCAGCGGTATGTGGAGATATGTTTGCTTCTCCTTCTCAAATTCAAGTCTATCAAGCTATTAAAGCAACAGAGGGTAAAAAGGGCACACTACTAATCATTAAGAACTATAGCGGAGATATTATGAACTTTAAGAACGGAGCTCACTTAGCTTCAGAAGACGGTATTAATGTTGAATATGTTCGTGTTGACGATGATATTGCGGTAGAAGACAGTCTATATACAGTTGGTCGCCGTGGCGTAGCTGGTGTTGTGCTTGTGCACAAAATTGCTGGTGCTGCAGCTGAGGAAGGGAAAGACTTATTGGAAGTGAAGGCTATTGCAGAAAAGGCAGTGGAAAATGTGCGTAGTATAGGAGTTGCTCTTACATCTTGTACATTACCTGCAAGCGGTTCCCCAACGTTTAAGATTGATGAGGATGAAATGGAATATGGTGTAGGGATTCATGGAGAGCCAGGCATTAAACGAGAAAAAATTGCAAGTGCTGACGAGTTAGCAGAACGTATGGTGCGTGATTTACTAAAAGATTTAAACATAAAAGGTGAAGAGATAGCAGTATTAGTAAATGGATTCGGTGGAACGCCATTGCAGGAGCTTTATCTTTTTAACAATGCAGTAGCAAGAGAGTTCTCTAATCGAAAGATAAAAGTTAACCGAACTTTTGTTGGAAATTACATGACAAGCATTGATATGGCTGGTGTGTCACTATCTATTATGAAATTGGACGATGAATTAAAAACATTGCTTTCTAATAAATCAGATGCACCAGCATTTAAAGTAGATGGACCTGTTCAGCAAGTAGAGTATGCAGGTGTTGAGGAAGAAAAAACAGTAGGATCAGTTCATTTTGAAGTAGAGACAGAAGAAGAATATCGTGTTGTGAAAGATAATGTAATTTCGTTAGGAAATATGATTTATCTTGTTGATAAAATGAGTGAAGTGATTATTAAAAACGAGTTATCTTTTTGTAAGTTAGATTCTCATGCAGGTGACGGTGATTTTGGGACAAGTGTTGCTAAAGGGTTTAGACAGTTAAAGCGTGAGTGGAAAACAATTATCAATGAAGAGACATTAAGTATAGGTAGTTTCTTAGATAGCAGTTCAATGGTTATTATGGAACATTGTGGAGGAGCTTCTGGTCCAATATGGGGTGGGGCTTTTAGAGCAGCAGGTAAGGCTGTAGGAGAGAAACGTGCACTAACAGTGCAAGAGTTTTCTGACATGCTTCAAGCTGTTGTAGCGGGAATACAAGACATTGGAGAGCGTTCATTTGGCAGAGGAGCAGAAGTTGGCGATAAAACGCTCATAGATGCGCTTGTACCATGTGCCGATGCTTGGAAAGAGTGTGCAGAGCACGGTGAGGAGATGAAGACAGCCTTCCATAAAGGAGCAGAAGCGGCTGTAAACGGAGCTGAGAAGACAAAAGAAATCGTGGCTCGAATGGGACGGGCTGGTACTGTTGGAGAAAGAAGCTTAGGTCATCCTGATGCAGGAGCACATGCTTTAGGGTTTATTTTTACAGAACTTGCGGAGGTACTAAAATAAATGAATAAAGTTCAAGAGCCGGAAGAGCATAACGCTTCCGGCTCTTAATTTTATTTTTAATCTTCCAGCACTAAAATATCTAGCTGCTGTGCTGCTTTACAATCATATAGAGAGATAAGATCGATAAGAAGATAAGCGTCATATTCTCTGATTGCTTCTGCAACAGCCTCTAGGTCATCAAGTAGGTATAAGGTATTATCTTTACAACATAGCTCTTCCATGTATTTGAAAAGAAGCGCATTTTCTTTGAGTGGATGTATATTGAAGCCGTTTGCTAATACTTCAACGGCGCTTTTTACAAAATGATTTTCCAACGATTAGACTCCTTTATAAGATAATAAATGATGGTTATTCTTTTAAAAGTTTTCTTTCGCTAATACTTTTTCTAATTGAAGTTGAAAAAGTTCTGTTTGGAGAGGATCTTTTAATACTTCTTCAATGTTCGTTCTTTCAATAAAATTTCTCATTTCTGTATTCGCTTGAAACAGCGTTCCATATCTGTTCACTATTTCTTGAAACCATTTCTCTTTTTTTAGCCTTTTAAATTTAGTATTGATAAGTTTACTTCTGCATGACGAGACAGAGGTTAAGACTCCTTCAAGAATACTAAACAACAGGTTAGCCATTGTTGTTCCTCCTTTTGTTTCCTCAATATCTGTACTAATAAGACGGAGATAGTAAATGGAAGTTTCACTATAATTAGGAAAAAAGGCAATTTTTATTTTATAAGATGCGTCATTTTAACTTAAACTATAGGTTATAAAGGAAAGGGGACTTATTTAATGAAGGAGAACATTCGAGAATATACGTTGAAAAATGAGAAGTTAACAGTTAAGTTTATGAACTATGGTGCTTATATTACTCACATCTTATTGAAAAATGGGCAAAATGTTGTGATGAACTATGCTGATATTAATAGTTATTTTGATGATAAACACTGTTTGAATTGTTTTGTTGGTCCTGTTATTGGACGGATTGCAAATGCTGAATTTACGCTCGAAGAAAAAGAATATAAGCTTGAAAAAAATGATGGAGAACATAATTTGCATAGCGGATCTGCTAACTTAGCAACGAAGTTTTGGGATGTAGCTGTAAGCGAAGAAAATACTCTTGCTGTTCTTACATATCGTACAAAAGACGGAGAAGGCGGATTTCCTGGCAATGTTGACGTTTCGGTCACTTATAAACTAGAAGGAGAGACGCTAGTTATTAAAACAGAAGCAGAAACAGACAAACCGACTCTTTTTGCGCCATCCCTTCATTTTCATTTCAATCTTGAACATTTTGAAGAAGGGATTGAGAATCATATACTGAAAATCTCTGCCGAAAAGTTTACACAATTAACAGAGGAAGTTATACCGACAGGAACATTACTCAACGTAGAAGATACACCATTTGATTTTCGAGAGGATGTCAAGATAGGAAGATTCATCTCGAAAGATGACCCCCAGCTTAATATTGAAGGCGGATATGATCATGGGTTTTTACTTCAAGACAAAGAAGTTGTGCTGAAAAATAAAAACAAAACAGTTGAACTTCATGCAACAACAACAGAGCCAGCTGTTGTAATTTATACAAACAATGGGTTAACCGAAAAAGAGAGAATCAATGAAGGAAGGGCTGGCTTTAAACATGGTGCTATTTGCATTGAACTGCAAAAGTTACCTGATGCGATTCATCATGAGAATTTCCCTAGTGCTGTTCTTTATCCTGAAAAGCCGTTTCAAGAAGAAAGCCGTTATACATTTCGACTCAAATAGTAAAAAGAAGCACTTTAAAGTGCTTCTTTTTAAATTTTAACCGATTCATTTTGAGCATTCCACGTTCTTTTCCACGTTTGCTGGGCAACAACAAGAACGGTTAAAGCAACAAGAATAATGGCCGAAAAGGCGATAAAACCTGTTGCATACGTATTTGTCGTGCTTTTTAAAGTACCGAGTAAGTTTGGAACAAAAAAGCCTCCAATTCCGCCAGCAGCCCCAACAATTCCTGTAATCATACCGATTTGCTTTTGAAAGCGTTGTGGAACAAGTTGGAATACAGCGCCATTTCCCATACCAAGACAGGCCATAGCAATGAATAAAATGGCAATCGCAAGCCCAAGTCCAGGAAGTTGTGCAACACCAAACATACAAAGAGCAGCTCCAATATATAAGCACATAAGAATACGAGCTCCCCCAAATTTATCAGAAAGAAAACCACCGATTGGGCGAACGAAGCTTCCTGCTGCAACGCAAAGTGTGAGAAAGTCTCCTGCTGCAACTTTACTTAACCCATATTGATCAACGAAGAAAATACTTAAGAAGCTTGTAAGGCCCACAAATCCACCAAATGTTACGCTATAGAGAAGACAGAAAAACCATGTATCTCGATATTTAAAAACTTTAAGGTATTCTTTTAAAGGTTGTGGAGCAGGCTGTGAAGGAGCGTCTTTTGCTGTGAAAATAAAGATTAAGAATACGAGTAAAAGTGGGATAATAGCCATTCCCATTACACCGTGCCAACCGTATACTTCAGCAAGACGAGGGCCAAACAATGTAGCTAGAAGGGTTCCGCTATTTCCAGCGCCTGCAATCCCCATTGCAAGGCCTTGAAGATGTGGTGGATACCAGCGGCTTGCCATTGGTAAAGCAACAGAGAAGCTTGCACCTGCAACACCAAGCAAAATCCCGATTATGTACAGTTCGCCCATTGTATTTCCAAACTGCCATCCAAGCACAAGCGGAACTAGTGTGGCACACATGCCGATAATTGCTGTTTTCCTTGGTCCTATTCGGTCTGTTAGCATTCCTAAAAGAATACGGAAAATAGATCCTCCCAAAATAGGAATAGCGACAATTAAGCCTTTTTCACTTGGAGAAAGTCCAAAATCATTTGTAATATAAACGCCTAATGCACCGAGCATTACCCAAATCATAAAACTAACGTCAAAGTATAAAAAAGCTGAAAATAAAGATGGAGCATGACCACTTGTTCTCAATTGAGATAATTTCATTATTATTCCTCCTTCTAGTGATAAGTTGTAGATGACCTTCAAACTTAATAAAGATGTACGAAAAGGATATCTTTTTTTATTTATACTATCTGTGAAAAAATTAATAAATTGATATGTAAGGAAATGTAACGTGAAATAGGCGTTTTTTGTAGTGGATAGAAATGTTACTAGTTAATTTAACTAACGCGGAGAAGATTTTTTGGATAAGAAGTACAGTTGGTTGACTCGGTATTTAAAAATTTCGTACACTGACGAGTAGATAAGAAAAAGAAGGTGTTGGGCTATGTTAGAACAATTTGGCGTTTCTGAGCTGGTGTCACAAATGAAAGCGAAAAAACTTTCTCCAGTTGAAGTAACAGATTACTTTTTAAAACGAATTGAAGATCATAACGATAAAATTAATGCGTTTGTAACACTAAATGAAAAGGCAAGAGAAGAAGCAAAGAAAGCGGAAGAAAGATTAATGAAAGAAGAAAATGTAGGGGATTTTCACGGCATTCCAATTGCTATAAAAGATTTAACTTTAACAAATGGAATTCGCACCACGTTTGGTTCACCTGCTTTTCAAAACTATATTCCAGATCGAGATGCTGTAATTGTTGAACGATTGAAAAGGGCCGGAGCTATTGTGATTGGAAAAACAAACACCCCTGAGTTCGGTCATATTGGCACAACAGACAATCTATTGTTTGGGGCAACCAAAAATCCATGGAACGCTTCTAAAACATCGGGAGGATCGAGCGGTGGCTCTGCTGCAGCCGTTGGTGCTGGGCTTGTACCAATTGCAGAAGGAAATGACGGGGGAGGATCTATTCGTATTCCAGCCAGCTTTTGCGGAGTATACGGATTCAAGCCTACATATGGAGCTATTCCAAATACAAACAGCATAGCAAATGCTTTTGGTTCAACAGCTCCATTTGCCAATCATGGTGTTTTGAGTCATTCGCCACTGGATGCTGCCTTGTTTTTAGAAAATACACAAGGACCTTCCACAAGAGATCCTTTTTCATTGCCTGTGTACAACAAAGAGATAAGTCAAAAACTTAAAGAGGATTTAAAAGGAGTTAGAATTGCTTATACAGAAAACTTTGGTCTTTATGAAGTGGACAAGGAAGTTGCTCATATTGTTGAAAGTACGTTGTCAAAGTGGGAAGAGCTTGGTTGTACAGTTGAGAAAATTGATATGGATTTCGGCATGAACCTTGAGGGGTTTATCACCTTTTTCACAAGTATGTGGTATTCATCAGCAGCAGCTGGAAGCGGGCCTCTTTTAAATGAAAATCCAGAGTGGGTGACAGATTCCTATAAAGCAATGATTGAGGAAGGAACAAAATTAAATGCTGTACAATATAAAAATCTTGATCCAATCCGGACCTCTATTTGGAACAAAATGCAAGACTTTTTCGACTCGTATGATTTAATTTTATCTCCAACACTTGCTGTTCCAGCTTTTGATTACAGATTGCTTGGTCCTGATAAAATTAACGGTAAGAAAATCAGTTCTGTTTCAGACTGGCTGTTAACGCATTTATATAATACAACAGGATTTCCAGCAGCATCACTTCCTATTGGTTTTTCCGCCTCAGGGTTGCCAATTGGTCTTCAAATTGCAGGGAACCGATTTCAGGATGAATTAGTGCTGCGTGCTTCTTATGCTTATGATGAGGAATATAGTAAACAAAAGCGATTTCCATTTTAATCAAAAAAGGTTAGGGAAAATCCTAACCTTTTTTAGATAAAAGCCAATAGCTCAATCAATTGTAAAGTTTTTAAAAAAACTTTGTAAAAAACTCTTGCAATCTTAACAAAAAGTTAATATAATATTAATTGTCAGGTAGTTAAGAAACAAAATAAAGGACATGCGGGTGTAGTTTAGTGGTAAAACCTCAGCCTTCCAAGCTGATGTCGTGAGTTCGATTCTCATCACCCGCTCCAATAATACATAACCTAACCATCAATTACGTGTGCAACGCAGTGTTTCGTTTGATAATCAACGAAGCATTGCGTTTTTTATTATTTTTAAAAGAAGAGCGCTGGTTTTTAAGCGATAACCAGCGCTTTTCCTTCTCCACCGTGGATTTGATTAAACATTTGCTGAAGAGAAGAAAGTAATCGTTCTGCATTATCAAGGTCTGTTGACGGTTTTAGATAGACGATTTGCAGAGCATTTTTTGTTGTTTCCGTAACTTTTGTTCGGACAGAATCAACATAAGGACTGCCAAATGCACCTTGGTTATCAAGCGAAACAATACTGTTTGAAAACGTCACATTCCGTCCGTTCAGACCCTCATAATGAGCATTTTCATCTCCAATTGTAATAAGAATATCACCTTCTAAGGCATCGAGATCATAGAGACCTATTGGTACTTGATATTCTAAGGAGAAGAAATTATTTAAGTCTACTCCAGAATGGACAGGCTGTAGGTATGTATGTTTTTTGATACGTCTGTACAATGCCTCAATTGAAGGACGGTAGCGGCTTGGATCAGTTCCAACTGTTTTAAACACTTGGCGCCATTCTTTAATGCCATCGAAGTCTGTGATGTTTTTATCTTGTAAATCAAAATGAATTGATTCTTGGAATAACTGAAGTCTTCCACGCAGCATTTGGGGTGACTCCCCAATTTCGATGTTGTTGTATTGGATAACACCTACTTTAAAACCAGGAACTTTCTCAATAAGTGTATTAGAAAGTTTGATTTCCATTGGATTCCATCTCCTTTTTCAGTTCATTTCCTTTAGTATAAAGGGTAGAAAAGAAAACTACCAAAATTAAGTCTCAAACAGAAAGGAGGATTGGGATGGATATTAATCAACTTAAAGAAGAAATTATTGCTTATAGTAAAGAAATTGGTATTGATAAAATCGGCTTTGCGAGTGCTTCAGCATTTCAAACGTTAAAGAACCGCCTTGAACGTCATAGAGAGCTTGGTTATGAATCAGGGTTTGAAGAACCAGATTTAGAAAAGAGAACAAATCCAGAGCTTTTATTAGAAGAAGCAAAGTCTATTATTGCAATTGCCGTTGCTTATCCATCGAAAATGAAAGATGCTCCGCGGGGGACGAAGGAAGATCGTCGCGGTATTTTTTGTCGTGCTTCATGGGGGCATGATTATCATAACGTACTTCGTGATCGTCTTAATAAATTAGAAGCGTTTATTACAGAAAAAGTACCGGGTGCACGGTTGAAGTCGATGGTTGATACAGGAGAGCTTTCAGATCGCGCTGTTGCTGAGCGAGCAGGGATTGGCTGGAGCGGAAAGAACTGCGCCATTATTACCCCTGAATTTGGTTCCTATGTTTATCTTGGGGAGATGATTACAACTCTTCCATTAGAACCAGATCAGCCTGTTGAAGATGGCTGTGGCACGTGTAATAAATGTATTGATGTTTGCCCAACAGGTGCTCTTGTGCAAGGTGGACAGTTGAATTCAAATCGCTGTATTGCGTTCCTTACCCAAACAAAAGGATTTTTACCAGATGAATTTCGGACGAAAATTGGCAATCGCTTGTATGGGTGTGACACATGCCAGACGGTTTGTCCTGAAAACAAGGGAAAAGATTTTCATCTTCATGCTGAATTAGAACCAGATCCTGAAATTGCTAAACCAAAGTTAAAACCACTTCTTCAAATGAGCAATCGCGAATTTAAAGAGAAATATGGGCATGTTTCAGGTTCATGGAGAGGAAAGAAACCAATCCAACGTAATGCCATTATTGCGCTTGCTCATTTTAAAGACGAAACAGCAGTGCCAGAGTTAATAAAGCTTTTAAAGGCAGATGTGCGCCCTGTTATTAGAGGAACAGCAGCATGGGCACTGGGGAAAATCGGAACAAATGAAGCAGTAAGTGAATTAGAAATGGCTCTTTTAAAAGAAAAAGAGGAAGAAGTTATTGAAGAAATTAAGAAAGGGTTACGCCTTGTAAATAGTTAGCCTTTTTCCATCATAAGCTTTTAAGGGGTGATAAAGCTTATGAAAACAAAACGATATATTCTTCAGCTCTTAACAGAAGCAAGGGCGGCAAGTTATGCGAATGGAGAGATACGTAATGATTTTTGGACCCTTATTGAAGACCAATGTGAACGGAAGAAGGCTTCGTTAGAAAAAAGGGGAGCAATGATTGTTAAGTGTCAGGCAAAAGGGGCAGTTTCTTCTTATCGAGAAGAAGGAGAAGAAACGTTTGTTGAGTACAACGTTCATTTGAAGTCTTTTATTAAGCAAGGCGACTTCTTTTATATGGAAGAAAATGTGGAAAAACGCAGTGCTCAGTTTTTTAAAGATACACTTGTAAAAGATGAAGAGCATAATCCATTTATTAAAGAAACGAAAAGCAAAGCAGACTTGAAGTTTGAAGAAGTTGATACCCGCAGAACTTATAATCGTTTGCAAGCTATTCAATATGCGGAGCTTTGGTGGCAGGAACGAAATCCGAAGTATCATACATTTGAAGTGAACTGCACAAACTATATTTCTCAATGCCTTCACGAAGGTGGAATCTCGATGAGAGGGTATCCAAATCGTTCTAAAGGTTGGTGGATGCAAAATGATTCATGGAGCTACAGCTGGTCTGTTGCTAATGCTTTTCATCGCTTGCTGAAAAGTGGAGGACTTGGCGCGAAAGAAGTAGGAAGCGCCGAACAACTTATTCCAGGTGACGTTATTTGCTATGATTTTGAAGGCGATCGCAAGTGGAATCATACAACAATTGTTGTAAATCGGGATTTAAATGATATGCCACTTGTGAATGCTAACACGTATGACAGCAGAATGCGTTATTGGGACTATACAGACTCAACGGCTTATACGCCAAATATTAAATACGCTTTTTTTCATATTAATTCATAACCTTTAGTGGTATAATGATGGATAGATTTTTTTGTAGAGGTGACAATTGTGGGATTAAACGTTGTTTTATATCAACCAGAAATTCCGGCTAACACTGGAAACATTGCTCGTACATGCGCAGCAACAGATACAACATTACACTTAATTCGTCCATTAGGATTTTCAACAGACGATAAAATGTTAAAAAGAGCAGGACTTGATTATTGGCAGCACGTAAAAGTTGTTTATTATGATTCACTTGACGAACTATTTGAGAAAAATAAAGACGGCGATTTTTATTTTATTACAAAGTTCGGTGACCAAAACTATATGAAGTACGGGTTTGATCAACCTGACAAAGACTATTTCTTTGTATTTGGTCGTGAAACAAATGGTCTGCCAGACTATATTCAAGAAAAATATGCTGACAAATGCTTACGCTTGCCAATGAATGATAAAGTTCGAGCATTGAACTTATCAAATACGGCAGCTATTCTTGTGTATGAAGCGCTTCGTCAACAAAATTTCGCTCATTTAAAATAAAAATAACCCTAGCCTCTAGCTAGGGTTATTTTTTAGCTTTTCTACGACGTTTTGAATAAGCTGAACAATGGCTTCAGGCTGATCAATATGAAGGCCATGCCCTGCATTTTGGATAATCCTTCTTTCACTATGTACAGAAAGGCGAGTAAGGTCTCGCTGAAACAAATCCCATGCTGCAAAAGAGGCTTCTGTATGGTAGGAAGGCAAGCTTGCACTTGCTACAATGAGTGGGATATCTTCTAAAGAATGACAATTGCGAATTTGTTCTAGACTTTCTTCGAATTCTTCTAAAGAGGCTTCACTTCCTTCTGCAGAGAACTGTCCAAAATATCCTTCTTGTACTTCTTCGCTAAACAAAGGAGCCATCACTCTATTTTGATCTTCATGACAAGAATCTAAGAGAATCACTGCTTGTACTTCTTCGGGATATGTATGAGAAAATAATCTCGCATTTGCTCCTCCGAAAGAATGACCAATAAGAATATAGGGAGGTTGGATGTTAGCTTTTTGTAGAAGAAGGCGCAGATTTTCTACGCATTGTTTGCTGTGCTGGGGACGTCCATCATACGTGCTTTCTCCAATTCCTGCACGGTCATAGAAAAAGCAATTTGCAAATTCACTTACTTTATCTTTAATAGAATCCCAATAGATTGAAGGACATCCATAGCCCGATTCAAATATAAGTGTTGGCTGTTCTTCTTTTATATAAGAATGTTCATAATATAATTCAATTCCGCCAATATCTCTTTTTTTGATTTGTCTTACTTGCATTCTTTACATACTCCTATTCTGTAGTTGGTATAAATATAGTTGCTAACGTAAGTTTTGTCCGATCTTCATGAGGTGCTTTAGAAGAGAATTCTTCCATTAAAGCTTTATAACGGACGAAAAAATCTTTTTTCTCTTCTTTTGTTAAATGAAAAGGTGTAAATCCGTAGCCAAAATCTGTCGTTTTGTTTTCGTGTAATAAATAATTTTGTACTTCTGTTAAAAGGTGCGTATGATATGTCAAAAAGAAATGCAGATGTTCTTCATTTGAATAAGCTTGGAATTCTTCTCTAGAAATATTAACAGCACTTTTTACTGCCCCATATACTTTTTCAACAGATCCTTTAACCATTTTCTCTTCAATCACTTGTATGAGCTCTTCTTTGAGCAAAGTTTGGAGCTGTCGGTACATTGTAGCTTGTGGAACGTCTTTTAGTTCATGAATCAGCCCATAAGCTGTCATGTTTTCTTCAACAAGAGCTTGGACAATTCTCATCCTTACAGGGTGAAGCAGTAAGTCTGCTTTTTTCTTCATGAGGGCCATCTCCTTTACCATTATCATTATTGATAATAGTAGTATAAAAGAAAGTAAAAGTAAATATTTGGATAATACCTATATATGTGAATGGTTTTCATCTTTATGTAGCTTTATATAACATGAACAAAAATATTTTACTTTTATAGTTATCTTATCTGACATAAATGGTGAATCCCTTATTGTCTATTTTTATAATGTCATTAATTACAGTAAACAGTAAACAAAAAAAGGGAGAGATTTCATTGGGAATTAACAAAAAATTCGGAAATAAATTATTGGCTTTTATTTTGCCTTTTATGCTTCTTGTTGGATGTGGCACAACAGCGGAAGAGAAAGTCCAAGAAGATAGCAGTGTAAACGTATCCTCTTCAGAATCGAATGAAGAAGTAACAGACACAAAGGCTGGAGAAAATAACAAACTTCCAAACGTTCAAATTTTAGCAACTGGAGGTACTATTGCAGGGGGAGGAGAGTCAAATACTTCTACAACAGACTATAAAGCTGGGGAAGTTGGAGTTGATGAGCTTATTAAAGCCGTTCCTGAAATGAAGGAGATTGCTAATGTGGATGGGGAACAAGTTGTCAATATAGGCAGTGCTGATGTAACAAATGAGCTTCTTTTAAAATTAGGAAAACGAGTAAACGAGCTTCTCGCTTCAGATAATGTAGATGGAATTGTCATTACCCATGGTACAGATACATTGGAGGAAACGGCCTACTTTTTAAATCTTGTTGTAAAAAGTGACAAGCCTGTCGTTGTAGTAGGAGCAATGCGACCTGCAACAGCCATAAGTGCAGACGGCCCTTTAAATTTATACAATGCTGTGAAGGTAGCTTCAAGTAAAGAAGCACGAGGAAAAGGGACAATGGTTGTTTTGAACGACCGTATTGCTTCTGCTCGCTATGTGACAAAAACAAATACTACGGCTCCAGATACGTTTAAAGCTGAAGAAATGGGCTATTTAGGTACAATTGCTGATGATGTTTACTTTAATAATACGGTTACGCGTAAGCATACAACTGAAACAGACTTTGATATTTTAACAATCGAAAAGCTTCCGCAAGTTGATATTTTGTATGGGCACCAAAATGAAGGAACTTATTTATTCAAAGCAGCGGTTGATGCAGGTTCGAAAGGAATTGTTTATGCAGGTTCAGGAAATGGATCAATGTCAGAAGTAGCAGACGAAGCTGCGAAGGAAGCGGAAGGTGCTGGCGTAGAGGTTGTTAGATCTTCTCGCACAGGAAATGGAGTTGTAACACCTAAAGACTATATTTCTGCTAATTCCTTAAATCCTCAAAAGGCCCGAATTTTACTTATGCTCTCTTTAACAAAAACGGAGAATAAAGAGAAGATTCAAAAATACTTTGATGAATACTAATCAGCAGAATAGGGAAAGCAAAATCTTAGTTTTAAAGATTTTGCTTTCTTTTTTAATTTGTGCAGCTTTCGCTAGTGATTAATTACAAAAAAGAAAAAGACAAGGGAATGTTTTTCCTTGTCTTTCATATGTTAAAAACACGCTTCTATTTTCGTTTAACAGTCTGTTTGTCGTTATAACCTGCTGTAAAGATAGCTGATAAGAAAGCTAAGCTGACACCAATCATAATTAAAGTATGCATTGTTTGACATCTCCTTTCTTAAGCTCATTATAACGAATGAAGCGCTCTCTGTGAATGTGGTTATGGACAAAATTTAGCAATTATGTATTTAAAGAGCATGTTCAAGATTTTTGGTGCATAGAGTGTATTAATCTCGTTTTCTAGCATTGACGGTAGGAGGAGGTCCTGTTAATGGATATATTAAAAAAGGTGGAACAGTATAGAGAAGAAGAACAGCGCTTAAAGTGGGAAGGTACGTTTGGTGAGTATTTAGAGATGGTAAAGGAAAATCCTTGGATTGCTCAATCAGCACATGCTCGCGTTTATAACATGATTAAAAGCGCAGGAACAGAAAAAGTGAATGGAAAGAAGAAATATAACTTTTTTAGTGAAAGTTTATTTGGTCTTGAGGATTCGCTTGAGCGTTTAGTTGAAGAATACTTTCATCCAGCGGCAAAACGTCTTGATGTAAGAAAGCGTATTTTACTTCTCATGGGACCTGTTAGTGGCGGTAAATCAACGCTTGTAACAATGCTTAAAAGAGGACTTGAGCAATATTCTTTAACAGATGAAGGTGCAGTGTATGCGATCAAAGGATGCCCGATGCACGAAGATCCGCTTCATTTAATTCCACATCACCTTCGTGACGATTTCTTCAGTGAGTATGGCATTCGTATCGAAGGAAACTTATCACCGTTAAATACAATGCGCGTTGAACAAGACTATGATGGACGCATTGAAGATGTAATTGTTGAACGTATTTTCTTCTCAGAAGATAAACGAACAGGAATTGGAACATTCAGTCCATCAGATCCGAAATCTCAGGATATTGCAGATTTAACAGGAAGCATTGATTTTTCAACTATCGCAGAGTATGGATCTGAATCAGATCCACGCGCATACCGATTTGATGGAGAATTAAATAAAGCAAACCGAGGAATGATGGAGTTTCAGGAGATGTTAAAGTGTGATGAGAAGTTCCTTTGGCACCTTTTATCATTAACACAAGAAGGAAACTTCAAAGCAGGGCGCTTTGCATTAATTAGCGCTGATGAACTTATTGTGGCTCATACAAATGAAACAGAGTATCGCTCATTCATTGCAAATAAGAAGAATGAAGCATTGCATTCTCGAATTATTGTTATGCCTGTTCCATATAATTTAAAAGCAACGGAAGAAGAGAAAATTTATGAAAAAATGATTAGCGAAAGTGATGTATCTGACATCCACATTGCTCCACATACATTAAAAGTTGCTTCAATGTTTACGATTCTAACTCGTTTAAAAGAACCGAAAAAAGGCGATGTTGATCTTGTGAAGAAAATGCGCCTTTATGATGGTCAATCTGTTGAAGGCTATAATGAAGCAGATGTAGAGGAATTAAAAGCAGAGCATGCTGATGAAGGCATGAGCGGTATTGATCCACGTTATGTTATTAACCGCATATCTTCTACAATTATTCGAAAAGAGATGTCTACAATTAATGCTCTTGATGTGCTTCGTTCATTAAAAGAAGGGCTTGCACAGCATGCCTCAATCACCAATGAAGATAGAGAGCGTTACTTAAACTATATTTCACTTGCTCGTAAAGAGTATGATAACATCGCGAAAAAAGAAGTTCAAAAAGCTTTTGTCTACTCTTATGAAGAATCTGCTAAAACATTAATGGATAACTATCTTGATAATGTTGAAGCATACTGCAATAAAAATAAGCTTCGCGATCCGTTAACAGGAGAAGAAATGAGTCCAGATGAAAAACTTATGCGCTCCATTGAAGAACAAATTGGCATTTCAGAAAATGCGAAAAAAGCATTCCGTGAAGAGATCCTCATTCGTATTTCTGCCTATGCTCGCAAAGGAAAACGTTTTGACTACAATTCTCATGAACGTCTTCGTGAAGCCATTCAAAAGAAACTTTTTGCAGATTTAAAAGACGTTGTAAAAATCACAACGTCAACGAAAACACCTGATGAGCAGCAGCTGAAGAAAATTAATGAAGTTGTGGCACGCTTAATTGATGAACATGGATACAATTCTACGTCAGCAAATGATCTGCTTCGTTACGTTGGTAGTCTTTTGAACAGGTAACACGCTTATACCCCCACTGTTTAGCGATAAGTGGGGGTTTTCTTTTCATTACAAAAAGGTTGTCCAAATAGAAAGATAATTATCTAAAAAGTTTGTCAATTTCAGGGTAGTTTTGCATAGTATAGAGTAACAAACGCTTTAAGAGAGAGGAAGTCAGCATATTATATGCTGTTGAACTAGAAATTGTGAATATCGTGATTAATGGCTAACCAGATTTTTTCTGAGTTAGCCAAGTTTTTCTAAACATGTAAGGAGGGTACAAAATGAAAAAAGAAGATAAGCAAAGTTTTGCAATCTCACAGGAAAACTGGTCCCTCCACCGAAAAGGCTATGACGACCAAAAAAGACATCAGGAAAAAATTCAAGAAGCTATCAAAAACAATCTTCCAGATTTAATCTCAGAAGAAAACATTATTATGTCTAATGGTCGTGACGTTGTGAAAATCCCGATTCGTTCACTTGACGAATATCGTATTCGCTATAACTACGATAAAAACAAACATGTTGGTCAAGGGAATGGAAAAAGCAAAGTCGGAGATGTAGTAGCAAGAGATGGCTCAGGTGGGCAAGGTCAAAAAGGTGCAGGAAAAGGGCAAGGAGCAGGAGATCAAGCAGGAAATGATTATTATGAAGCAGAAGTATCCATTTTAGAGCTTGAAGAGGCATTGTTTTCGCAGCTTGAGCTTCCAAATTTAAAACGTAAAGAAAATGATGAAGTTACAATTGAACATATTGAATTTAATGACATTCGTCGAACAGGTCTTATGGGCAACATTGATAAAAAAAGAACAATGCTTTCTGCTTATAAGCGAAATGCAATGACAGGAAAGCCAAAATTTCATCCGATTTATCCAGAAGACTTAAAATTCAAAACGTGGAATGAGGTTCAAAAACGAGAATCCAAAGCAGTTGTACTTGCAATGATGGATACAAGTGGTTCGATGGGAATATGGGAGAAATATATGGCCCGAAGCTTTTTCTTTTGGATGGCTCGTTTCTTACGTACAAAGTATGAAACTGTAGATATTGAATTTATTGCTCATCATACAGAAGCTAAAGTTGTTACAGAAGAAGAATTCTTCTCAAAAGGAGAAAGCGGTGGAACGATTTGTTCGAGTGCTTACCGAAAAGCTCTTGAGCTTGTAAATGGTAAATACTCGCCAGAGCGATATAACATTTATCCGTTTCATTTCTCAGATGGAGATAATTTAACATCTGATAACGCTCGCTGTGTGAAACTTGTTGAAGAGCTTATGAAAGTGTCTAACATGTTTGGGTATGGAGAAGTGAATCAATATAACCGTCATTCAACGCTTATGAGTGCTTACCGAAACATGAATGATCCAAAGTTCCGCCACTTTATTTTAAAACAAAAAGCAGACGTTTTTCATGCAATGAAAAGCTTTTTCCGAAAAGAAGAAGATGGAACGAAATACGCATAGAAGCAGGCAATTTGCCTGTTTCTTTTTTTTGGAGAAAAACATCAAGAAAAAATTGGAATTAAAATACCTGTTTAGTTTTGGTCCATGGCGTGTACATAATTTATAAATCACTTTAGTTAAGGAGTGATAAACAAGTTGATTACGAGAAAGACGCTGTGGATTAGCAGTTTAATTTCTGGATTAGGAATCACCACAGCCTTTGCATTAAGAAAAAGAAAAATAAAAAAACGTAAAACCTTGAACCGAAGAAGAACAAAGTATTTAACAATGAATGAAGATAAGGCTTATGGTAATGAAACATATCAATACTATAGAAAACGTTTCCAGGGAGGGAAAGCACATGACTAAACAAGCAAAAAGTCAAACAGAAAAGAAAAGTGGAACTCGAAAAGGAACGACAAAACAAAGTAAATCTTCACAAGAAAAAAATGAATTAACGCTAGATTCATTGAAAGATGTTTTATCTGAGGTAGAACAAGAAGATGCGAAGGAAATTCTTCAATCTCTTATCGGAAAGTTATCACAGGAAGATCGTCAAGAAATCCGAAGCATGTTTCAAGATGAAGAAAGTGAAGAGAGCGGGGAAAGCGAGGAAAGCGAGGACTCCGTACAAGAAGCGCTATCTTCTCTCGATGAGAAGCTTTCACAAGTGTTAGACAACATCGAAAAATTAAGCGATGATTTCTCTTCTCAACAATCAGGCGGAGAAAAAACAGAGAGAGACGGTCTTATCGATAAAATTATTACGCTTCTAAATGGAGAATCGAAAGAAAGCGGAAGTATCGATGAAGTGAAAGACCTTGTTGGTCAACTTGATAGTGAAGGAAGAGACGGATTAATTGATAAGCTTATTACACTTTTGAATGGAGAATCAAAAGAAAGCGGAGACAGTGATGATGTAAAGAAGCTGCTAAGTCAGCTTGACGGAGGAGAGGAAATCGCAGATCAATTAAGCGATGAGCAGCTTCAGTCTTTGCAAGATAAGCTTTCAGGTGGAAAAGAAGAAAGTGGAAAAGAAGAAAGTGGAGAGGGCGATTCAAACGAATCAGATAATGAAGATCAGGAGACAAGCGGAATTAACAAGGAAGATCTTCAAAAAATGCTACAAGATTCAGATTCACAAGATAGCGGCGAGCTGCTTGGTCAGCTAACAGATCAGCTTAGCGATAATCAAATCAATGCTTTAACAGAGAAGTTGTCGGCTGGAGGAGATGAGGCAAAAAACCTTCTGAAGCAGCTTACATCTGGAGACGTACAGAACGTTGCCCAAGGATTAACAGGAAATCTGCTTGGCGGTAATGATAGCGATGATGATGGTGATCCGGTTGAACAGTTAACAGCACAGCTTCAAAACTTAGGGAACGATACAAGCGGAGTGAAGACAAGCTCTGACATTAAAGGGGCAAATGACATTAAAAACGTTACATCTTCTAAAGGAAAAAAACAGTAAAAATAAAGGAGTGATGCCAAATGGCTGCCATTCAGAAAAGTACTGATGGCTCAAGTCTTGCAGAAGTTGTTGACCGTATCCTCGATAAAGGAGTAGTAATTGATGCTTACGCAAAAATTTCTCTTGTTGGAATTGAGCTTATTACAGTAGAAGCCCGAGTTGTTATTGCAAGTGTTGATACATGGTTACGATATGCTGAAGCCGTTGGTTTAATCCGGGATGATCTAATGGATGAAGGAGAATTCCAACTTCAGCAACCAAGCAATGCTAGAGCAAGAGGATAAGAAAACAAAAGCCAGGGCAGTTTTCTGCCTTGGCTACTCCATTCATTAAGGGGACTTATAAAGATGAGTATGAGAAAGATTTTAGATGAAATTCATGTATTTTTTGAGGAATATATTAATCCTCCACACAAAGTAATTTCTGTAAAACCAAATGATGAAGGGTGGGAAGCTTTTGTAGAAGTGCTGGAAGAGCGAGAGTATATGAAAGCATACGCAAAAGATGAGCTTATCGGGGTCTATCATACCCAAGTAAATGAGGAAATGGAAGTCGTTTCTTTTGAACGAAGAAGTCTTAGACCACGCAGTGAAGTAATTGTTCCTGATTAGTCTTCTTCGCGTATTTGAGAAAGGAGAAGAATGATGAAAAATGGAAAAACTACAAGAACGACTCAACAACGAATTTATTCTTTATCCAGAGTTAGAAGACCTAGCAAATCGTGCTGTTGACTATTTATCCGCACGTTTTCCAGTTCATTTTACAGGACCATCTGGAGTCGGAAAAACATCACTTGCTCTTTATGTAGCAAGCCGCATGAATCGTCCACTAACTTTTTTGCAAGGAAACTATGAAATGAGAAATGAAGATTTACTTGGCGGAATGAGCGGTTATACGAGTAATAAGACAGTAGATAATTTCGTTCGCTCTGTTCGGAAACAAGAAGAGAAACTAACAGAAAATAGAGTTGATGGTCGCTTAGTAAGAGCTGTGAAAAATGGTCATACCGTTGTATACGATGAATTCACGAGATCAAAACCTGAAACAAACAATTTGTTTCTATCCGTTGTTGAAGAAGGAATTCTTCCTTTATACGGTATAAAAGGAGAAGAATCTCATATTCCAGTTCATCCCGATTTCTCCATCATTTTCACAAGCAATCCTGAAGAATACGTTGGTACTTATCGAACACAGGATGCGCTTCAAGACCGAATGATTACAATTGATGTAGATACAGTAGATGAGCGGACAGAGGCTTACATTTTAAAAGACCGCACAGAAGTTAGTGATAGAGAAGCAGCTTTTATTATTACATTCATGAAAAAAATTCGTTCAAAATGTATGGAAAATGGTGAAGGTGGTCCTGGTCTGCGTTCATCTATTATGATTGGCTCTATTGCCCAAAAAGCAAAAATTGAGATTAATCCAGACAATGAACGATTTCAAATGCTGATTTTTGACATTATTGAATTTACCATTCATAGAAATTTGGGGTATAAAAGCAAAGAGCAAACTCGCAATTATCTTGTAAGAGAAATGAAAAAATTATGGGGAGGAAACTAAGATGAGTGAAGAATTAGGGAAGTATCCATTTTGTATTATTAAAAAAGACAGTGTAGATGATTTAGGAAGGGCTGTACTTGAAGGAGAAGAACGTCAGCTTTTTGCTATCCCTTATAAAGAATTTGCAATGGTGGTAGCAGAGGCACCTATTAAAATTTATCACCCTAAAAAAGAAAATGTCATGAACCATCAAAATACGATTTCAGCTGTTATGGAGCAAACAGATGTGATTCCAATGAGTTTTGGTAACGTATTTCAATCAGAAGAAGACATTGAGCTTTTACTCCAAAATTTATATGAAAACCTTCAAGAACTCTTTCCACAAATCGAAGGTCGATTTGAAGTAGGGTTAAAAGTTATTGCGAAAAAGGAATGGCTGCAGGAAGAGATGAACAATCAGTCAAAAGCACAGAAGCTAAAGAAAAAAATCGAAAACAAATCAAAAGAAGCATCCTACTATGACAGAATTGAGCTTGGAGATTTTGCAAGAAACTTTATGAAAAGCAAAGGGGAAGAAGCCGCGCAAGCCATTTTTCTACCGTTAGCTGAGATTGCAGCTTCGGCTAAACAAACACAAACACTAGGAGAAAAAATGCTTCTTAATACATCATTTCTTGTTGACGCGGAAAAAGAAGAAGAATTTGATGCTAAAGTAAACGAGCTTTATGAACAGTGGGAAGATAAAGTAGAGTTTAAATATACAGGACCATGGCCTGCTTACAACTTTATTGATATCAAACTAGAGGCAAGGAAAGTTCAATGATTCAAAAAATCGTTACAGGGCCAATTGATCTTGTTGTAAAGCTCGGAGAAAAAATTAAAGAAGAAGCAGACAGACAGCTCTACGATATTAACCACATTCAGCAACAGCTCATGAATCTGCAAATGATGCACGAAATGGAAGAGATATCAGAGCGTGATTATGAAGAAAAGGAACAGGAGCTTCTAGAACGATACGAAGTTGCAAAGCGACGTGAGCAAGAGCAATGGGAAGAGATGAAAAACTCAAAGTAAGGAGGATACACATTGAAAACTGCGACAAGCACAAAATTAATTTACGTATATGGATTTGTTCCTTCATCTGAAGTTCCAGAAGGTAATTTGGAATCCTTCGTAGGATTTGATGGGGAACATCCTATATATACCCTAGAACAACAAGGAATCACTGCGATTGCCTGTAAATTAAATGATGAGCATTATAGTGAAGAGACATTAGAAAAGAAAACAGAAGACATGAAGTGGCTTCATGAAAAAGCTCTACATCACCATGAGACGCTTAAAAAGCTGAATAAAGAATATACACTTTTACCGCTTCATTTTTGCACAGTTTTCAAAAGTGAAGAAAATGTACAAGAGAAGATGAGTTCAGTGAACAAAGAACTTTCTAAGCTTTTTAAGGAGCTTGTAGGAAAAGAAGAGTGGACGCTAAAAATATATAGCGATGAAAAACAGTTAAAACCATATGTTGAAGAAAATAATAAAGATATAAAAACAAAAAGTGAGGAAATTAAGTCACTATCAAAAGGAAGACAGTATTTTGAACGTAAGAAGTTAGATCGGTTATTACAAGAGAAAATCAGTGAAGAGAAAAAAAGGCTTTCAAAAGAAATTCATGAAGAGCTAAGTGCTTTAACAAGTAAGTCAGGAATTAAAAAGAATTGGAATCAAAAGGTAACAGGACGACAAGATGAGATGAGCTGGAATAGTGTGTATCTTATTAAAGAAGGCGATGTAAAATGCTTTTTAGATGAAGTCGAAAAATTAGGAGAAAAATATAAGACGTACGGATTACAGCTTGAAGCAACAGGACCATGGCCTTGCTACTATTTCGCTAAAGTAGAAGGAGAGTGATGGGGAGTGCATGAAGAAGTAACTGTTGAAGATAGACATCAGGAAGTAACATTACTTGATATTCTTGACGTTATTTTAGATAAAGGAATCGCACTTCGAGGTGAGCTCGTTATTTCGATTGCCGATATTGATCTTGTGTATTTAGATTTACGTGTCCTCGTTGTAGCCGTTGAAAAAATGATGACTTTATCAACAAACACGATTGAAGGGAGTGCAGAAGAATATGGGAGCACTTAAGCAAGACAAGGGGCGAATTGAGCTTGATCCCGAAAATGCCGAGCAAGGTTTAGCACAGCTTGTTCTTACATTAGTAGAGCTCATCAGACAACTTGTTGAACGACATGCGATGCGTCGCGTTGAAGGGGGATCTTTGACAGACGAAGAGATTGAGAAGCTTGGAACAGCTCTTATGAACTTAGAAATGAAAATGGAAGAACTAAGAGATATATTTGATCTTGATGAAGAAGATCTAAACATTAATTTAGGCCCTCTTGGTAATTTAATGTAGCAAAGGAGTGTGAACAATGGAACATTCATCAAATTCAGCTACAATTGTAGATGTATTAGAAACAATTCTAGATAAAGGGGTTGTAATTGCAGGAGACATTAAAGTTGGTTTGGCAGATGTTGAACTTTTAACAATTAAAATTAGGCTTGTAGTTGCTTCAGTTGATAAAGCAAAAGAAATGGGAATGGACTGGTGGGAAACTGATTCCTACTTTTCTTCAAAAGCAACAGAACAGCTTGAGCATCAAAATTTAAAATTAAATGAGCGAATTGAGCAGTTAGAGAAAAAATTAGAAACAAAAGAAATTGAGGGTGAGAAAAAATGAGAGGAATAAAATTATACCATTGGAAAGGAAAAGAGAAAATGGTTTGCTCTTATCCTTTTCAATGGCATAAACAGGCTATTCGTTTAGATGAAGAATATATCCTTTACCACGGATAACTTCAATCGTAAAATCATTATGAAGTTTTCTTCTCATTCGATAAACAAGGGCATTTAGCTCTTCTGCATGAACATCAGGGACTCCGTCCTCTAAAAGTTCACGCTCAGGCCATACCTCTTTTTTTATATCTGTTTTTAAAACAAACTCATTTAAAGAATGAGCAAGCTTATGGAAGAAAAGAAATTCCTTGTCGGAAAGTGTACATGTTTGTTTTTTATATGTGACAGTTTGTTTGATTTCATCCATTGTAAAAGGTAAAGAAGGACCATTACATTGAATCATTTCATGTGAAATAGGTTGAAAATCAAGCGTTTGATCAAGATCTAATGAAGAAAAATGTAAAACTACTGTTTCATTTGCAGCTGAAATGATATCACCATGCTTTAATGTAAAAGGTAAGTGTGGAGTTAAAGAACGTTTATTTACCTTTGTTCCATGCTTGCTGTTTAAATCAACGATGGATGCTTGGCCATTGCTATATTGAATAGCGAAATGCCTTCTCGAAACGAAAGCATTCGAAAAAGCAATATCAGGTTTTGAGTTTGTTCCAACTCTACCAAATAAAATTTCAAACTGATCTACATATATATATGCTCCTTGTGTGAAAGGTTCTCCACATTCAACGAACAATTTTGGATAAGTATCCATTGGGACGACAGGCTCCTTTTTGGTATCTGTTTTTTCAGACAATTATCATCTTATTTTCAGTTTTCTTTCATTGTCACATCATTGCTTACTCGCTATGATAACATTAGACAATGTTAGCAAGGAGGGAAAACAATGAAAAGGACTGTTAGCCTTGTTATTGTTTTACTAATTGCTTTTGTGGTCATTTACCTTGTAGAACATACAAAAGCACAATCGGGTTTTCCAAAAGAACTAAGCGTTGAAAAAATGGACGTGCAAGATGAGTTTAATGGAAAGAAAGGCACATTCATCTTACGAGACTTAGAGAATAATAAGACATTAATATATAATAAAAAAAGAGCTTCGAGTCGTCAAGCACCTATTGGAACTTTTCAAATTCCTAGTTCTTTAATTGCTCTCGAAACGAAAACAGTTAAAGATGAATATGAAGTAAAAAGATGGGATGGAAGTGATCAAGGTGTGGACGAGTGGAACAAAGATCTTACCCTTGCTTCATCATTACGTAGCTCAGCTCCTTGGTATGAAAAAGAGATCGTCCAAGATATTGGAGTAAATAACATAAATAAATGGCTTCAGCGCTTAAACTACGGAAATGAAAAAACAGAGCAAAATCACTTGTTTTGGGAAGATAATAACTTACAGATATCTCCGCTTGAACAAGCTAATTTTTTAGAGTCTCTGTATCATGAAGATTTACCTTTTTCTTCATCTTCAATGAAAAAAGTGAAGAGAATAATGATTGAAAAAGAAACAGGAACATATACTCTTCATAGTGTAAAAGGTTCAAAAGGAGAGCACAAGAGTGGATGGTACATAGGGTTTGTGACTGTAAAAGGACATCCATATGTATTTGTTACAAATATCGAAGGTAGCGGTAAGAATGATGAGAGTGAACAAGCGAAAAAAATCACGGAAAAAATTTTTAAAAAATATAATGTATTAAAAGGTGCGTCTCTTTAAATAGAGACGCATTTTTATATTTATAGGAAAGAAGTCAATTTTTAATTTTTAGTTGACAGGTCGGAATTGTATGAATTAAAATGAAGACAAGAAAATAAAGAGTCGGAATCAAAGCTAAACATTGAAAAAGGGAGGCAAAACATGATGAAAGAACAGTACAAAGTAATGGACGGCGCTGAATCATTTTTTATAAAAGGAAATGAAGTTGGTATTTTAATTTCACATGGATTTATGGGAACTCCACAAAGTATGGAATATATTGGACACCGTTTAGCAGAACAAGGCTACACGGTATATGCTACAAGATTAAAAGGTCACGGTACTCATCATTATGACCTTGAAAAATGCACGTATAAGGATTGGGTAGCAAGCATTGAAGAAGGCTATAAAAAATTGAAAGCTCAGTGTAGCAAAGTATTTATGCTTGGCCAGTCAATGGGGGGAACATTAACAGCGAACTTAGCATTAACACATAAAGATATCGACGGTATTATGCTTATTAATCCTGCTATAAATTCAATTCCTGAAATGGAGCATTTAGATCAAACCGTAAATGATCGTTTTGTTGAAGAAGGAAGACCAGATATTCATAATGAAGAAGCGGTAGAGATTACGTATACGCATGCGCCGATGAAGTCTATTAGGGAGCTTCTTTCGTTTATAAAAGTTGTTTCATTTAAATTATCAGGTATTGAAGCACCGCTATTATGCTTAACATCACCTGAAGATCATGTTGTGCCTGCTTCAAATAGTACGTATTTGTTAAACCATGTATCTTCCCAAGATAAGAAACAAGTGATGCTCCCTAACTCTTATCATGTTGCTTCAATGGACTTTGATCAAGATACAATTGTAAAACAGTGCACTTCTTTTATTGAAAGCAACCTTCAAAAGTTTAATAATGTCATTCCACTAAGAGCAGCAAAATAAGGACCGATCAATGATGATCGGTCCTTATTTATTATTGTAGAGGGTTAGATGCATAATAATCTTCAAATACCTTTTTTACTTTCGGTACGACAGAGTGGCTTCCTCCGTCCGCATTGCTTACCATCATTGTTACAAGAAGAGAAGGGTTGTCAACATCTGTCATCACAAACCAACCGTTTTCAGCTCCTTGTTCGCCTTGAGACTTTTTAAGTTCTGCTGTTCCGGTTTTACCTGCCAGCGTTACTCCAGGAATTTTTGCGGCACGAGCTGTGCCGTGAGTATCTTTAATAACTCCAATTAATCCTTTTCGTACTTCTTCAGTTGTTTTTTCAGACATTACGTGTTCTTTCCAAACTTGACCACTTTTTTCACTTTTTAATAAAACAGGAGTTATCATATTCCCATTGTTTACAATAGACGTATAGATTGAAGCTAAATGAATGGGATTCACTTGTACTTCACCTTGTCCATATGCTGTATTAGCTAATAAAAGGTCAGATTCCATTTTGCCGTCTTTCGAAATAGTTGATGTAGACACATCGTATCCTTTAAGCGGAAGTTTCTCTCCAAAACCGTAATTTTTCGCTCCTTCGAGGAACTTTTCAGGGCCTAGCTTTACAGCTCCTTGTGCAAAGTAAATATTGTCTGATGTCACAAGGGCATCATAAAGATTAACGTTTGGTGAGCTTCCCACACGATTTACATGAAAGCTTCCCCAGCTTTTATCTTTTTGCCATGGTCCACTTATTGCAAGTTTCTGATCCGGAGACCATACATTGTTTTCTAAGAGCATGCCTGCTGTTAGAAGTTTAAATGTAGACCCAGGGGAAAAAGTAGCTTTGAAACGGTTTAGAAGTGGTTTATGCTCATTGTTAGAAAGAGCTTCATATTCATCTGCGCTTATCCCTAACACAAAATCGGCTGGATTATAAGAAGGAGCGCTAACAAGAGCTAAAATTTCTCCTGTTTTAGGTTGAAGAGCTACCCCAACGCCTTCTCCATCTTTTAACTGATTATAAATAGATTCTTGTACGTTTGAGTCAATCGTTAGCTGTATGTCTTGTCCATTTTCTGCATTCTTTTTCAAGATTTCTTTTCGTTTATTTCCATCTTGATCTGCAATATAAATGACTGCTCCGTCCTTGGCGCGAAGCTTTGATTCATAGAGAGATTCCAGACCTGTTTTACCAATAACAGAACTTGCTGTATATCCTTCATCCTTTTTCTTTTCTAGCATTTCAGCTGTGATGTCTCCAACATATCCAATAAGATGTGCACAAGATTCTCCACATTGGTAAACTCGTGAAGGTACGTCTTGTGTTCCGACACCTTGGAGTTCTTTTGCCTTAGTAATAATTTCTTCATTTGTTGAGCTTACGGTCTTTAATGGCACAAACAAGTTTTCTTTTACCCAAGACTGATTAAGTTTTTTATCAATCTCTTCTATACTCATATTTAAAATAGCTGCGAGTTTTTCTTTTGCACCATTTGTGTTTCCGAGTTCACCTGGAATAACACCAATTTGCGTAGCTGTCCCGTTGAAAGCAAGTGGTGTTCCATTTCGGTCTGTAATACTTCCACGCTCAGCTTTGATAGTAGAAACACGTACTTTTTCTTTATCCTTCAAATCAGGGACAATAAGAGAAGGTGACCAGTTTACATACCAACTTTTATCTTTTGATTGTTCCTCTTCAACAGCTTTAATCGTTTCATTCCATTGAAGTTTGCCAGCCATGGTCTCCATTTTCATTGTTACTTTGAAACGGTTATCTTTTTCCTCTTTAACACTTACTTTTAAGTTCTTTGTTTCAATTCCGCTATAAATATTTTCATATTTTGATATAAAGTCTTTTTCTGTAATAGAATTCTTAGATTTTTCATCAAGGTAAGTGTACATTTTCGTAAAATCTTGCTTGTTCCATGAAGCAACAAATTCTTTGATCCGTTCTTCGGCAGTTGGTTGATTTGAACAGGAAACAAGCGCTGTTATACATAAGCATAAAAAAGCGATAAAATATATTTTTTTCTTCAACGTCGTGCTCTCCCCCTTGTAGTATAAAACTATGTTATGTTTTCATCATAATGGAAAACATAGTAAAAGTAACCTAACAATTGGATGATAACAGATAAATAATATTAGTACAATCGATTGAGAAGAGACAGAGGGGAGAGAGACGTTCGATTTATTTTGGCTTATTCAACTGGAGCTTTGCTTGCTGAATTAGTTCTTTTACCATCTTGCTTCCAATTTGTCCGCCGATTTTCCCAGCATTTTCAGATGTTAATTCTCGATTTCTTCCTTTGTTTAAAGGGATATTCAATTCCTGTGCTATTTCATATTTTACGTCTTCTCCGTCAGTGCGATATCCCGCTTTTTTCATCACTTCTTTTTTGAATGCGATCATTTCAGGCTTTTTTTGTTTGCTCATTATATTTCCTCCTTTTTTATTTAGCGTTTGCTCTTTGCTAAAGAACTATGTAAAAAATGAAAAAAGCTTTCCTTTTTAAGTTCTAGAACTTAAAAAGGAAAGCTTTTATGAAGAGCTGTACATAGAGGATAATAAATTATTAGATTTTTTTAGCATATTATTTGCTTCAGCATAGTTTTGTTGTTCTTCGAGAATTTGTGCTTTAATTGCATAGCAATGTGATAGAATATAGGAAATATTGAATTCCTTACAAAATTTCTCACAATCATTAATATAAATAAGTGATTCACCAAGAGAACTTTGCTTGAATTTAATACGTGCCATCATTGCCAAAAGTTTAGCTTTTGATTCTTTAAAAGAATGAGAGTAAAGAATACCTTGCTGGCAATATTCTTCTGCTTCTTCTAGGTTTTGCTGTTCATATGCTGTTGCTGCTAACTCATAATAAGTATCAACAACGTGATGTTCCTGATGATGCGTCTTGGCAATAGTTAAGCTCTTCTTCAAATAGTCTTGAGATTTAGAAAGCTCTCCAACTTGGCGGTAAAGGATACCAAGATGTAAAAGACAATCACTATAGTTGGAATCTGGAGAGGATCTATCAATACGGCTTAAAGCATAAAGTGTCGATTGAATTCCATCTTTAGGTTGTCCAAGGTGAAGTTCTGCTAATCCCTTTAACATATAAAAACGGTCTTCTTGATAAAAAACAGAGCTTGTCTCCATAAGAGAGAGCGCTTCTTTAATATGAACAATTCCTCGCATAAATTGATTTGTTTTACAGTATCCATATGCTAAATTATAGAGAACTTTTAAATGCACGATTTTATCAAATTCATGATATTGTGTTCTCAATAAAATAGACGCATATAAGGCATGATCAATACAGCTTGAGTAGTTTTCTAACTGTCGATAACATGTTGCAAGAGAAGAGTATACTTCGATATGATAATTTAAATCAAATGGAGTAATATAAACAAGACAGTCATTAAGATAACGAATAGCTTCTTCATATTCTCCTCTATTCATCGAGATTTCAGACAACAGTTTAAGTGCTTTACCGCGGATTGTAAAATTATTTTCGTCATGTGCTAGTGGCTCTAGAGCTTTATAAGCATTTTCATATTTTTTAGAATTGATTAGCGCAATGCACATACTTATTACACGTTCTTTGTTGTTTGTCTCAACTTCCACTGAATCATTGCCTTCTGCTTCACCTAAAAGATAGCTTACGGAAACACCGAGTTTTGAAGCAATATGCTCAAGAGTTTTTAAAGAGGGCTTTGTATGATTTCGTTCAATCAAGCTAATCATTGAGTGACTTAAGTTTGGACCAGAAAGGTCACCTTGCGTGAAGCCAAGGCTTTTACGCTGCAGTTTTATTCGTTCTCCAACAGTTCTCATATAATCTCACACTTTCTAAAATAAGATATTGTACCTACAAATGTTTTTTAGTTGTATTTTAAGTATTTTCAATAAATTTTAATTACTATTATAAATAGATCGAGACTTATCCAATATTTGTTTTTTAATATTTGAATAAAAGGGTATTATATACATTTTTTCATTAAGCAATCGATAAGGTGTTTTGAAAATTCAGATTAATATTTCCTATTAATCCTCTTATTGCATATTTCAATCATATAGTTGTATATGAATAGAAAGACAATAAAACACATTAAAATCTAAATAAATAACAAAGAGTTAAAATAGAAAAAAATGTATAAATGGCTTAACAGCGCCTTTTATTATCTTTTGTATTACATATAGATACCATTTTAGTAATTAATAAATATTAAAGTGTTAATGGTTATACTTTAGATATTAACATAAATTGTATGTTATACATAGTTTAAAATAATGTAAAACGTAAAAAATCTAGGTATATTATCACTGTAAAATAAAATATTCGTATTCGAATATTTTTTAGTAGGTATATTTTTACATAAATATACATTTTCTCTCTTTAGAGTACTGACTATTAGCCTATCAACAGAAAACTAGTAAATAAGAAATAATTTGCCCAAGGGAAAAACAGTTTAGTTTTGTTTAAACTTTTTTCTTTAAGCTATAGTAGTTCATAGAGGCAATTATGTTTCTGTAGACCCACTATGACGCGGTTTGGTAAACTAATTTTGCTGCAAATAATGTCTTTTCTACATACGTTATAAAGTTGGTTAAAAGGAAAGAATGTAAGGAAGACTAAATATTCAGTAGCGCAGTTAGATGAAGGAGCGTGGATATAGTGAGCGCGGAGCGTGGCGCATGGGTTAGTATTTATACTTATCTTATCCTTTCAACGCTTAAACTGTTTATTGGGAACATAGCGAACTCAGAAGCTTTAAGTGCAGATGGATTAAATAACTTTACAGATATTATCGCCTCAGTAGCTGTTTTAATCGGTTTGAAAATTTCAAAGAAACCTCGAGATAAAAACCACCCGTACGGACATTCAAGAGCTGAAAACATTTCTTCTTTACTTGCCTCGTTTATTATGATGGTTATTGGATTCCAAGTTTTATATGAAGCGGTTCAATCTCTTTGGCATCAGGAAGCAACAACTCCAAGTCTTTTGGCCGCTTTAGTAGGAGCAGGAGCAGCCATTGTAATGTTCTGTGTTTTTCTTTACAACAAGCGCCTTGCTGATAAATTGCAAAGTGGAGCATTAAAAGCTGTTGCAAAAGACAATCTTTCAGATGCTCTCGTAAGCGTTGGGGCTGTTGTAGGAATCATTGGAGCATATTTTGGTCTTTCGTGGTTAGATCCACTTGCAGCTCTAGTTGTTGGGCTTATCATTTGTAAAACGGCTTTTGAAATTTTTAAAGAAACGTCGCTTTTATTAACAGATGGATTTGATGAAGACAAAATGGGTGAATATAAGGAAGCCGTCAAGGCTATTACAGGAGTAAATGATGTTAAAGATTTAAGAGCGCGCATGCATGGTAATGATGTTGTGCTTGATGTTACAGTGACCGTTAATCCAGAGCTTAGCGTTGTACGCAGTCATGAGATTGCAGATGAGATTGAAGAAGAGCTCGAAACTAAACATCAGATTTCGATGATTCATGTTCATATCGAACCAGATCATTAAGGAAAAGGAAGGAGAAAATTCTCCTTCCTTTTTTAGCTTAAAAATAGGATTTTGCCTTCTTTTCTAGAATAGAGTACAACGCATAAAAGAGGAGGTTAAAATATGGAAGAACATGAGTTAAAGGCCGTAATTCGTGAATATGATAAAGCTATTCAAAATGAGGAGCTTGATACGTTAATGAACTATTATACAGATGACGCAGTTCTAGTTGTGAAACAAGGAATGATTGCAAAAGGAAAAGAGGAAATCAAAAAAGCCTTTATTGCAATTGCGAAATATTTTAATAATAGCATTGTTCCAACCCAAGGAGAGATGGTGATCTTAGAAGCAGGAGATACAGCTCTTGTTCTTTCACAAACGTTTCTTGATGCCAATAAAGAAGATTCCAAATATCCAATGGAGAGAAGAGCAACATATGTATTTCGAAAAAATGCAGAAGGAAGATGGCTTTGTGCCATTGATAACTCATATGGTACAGATTTGATTCCAAGCGAAGAATAGTAATAGAAAACACCTATTTCCTTCCTTTTTTGTATAATAACAGCTAATATAGGCAAAATATTTTATGTTAAAAGTGAACTATGAGAAAATAAAGATGCTTATCAAAAAGAAAAAGAAGGAATTAAGGTGACAAACTCTTTACAATCTACAACAACTCTACATAATGGAATTGAAATGCCTTGGTTTGGGCTAGGTGTATTCAAAGTTGAGGATGGATCAGAAGTAATTGAATCTGTGAAATCAGCAATCAAAGCAGGTTACATTAGCATTGATACTGCTGCTGTATATGGAAATGAAGAAGGTGTTGGAAAAGGTATTGCTGATTCTGGAGTTGACCGTGAACGCCTCTTTGTAACCTCTAAAGTTTGGAACAGTGATCAAGGATATGAATCAACATTAAAAGCATTTGATACAACGCTTGAAAAGCTTGGTCTTGAATACCTTGATTTATATTTAATTCACTGGCCTGTTGAAGGAAAGTATAAAGAAACGTGGAAAGCACTTGAGAAATTATATAAAGATGGACGCATTCGTGCTATTGGGGTTAGTAACTTCCAAATTCATCATTTAGAAGATTTACTAACAGATGCTGAAATTGTACCGATGGTAAACCAAGTAGAGTATCATCCACACCTTACTCAAAAAGAACTTCATGCTTTTTGTAAAGATAAAGGTATTCAGCTTGAAGCATGGTCTCCGCTTAAGCAAGGGGAGCTTTTGCAAGATGAAACAATCACTCGTATTGCTGACAAGTATAATAAATCAGCAGCACAAGTAATTTTACGTTGGGATTTACAAAATGAAGTTGTAACAATTCCAAAATCAACAAAGGAACATCGTATTATTCAAAATGCTGATATTTTTGATTTCCAATTAACAAAAGAAGAAATGAATGAAATTAATGCTCTAAACAAAAATGAGCGAGTTGGTCCGGACCCAGATAATTTCGACTTCTAATAAAAAAGGTTCCCTTCTTTAGAAGGGAACCTTTTTTATTGTGCTTTTGTTATTTCCATAATAGTTAATTTATTGAAATTAAAATCATTATTTCATATGCGTGAAATAGGTCTAAAAAAACAAAAAAAGGAAATAAAATGTTATTTATCTAGGTTTTACGGCATGTTTTAGAAATAACTACCTCACCTTTTTAACTGGAAAATATGTTAGTATTGTAAGCAGAAGAAAAAGGATAAAAGAGGTGGAGGTAACGTGAAAGTTTTAAATGCCGCAACACCAGAGATGGAGACATACATAGAAGAGATGAGCGAGCACTTAGTCTACAATATTTTACCTTGCTACTTTTCTCAGGAAGAGATCCAAACATACAAAAATGTTCAGTTTCTCTCAATAAGCTATGCAAAGCAAAAAGTATATAATGGCTTTTTACATGAAGCTTTAAAGGTTATTAGCAGCATGCAAACGATTACTAATCTTATTGAAACTGTTCAAACGAGAGAAATTACAAACCAGGATCGAAAGCTTTTTCATCATAATATTTCTATTTTAGAGAAATATGGGTTTTTATTTCCGTTTGAAATGGATTATTTCTCGAAAGAACGTTATCAGATTACACAAGGACATTATGAATATCGCTTCATTGTGAACTAAATGGCAGCGGGTTTTCCCGCTGCCTTTTTCTAGTTCCCCTCTTTCGCTTTTCTGATTATAATAAAAGTACAGATTTGTAGTGATTCAGCTTAGAAAGTTTTACTTTTACAAAAAAGGGAACAATATAAAGAATGTTGAAAAAGGAGCTACAGATGCATGTCAGAAATCGATTTATCCAAATTTGAGAAGAAAGTTATTATGCGTAATATTGAACATAAAGACATTGAAAAAATTATTGAGCTTCAAGAGCTTTGCTTTCCTGGAATGAACCCATGGAAAAAAGATCAGCTTCAAAGTCATCTGGATATTTTTCCAGAAGGCCAGATCTGTGTCGAGTTTGATGGAGAAATTATTGGGTCTTGTTCAAGCTTAATTATAAACTTTGATGAGTATGACGATAAACACACGTGGGATGATATAACAGACGAAGGTTATATTACAAATCACAATAGTGATGGCTATAACTTGTATGGAATTGAAGTTATGGTTCACCCTCAATTTCGAGGAATGAAAATTGGGCGCCGTCTTTATGAAGCTCGTAGAGATTTAGCGCGAGCTCACAATTTAAAAAGCATTATTATTGGAGGAAGAATTCCTAATTATCATAAATATGCAGATGAATTTACGCCACGTGAATATGTAGAAGAAGTGAAAGAACATAAAATTTATGATCCTGTTCTTTCATTCCAGCTTATGAATGGGTTTACCGTTATGCGAATTAATCCAAACTATTTGCCTGATGATGCAGCTTCAAATCAGTATGCGACGCTTATGGAGTGGAACAATATTGATTATGTAGCAAAATCAAAGCGTCACTACAAAACATCTTTTCCAGTAAGGATTTGTGTAGTACAGTATGCAATGAAACAAATTAACTCATTTGAAGATTTTGCACAGCAAGCTGAATATTATATTGATGTTGCATATGATGCTGGAGCTGATTTCTGCGTATTCCCCGAAATCTTTACAACACAGCTTATGTCATTTTTAAATGAGCATATTCCTAGAAAAGCTGTTCAGCGTGTAACAGAGTATACTGAAGAATACATTGAGCTTTTTACAGATCTTGCTGTAAAGTACAATGTTAACATTATTGGTGGATCACATTTTGTAGAAGAAGATGAGCATATTTATAACATCGCGTATCTTTTCAGAAGAGATGGAACAATTGAAAAGCAATATAAGCTTCACATTACACCAAATGAGCGAAAATGGTGGGGAATTTCGGCTGGAGAAGAAGTGGAAGTATTTGATACAGACTGTGGGCCAATTGCTATTCAAATTTGCTATGACATTGAATTTCCTGAGCTTGCACGTATTGCGACAGAAAAAGGAGCCAAAATTATCTTTACTCCGTTCTGTACAGAGGATCGCCAAGGCTATTTACGTGTGCGCTATTGTGCTCAATCAAGAGCAGTGGAAAACCAGATTTATACTGTTATCGCAGGAACAGTTGGAAACTTACCGCAAGTGGAGAATATGGATATTCAATATGCTCAGTCCGCTATTTTTGCACCTTCTGATTTTGAATTTGCACGCGATGGCATTGTAGGCGAGTGCAATCCTAATATTGAAATGGTCGTTATTGGAGATGTTGATTTAGAAATTCTACGTCGCCAACGCCAGTCAGGAACAGTTCGACAGTTAAAAGATCGTCGTCGTGATATTTACACTGTTCACTATAAGAAGTAATGTTAAAAGGGCATCCTTATTTCCTTTTTCTCTAAGGATGCTTTTTTAATATGAAATAAATTATAATGGAGGAAAAATTGTGAGCTTTGAAGATCAACAAGTTATACCAGCTATTCGCGATATGAAGCAGCTTGAACGTTTTTTACGTTCTCCGTATCAATATGGAGTTTTATTGGAATGTTATTTAGGACATTTAAAGGGAATAGCACGTGCGGCTCAAGAGCACGATAAAAAGCTAATTTTCCATGTTGATTTAATTAGTGGTCTAAAACACGATGAACATGCTGTGGATTTTTTATGTCAGGAAATTAAGCCTGCTGGTATTATTTCAACGCGTTTAAATGTAATTCTAAAAGCTAAACAAAAAGGGGTATATGCCATTCAGCGCGTTTTTCTTTTAGACAGTCAAGCACTTGAAAAAAGCTTCGCTGTTATTAATAAAGGAAAACCAGACTACATAGAGCTCCTTCCTGGAGTTGTTCCACACCTTATTAAGGAAGTAAAGAAAAAAACGAATACCCCTGTCCTTGCAGGAGGACTTATTCGAGCAGAGCATGAAATTAAAAAAGCATTGGAAGCAGGAGCTGCAGCTGTTACAACGTCTAATGAGGAGCTTTGGAAAAAAAAGTAGTAAAAAGGGTTTGACAACGCTTTCACTTTCTAGTACTCTAGTATCAAAGTTAATACACGTGACGGAGACAAGAACCACAGTACATCCCTAATCAACCTTAGGGGTATACTGTGGTTTTTTGCAGTTTGTCACATCGCCATTAATAGATTTTTAGAAAAATATGAGCAAAGGGGATGAATTCCCATGGGTACTTTTACAGCGGAAATAGTCGGGACAATGATTTTAATTATACTAGGCGGAGGAGTTTGCGCAGGGGTTAACTTAAAAAAATCACTTGCTCATAAAAGTGACTGGATTGTAATTACTTTTGGCTGGGGATTAGCAGTAACAATGGGAGTTTACGCAGTTGGAAGTGTAAGCGGTGCACATTTGAATCCAGCTGTAACAATTGGAATGGCATTAGCTGGCCAGTTTGCTTGGGGAGATGTTCCACTTTATATTTTAGCTCAAATGATTGGAGCCTTTTTAGGAGCAGTTATTGTTTACTTTCATTATTTACCACACTGGAAAGCAACGGATGACCCAGGAGCAAAGCTTGGCGTATTTTCAACAGGACCAGCTATCTATCACCCGTTTTCAAACTTATTAAGTGAGATGATTGGAACATTCATTCTTGTTCTAGGATTATTAACAATAGGAGCAAATAAGTTTACAGAAGGCTTAAACCCGCTTATCGTTGGGTTCCTTATTTTAAGTATTGGTCTTTCTCTAGGGGGAACAACAGGATATGCAATTAACCCCGCAAGAGACTTAGGACCACGTATTGCACATGCATTACTTCCGATCGCAGGAAAAGGAGATTCAAACTGGAAATATGCATGGATTCCTGTTGTTGGGCCTATTCTTGGTGGAAGTTTAGGGGCAGTATTTTATAAAATAATATTTGAAGGAACAACAAGTGCTGTATATTGGGGAGTAGTAGCCATTGTGGTTGTAATATTAGCATTGGCGTACCGTATGTCTAAGAAACAAGACTACGTAGCAGGAGAAATAAAAAGAGAACTAAACTAATTTAGAGGGGGCAAAAGCTATGAGCACATACATTTTAGCATTAGATCAAGGAACAACAAGCTCAAGAGCTATTTTATTTAACAAAAAAGGCGAAATTGTTCATACATCACAGAAAGAATTTACACAATATTTTCCAAACCCTGGCTGGGTTGAACACAATGCAAATGAAATTTGGAGCTCCATTTTATCTTGTATTGCATCGTGTTTATCAGAATCCGGAGTAAAAGCAAATCAAGTTGAGGGAATTGGAATTACAAATCAGCGTGAAACAACAGTTGTATGGGATAAAAATACAGGCCAACCTGTTTATAATGCGATTGTTTGGCAATCACGCCAAACAAGCAGTATTTGCAATGAACTAAAAGAAAAAGGCTATAACGATACGTTCCGTGATAAAACAGGGCTTTTAATTGATGCTTATTTTGCAGGCACAAAAGTAAAATGGATTTTAGATAATGTAGATGGAGCACGTGAGAAAGCAGAAAATGGTGAGCTGTTATTTGGGACAATTGATACGTGGCTTATTTGGAAGCTATCTGGTGGAAAAGCGCACGTTACAGACTATTCAAATGCCTCACGTACGCTTATGTTTAATATCTATGATTTAAAATGGGATGAAGAATTGCTAGAGATTCTAGGTGTCCCAGCGTCTATGCTTCCAGAAGTAAAGGCGTCTTCAGAAGTATATGCAGAAACAATTGATTACCACTTTTTTGGTCAAAAAGTACCTATTGCAGGAGCAGCTGGTGACCAGCAGTCAGCACTCTTTGGGCAAGCGTGCTTTGAAAAAGGGATGGCTAAAAATACGTATGGCACAGGTTGTTTCATGCTTATGAACACAGGAGAAAAAGCTGTTAAGTCTGAGCACGGTTTGTTAACAACGATTGCATGGGGGATTGATGGAAAAGTAGAGTATGCGCTTGAAGGTAGTATTTTTGTAGCTGGTTCGGCTATTCAATGGCTTCGAGATGGGCTTCGTATGTTTAATAATGCTGCAGACAGTCAAAAATACGCGGAGCGTGTTGAATCAACAGATGGAGTTTATATGGTCCCTGCTTTTGTTGGATTAGGAACACCGTATTGGGATAGCGATGTACGTGGTGCAATGTTTGGATTGACTCGTGGAACTAAAAAAGAGCATTTTGTTCGAGCAACACTTGAATCACTAGCTTATCAAACACGTGATGTCCTTGATGCTATGAAAGAAGATGCAGAAATGGAAATCAAGCGTTTGCGTGTTGATGGAGGAGCTGTTAAAAATGATTTTCTCATGCAGTTCCAAAGCGATATTTTAGATGTTCCTGTTGAAAGACCTACAATTAATGAAACGACAGCTCTTGGAGCAGCATACCTTGCAGGGCTTGCTGTTGGGTTCTGGGAAAGTCGTGATGAAATAGCAGAGAAGTGGGATGTTGAAAAAGCATTTGAATCGAAAATGGAAGACGATCAGCGTACGAAGTTGTACGGTGGATGGAAAAAAGCTGTTGAAGCAGCAATGGTGTTCAAATAAAGAAAGAATCTTCTGAAGTGTGAAATAGAAAGATTCACAAAAAGATAAAAGTGTGATATATTAAAAATAAGTTAATAAATGGTTGGAGAATAGGAGAGACCACAGGACCTTATGGGTATATAAATATCATAAGGGACTTGTGGTCTCTTTTTATTTACTCTTAAAAGGAGGAATTATTCATGAGTTTTTCAGGGGAAAATCGTGCTGCGACATTAAGCGAAATGGAGAAGCAGCAGTTTGATGTATTAGTTATCGGTGGCGGTATTACAGGAAGTGGAATTGCTTTAGACGGAGCAACGCGCGGGTTGAAAATGGGACTTGTAGAAATGCAGGATTTCGCAGGAGGAACGTCAAGTCGTTCTACAAAGCTTGTGCACGGTGGACTGCGTTATTTAAAACAGTTTGAAGTAAAAATGGTAGCGGAAGTTGGAAAAGAAAGAGCTATTGTATACGAAAATGCACCGCATGTTACAACACCGGAGTGGATGATGCTTCCTTTCCATAAAGGAGGAACGTTTGGAAGTTTCACAACATCGATCGGTCTTCGCATGTATGACTTTCTTGCAGGTGTTAAACGAAGCGAGCGACGTCAAATGTTCTCCCGAAAAGAAACATTAAGACGTGAGCCGCTTGTGAAAGCTGAGAACCTACGAGGTGGCGGCTACTATGTTGAATATAAAACAGATGATGCTCGCCTGACTATCGAAGTAGCGAAGAAAGCAGTTGAAAAAGGAGCTACTCTTGTAAATTATGCCAAAGTAGAAAGCTTTCTTTACGAAGATAACAAAGTTGTGGGAGCGGTTGTTGTAGATCAGACAACTAAAAAAGCGTACCAAATTTATGCTAAAAAGATTATTAATGCTGCAGGACCTTGGGTTGATACACTTCGTGAAGAAGATCGCTCAAAAGAAGGCAAAACGCTTGTTCATACAAAAGGAATTCACTTAGTTATTGATGCAGAACGTTTCCCATTACAGCAAGCCATTTATTTTGATACACCTGATGGCCGCATGGTATTTGCCATTCCACGTGATGGAAAAACTTATGTTGGTACAACTGATACAGTTTATGATGGAGATCTTGTTCATCCGAGAATGACAAAAGCAGACCGTGAATATGTCATTAAATCAATTAACTACATGTTTCCGGCTGTAAACATTACCGAGAAAGATGTAGAATCAAGCTGGACGGGACTTCGCCCGCTTATTAATGAACAAGGAAAAGGGGCTTCTGAAATTTCGCGTAAAGATGAAATTTGGGAATCCAAATCAGGCTTAATTACAATTGCAGGGGGCAAGCTAACAGGCTATCGTAAAATGGCTGAAATGGTTTTAGATTCTGTAACGAAAAAAATCGAAGAGGAATACAATGTTTCGTTTCTTCCTTGTCAAACTAAACATCTTTCACTTTCAGGAGGAGAGTTTGGAGGATCTCAGAAATTTGAAAGATTTGTAAAACAAAAAGTGGAAGAAGGAACAAAGATTGGTCTTGATCGCAAACAAGCTGAAAAATTAGCGAAACGCTATGGTTCAAATGTTGATAAAGTATTTGAGTATGTGAAAAATGGTGAACATGCAAATGTTCCTCCCGCTGTTTATGCTCAAGTTATGTACGGACTAGAATATGAGATGGTTGTAAAACCTGTTGACTTTTTCATTCGCCGTACTGGAGCGCTTTTCTTCAATATTTCATGGGTACATGAATGGAAAGTTGAAGTTATTAATCTTATGGCTTCAAAACTAGGCTGGACGCATGAACAAAAAGAATTATATAGACAAGAACTTGAAAAACATCTTCATGATGCAGTTGTTCCTGTTGATGAAGAAGATGACACAGCTCTTGCACAGTAAGAAGAAAATCCCATCTTAAAAAGTGAAACGAGATGGGATTTTTTTTCGTTAAGTTATAAAAAAACATGGTAATATAAATGGAAGAGAATTTTATAAAACGAGATTTAAGATTCATCATTAAGGAGGAGAAAGATGAGCTGGCATCAGCATTTTTTGCGTTGGGATAATGAAATTGAATTAGAAAATGAAATGAGAAAAAGTTTAGATAGTATTAAACATGATGAGAGATTGCTTGAAGAGCATTTTTATAAAAATCTAGAATTTGGTACAGGTGGAATGAGAGGCGAAATTGGAGTTGGAACAAATCGTATGAATCTCTATACCGTAAGGAAGGCATCAGCTGGATTTGCTCAGTATATTGAAAACGCGGGAGAAGAAGCGAAAAACCGCGGAGTTGTGATTGCGTACGATTCTCGCCATAAGTCCCCACAATTTGCTCTTGAAGCAGCTAAAACTCTTTCTTCATATGGAATTAAAACCTACCTTTTTACAGAACTTAAGCCAACACCACAGCTTTCATTTGCTGTTCGAGAGTTGCATGCTTTTGGTGGTATTGTTATAACAGCAAGTCATAATCCACCTGAATATAATGGTTATAAAGTATATGGGATGGATGGAGGGCAGCTTCCGCCTAAAAGTGCTGATGAGTTAATTTCTTATGTAAACGGTATCGAAAATGAGCTAAAGATTAAAGTGAAAGAAAAAGAAGAGCTAAAAGAAGAAGGTTTGCTTGTTATGCTTGACGATACACTTGATGAAGCATACAACAAGAAACTTCAAGAAGTTAGCGTTTCAAAAGAACTTTCACAGGAAGCTAAAGACAACGTAAGTGTAGTTTTTACACCTTTACATGGAACAGCTTATAAATCAGCAACAAAAGCGCTTGAAACGCTCGGTTATAAACATGTTCACGTTGTAGCAAAACAAGCAATGCCAGATCCTAATTTTACAACCGTGCTTTCTCCGAATCCTGAAGAAGCTGAGGCTTTTTCATATGCAATTAAAGATGGAAAAGATGTAAAAGCAGACGTTCTTCTTGCAACAGATCCTGATGCAGACCGAGTTGGACTTGCTGTTCGAAAAGACGATGGAGAATATACGCTTCTAACAGGAAATCAAACAGGAGCACTTTTACTAAAATATCTTTTATCTCAGCTTGAAAAGAGCGGAAATCTTCCTGAAAACGGAGCTGTTCTAAAAACAATTGTAACTTCTGAGCTTGGGCGCAAGATTGCAGAGGATTATAAGCTTACAGCAATTGATACCCTTACTGGATTTAAATTTATCGGCGAAAAAATTAAACAGTTTGAACAAACAAATGACCAGACATTTTTATTCGGCTATGAAGAGAGCTACGGCTATTTAGTTAAAGACTTTTGCCGAGATAAAGATGCGATTCAAGCACTGATCTTAGCTGTAGAAGCGTGTGCATTTTATAAACAACAGGGCAAAACGCTTTGGCACGTTATACAAAATATCTATGAAGAATACGGCTATTATAAAGAAAATTTAAAATCACTTACGTTAAAAGGAAAAGAAGGATCTGCTCAGATTGAGCACCTTTTAACATCTTTCCGTGCTACGCCCCCAGGAGAAGTAGCTGGCTTACGAGTTAAAACAATCGAAGATTATCAAGTGCAAAAAAGAGCGCACTTAGAAAGTGGAGAAACAGAAACAATGTCTCTTCCTTCCTCAAATGTTTTAAAGTATTTCTTAGAAGATGGCTCATGGTTTTGTCTTCGTCCGTCTGGTACAGAGCCAAAAGTGAAGTTTTACTTTGGAGTAGTTTCCACTACTGATGAGGAAAGTGTGTTAAAGTTAGAACAGCTTAACAATAGTATTATGGACAAAGTAGCAGCTATTTTAGAAAGTAATGAAGAAGAAATCAAAAAATAAAGAAATGTTTCTTCATTTACACTAGGGAAACTTTCTTTTAATAATATTAAGATAGCGGAAGAAGGGAAAAATATGGTACGTTTAATAAATGAAGACTTTTATAGAAAAAGTCCATTGACAACACCATATTATAGGAGGATTTTATAATGAAAATTGTTGTGATTAATGGAACACCACGTGAGAGTGGAAGAACGCGTATTTTAAGCCGTTTTTTAGCGGAAAAGTACAGCTTAGATTTGATAGATTTAAGTGAAACAGTGTTACCTGTTTTTAACGGAACAAGTGAGCAATACGAATTAGAAAACGTAGTAAAAGTAAAAGAGCTTGTACATAGTGCAGATGCTATTATTTTAACAACGCCAGAATATCATGGAAGCATGAGTGGAGCACTGAAAAATATGCTTGATTTCTTAACGTTTGAACAGTTTAAAGGAAAGCCAGTTGGACTTCTTGCAGTAGCAGGCGGTGGAAAGGGTGGTATTAACGCATTGAACAGCATGCGTGATGTAATGCGTGCTCTTTATGCGAATGCATTACCAAAACAAATTGTATTTGATCCACCGATGTTTGAAAAAGATAGCGATCTCCTTGTTCCAGAGGCTTCAGAAGCGCTAGAAGGGTTTATGGAAGAGCTTAAAAAATATACAAAGCTTTATAAAGAATTTGCAAAAGCATAAAAAAATAAGAGGCAGGATGAAATCTTGCCTCTTATTTTTTTTGAAATCCTGTCTTTTTAAATAAAGCATGAAAACGGGGAGCAATAAGACCACCTAAAAATGTGAAAATTACATCTTTAATAAAAAATCCAGCCATGAAAATCCACAGTGCTTTATAAGACATTGGAGTATTAATCCACGTATTAAGAGCTAAGTACATATAGTTAACGCTAAACAGATAAATGAAAATAATGCCAATATACGATGCAACCATAAATGTACCAAGCGTTGGATTTTCTTTTCGCTCGACAATTTTACCTACAATATAAGCGGCAAAAATATAGGAAATGATAAATCCGCCTGTTTGGGTAAATAAAGCGCTAAGCCCACTATAAAACTCAGCAAACACTGGCGCTCCAGCAAGTCCTACAACCATGTAAGCGAGCATAGAAAAAGCACCTAACCGGCTACCGAGCAAAGCACCAGCTAGAATAGCAAAAAATGGCTGAAGTGTTGGAGTTACATTTCCAAAATGTAAAAATGGAGCAAAAGAAGCAATGTTAGCTCCAATTGCAGTAAGGGCTACAAAGACACTTGCATATGTAATGTCAATCGCCCGAAATTGTCTTTTGTTCACGTAGTGTTCCTCCTGATGATAGAATACGCTTTCTATCTTATCGAAAGAGAGTTACAGTAGTCAACAGATAATATTTCTCAGTTTACATTCAAAAAATGAATAAAAACAAAAAAGGAGCAGAAAATAAGTATAAAAGAAAAAAGGCATACCTTTTTAGGGGTATGCATTAAAAAGTTTGTTTATAAAGATTGTTCCATTGCGTTCAGCTCAGACTGAAGCGCTTGTTCTCCTGCATAGTCAATATAACATAGCAAAGAGTATAAATTTTCTTCCACAATTCGCTCGTTTCGCTCGAAGTTATAGGCGTGTAAAAAGTGTTCAATCCTCTTTGATAACAAATCATCGTTTGTTCGCACCATCAAAATCAACAGGTTGTCCCACTGTGATCGATGTGTGTAATAAAGCGCTCTGTCATAGTCCAACATGTTCATTGCTTTTCCTCCCCTTTGAAGGAGTCGATATTATTGTATGACAGTTTTGCTGATTTGTTACTGAACAAATGTTGGACGAAAAAGCAAAATAGTGACAGTGTGATAAGAACAAGACTGTTAACTTTTTCTGTTGCATAAAATTGATTTCAAAGAACAAATAATACGAGCAAGCCTTCTGTAAGGTTACTTTAACAACTTTTTCACATATTTTAAGCTGTTTTTAAACGAAGGATAGCGAACAGGAAGATCAAACTTTGTTGTTTGTTTTAGAATGCCTTTTTCATGTGTAAAAGCATCAAAGCTTCCTTCCCCGTGGTATTTGCCCATTCCGCTTTCTCCCACTCCTCCAAAAGGAAGGTGTATATTCGCTACATGCATAACCGTATCATTTATACAGCCTCCACCAAAGGAAAAAGAGTTAATAATCTTTTCTTGCTTTTTCTCATCTTCTGAAAAGTAATAAAGTGCAAGTGGATTTGGAGCTTGATCCAGATGATATTTCAGGTCTTCAAATTTTGTGAAAGAAAAGAGAGGTAAAATAGGACCGAAAATTTCTTCCTTCATTACGCTATCTTCCCACGTTACATTTTCTAAAAGGGTAGGAGATATGCGATTTTCGACTTCTTCATATTGGCCTCCAAACACAATATCCCCATCTTGTAAAAATGTGATCAGTCTTGTGAAATGACGTTTGCTCACAATTTTTCCGAACTTTTCACTGTTAAGAGGAGTTTTTCCGTAGAACTCTTGTACAACGGCTTTCAGCTGTTGTACAAAGTCCGCTCTTATTTGCTCATGAACAATAACATAGTCGGGAGCAATGCATGTTTGGCCGGCATTGGTGAATTTCCCCCAGGCAATTCGTTTGGTGGCAAGCTCTATATTTGCATCTTGATCAACAATGCAAGGACTCTTGCCACCAAGCTCAAGTGTGAGCGGTGTTAAATAGTTTGCAGCAGCTTTCATCACTTCTTTTCCTACTGCAACGCTTCCTGTAAAGAAGATATAATCAAAACGTTCATTCAAAAGGGCCTGACTTTCTTCAACTCCTCCTTCAACAACGGCAATATATTCAGAAGGAAAAGTTTCTTGGATAAGCTCAGAAATCCATCTAGAAACGGTAGGCGTATATTCAGATGGTTTTAATAGAGCTGTATTTCCTCCTGCAATTGCTCCAATAAGTGGGGAGAACTGAAGCTGAACAGGATAATTCCAAGGTGCAATAATCAAGGTCACGCCATATGGCTCTCTATAAAGATAACTTTTGGATCCGAGATGACTTACAGGTGTTTTTACTTTTTGAGGTTTTGTCCATGAATCAAGATTTTTTAGAACAAAACGAATTTCCTCATATATAAAAGCGATTTCCGTCATATACGCTTCTGTCTCAGATTTATGTAAATCTTTGTGCAAAGCATCTAGCAATTGTTGTTCGTAGCGTTTTACAGCACTTTTAAGCTTTTTTAAGTTTTCTTTGCGAAAAGCAACATATTTTGTAGTATCAGTCCCAAAAAAAGTTCGCTGCTTTTCAATAAGAGATAAAATCCTGTCTTTCATCGAACCCCTCCTTATAACCCAGCTTTCTCTTAGAATATAAAACGTTTTCCTTTCCTAAACAACAAATAACGTCTTTCTCTCTCTTTTTCTATACAAAAAAGAGAGAAAAAATGTATCTCTTCATCATGAATAAACAAGCATATTCATACTATAGGATATGAAGGTGAAAGGGGAGAGCCTATGAACGACACTCAGCAAAAGCAACTTTATCGTGCAATTGAGGAGATAACGGAGATTGCTGAAGGCTTTGGATTAGATTTTTATCCAATGCGCTATGAGATTTGTCCGTCTGAAATTATTTATACATTTGGATCATATGGAATGCCTACTCGTTTCTCGCACTGGAGTTTTGGTAAACAGTTTCACAAAATGAAGCTTCACTATGATTTAGGATTAAGTAAAATCTATGAGCTTGTCATCAACTCAAACCCATGCTATGCATTTCTGCTTGATTCTAATTCTCTTATTCAAAATAAGCTTATTGTTGCTCACGTTTTAGCACACTGCGACTTTTTTAAAAACAATGCGCGCTTTGCCAATACGAACCGAGATATGGTAGACAGCATGGCAGCTACTGCTGAAAGAATTACTCAATATGAAATTTTGCATGGAAAACGTGAAGTTGAAAAATTTTTGGATGCTGTTTTATCTATCCAGGAGCATATTGATCCATCACTTATGCGTCCAAAACTTTCTTGGACGATGGATGAAGAAGAGGAAGAAGAAACAACAGTTGAAACACCTTACGATGATCTTTGGGCTCTTGACGGAGATAAAGCGAAAAAAGAGAAGAGAAAAAAGAAGAAAAAGTTACCGCCACAGCCTGAAAAAGATATTCTCTTATTTATCGAACAGTACAGTCGTGAATTAGAAGAATGGCAGCGCGATATTTTAACGATGATGAGAGAAGAAATGCTATATTTTTGGCCTCAGCTTGAGACAAAAGTAATGAACGAAGGGTGGGCTTCTTTCTGGCATGCACGCATCATTCGTGAACTGGAGCTAACAAGCAGTGAAGCCATTGAGTTTGCTAAATTAAATGCAGATGTTGTGCAGCCCTCGCGTACAACGATTAATCCTTACTATTTAGGAGTGAAAATCTTTGAAGATATTGAAGAACGGTATAACAATCCAACGGAGGAAATGAAACGTCTTGGAGTTAAAGAGAATTCAGGACGAGACAAAATGTTTGAAGTACGTGAAGTTGAATCTGATATTTCATTTATTCGAAATTACTTAACAAAAGATCTCGTTATGCGTGAAGATATGTATCTGTTTGCAAAACAAGGACGTGATTATAAAATTGTTGATAAGCAATGGACGGAAGTACGTGATCAACTTGTAAGTATGAGAGTAAATGGGGGATTCCCTTATATCACAGTTACAGATGGAGATTATCTAAAAAATGGAGAGCTTTATTTAAAACACTGGTATGAAGATATTGAACTTGATGTGAAGTACTTAGAAAAAGTACTTCCCTATACGTATCAGCTTTGGGGACGTACTGTTCATATGGAAACGAGCTTAGAAGGAAAGCAAGTGCTATTTTCATATGATGGAAATGCTGTGCATCGAAAAATCTTATGAAAAAAGGCGAGTGTCATATATGACACTCGCCTTTTAATATTTATAAAAAGTTAATACTAGATTAATAGTAGGTTAATGAAAGGAAGATATCATCTTAGATGGAAAAGAAAAACTAATTTATTCAGGGGAGAGAATCAGAAATGTTCAAAAAAGCAATAAAGAAAAAATTAATCCCATTTGCAGCGATGTCTACCATTGCCGTTAGCGGTTTATTAGGCGGAGGAGCAGGAAGCGTTGATGCGGCAGAGAAGAAAGAACCAGAAATTAAAAATATCATTTTCCTTGTTGGGGATGGTATGGGAACGTCATATACGACAGCACAGCGTTATATGAAAGATAATAAAGAAACACAAAAGATGGAGCCAACAGCTTTTGATCCGGATCTAGTTGGTTTACAAAGTACATATCCATATGCCCAAAATACCATAACTGATTCAGCTGCTGCAGGTACAGCTTTAGCAACAGGACATAAAACATACAATGGAGCTGTTTCTGTTGATTCTAATAAAAAGGAAGTAAAAACAGTTCTTGAGCAGGCAAAAGAAGAAGGTTTAGCAACAGGCCTTGTTACAACATCAGATATAACAGATGCAACACCAGCTTCATTTGGAGCGCATGATCCAGATCGTAAAAATAAAGATGGAATTGCAGACGATTATTATAATGAAATGATTAATGGAGAACATAAAATTGACGTTATTTTAGGTGGAGGTTTAACAAACTTTAAAAGAGATGATAAAGATTTAACAAAAGCCTTCCAAGAAGACGGATATAGCTATGTTTCTAATCGTGAAGATATGTTAAAAGACGAAAATAAACAAGTTTTAGGTCTCTTCTCTGAAGTTGGAATGCCAAAAATGCTTGATCGTTCCCAAGAAGATCCTTCATTAAAGGAAATGACAGATTCTGCGTTAGATCGTTTGGAACAAGATGAAGATGGATTTTTCCTTATGGTTGAAGGAAGTCAAATTGATTGGGCAGCACATGATCATGATATTGTGGGAGCAATGAGTGAAGTAGAAGATTTTGAAAGAGCATACGAATCAGCGATTGAATTTGCTAAAAAGGACAAGCATACGCTTGTTGTGGCAACAGCTGATCACTCAACAGGTGGTTTCACACTAGGAGCAAATGATAAGAATGGTGCAGGTGTCCAAAAGTGGGTTCCAGAAGCAGTAAAAGCTGCGAAACGCACGCCAGACTTTATGGCTCAGCAAATTGCTGATGGGGAGAGCGTTGAATCTGTATTAGGGGAGTACCTTGACCTTGAATTAACAAAAGAAGAAATCAACAGTGTAAAAGAAGCAGCTAAAAATGATCAACAAGTAGATGATGAGACAGGAAATATGAAAAAAGTAGATGAGAGCGCTCTTGTTACAAACATTGACAACGCTATTGAGCGTATTATTGATGCGCATTCATATACAGGATGGACAACAACAGCCCATACTGGTGAAGATGTTCCTGTTTATGCATATGGACCTGGAAAAGAAATGTTTGCAGGTATGAGTGATAATGTTGATCAAGCTAAGCGCATGTTCAAAATTTTAGAAGAGAATCATAAAGGTAATGGAGATAGCGAAAAAATTCAGTTCAGTGATATCAATGAGAAAACATTTGGCTATGAAGCAATTATGGCATTAGCGGAAAAAGGCATTGTAAAAGGAAACAATGGAAAGTTTAATCCATCACAGCAGTTAACGCGTGTTCAAGCTGCAATTATGCTTCAGCGTGCACTAGATTTACCAGTTCCACAAGATTTAAATTCATTTAAAGATGTAGATAAAGATGCTGAATATGCTGAAGCTGTTGCAGCTTTGAAACAAGCAGGTATTTTTAACGGTTATGGAGATGGAACGTTTGGTGTAAATGACAAGCTTTCTCGTGAACAAATGGCAAGTGTACTTGTTAAAGCATTTGACTTAAAGAAAAATAATAAAGAAGTAAATCTATCAGATCTTGATTCTGTATCTCCTTCTCACAAAGAGAATGTCAAAATTCTTTACCAAAATGGCATCACAACAGGGAAAGAGGATGGCACATATGCTCCATTTGAAAAAATCAAGCGTGATCAGTTCTCTGTCTTCATGCACCGCGTATTAACAAAATAAAACAAGCTAACTTAGCCGCTGTCAACTCGCAGCGGTTTTTCGCGTTTCTTCTTTTTTGAAGTGGGAAAATATAAAAGAAAGTAAAAGATAGAAGAAATAATAAGGAGGAAAAAAGATGAAGGCGGTTGGTCTTTATAAATACTTACCAATAACAAGAGAAGAGAGTTTAGTAGATGTTGAAGTTGAAAAAGGACATCCTACAGGTCATGATTTATTAATTCGTGTACAAGCAGTCTCTGTTAATCCTGTTGATACGAAAGTTCGAGCACCAAAAGATAGGGAAGAAGAGAAACCAAAAATTCTTGGCTTTGATGCATCAGGTGTTGTTGAAGAGGTAGGAGAAGAATGTTCACTTTTTAAAAAAGGGGATAAAGTTTATTACGCAGGAAGCATTGGTAGACAAGGAACAAATAGCCAGTATCATCTTGTTGATGAACGCATTGTTGGACGAAAACCTGAAAATCTCTCTTTTGCTGAAGCAGCAGCAATGCCTCTCACAACTCTTACTGCTTGGGAAGGATTATTTCAACGTCTTCATGTTCAAGAAGGAGAAAGCATTCTGATTATTAATGGAGGTGGCGGAGTGGGATCTATTGCCATTCAGCTTGCGAAGCAGGCAGGACTAACTGTTATTGCAACATCTTCTCGTATTGAAACAAGTGAATGGTGTAAAGGTCTTGGAGCTGATTTCATTATTAATCATTATGAATCAATGGAAGAACAGTTAAAAGAGCATGGAATGGAGAGTGTTGACAATATCTTCTGTTTGCATAGTACAGATAAACATTGGGAAGAGATGGGTAAAGTAATTCGTCCACAAGGGAAGATTTGTTCCATTGTTGAAAATGAAGAGCCTATCGATTTAAAACTTTTACAAGATAAAAGCGTTTCTTTCTTTTGGGAATTTATGTTTACAAGACCTCTCTATGAAACAGATGATATGGTTGAACAGCATCATATTTTAAACAAGGTTGGAGAAGAGTTAGAAAAGGGAAACTTACAGCATACTTTGCAAGAGACGATAAGTCCAATCAATGCTGAAAATATGAGAAAAGCACATGGAAAAGTTGAAGAAGGAAAAATGATTGGAAAAATTGTTGTAGAAGGATGGGGACAATAACATTTTTTTAGTTATAATGGTAGTTGACTTATTCTACAATGTTAGCTACACTCATCACAGACAAAAGAATATACCTCGTTAGGTGAGGCTCCTGTACGGAGAAATGCTGCTGCCCAAAAATGTCCAAAGACGCCAATGGGTCAACAGGAATTATCGACATAAGGTAATTCTTAACGTAGCTGGTTTTAGAACCTATGCCGTACAGTGCTAAAGCTCTACGAATGGAGGGTATGAAGCGTTATTTAGTATGCAAAAAAACAAAAACACACCTTCCTTAAGGTGTGTTTTTTTGTGCTTTTGTTACAGCATAAGAGAGGAGGAATCAATCATGATTCAAGATATGACATACGAAGAAATCGTAGCAAGAATTTCGCATCTTCTGGAGCAAGAAAAAACAAATGGTATTCAAGTAATTCTTGAAGAACTACAGCCTTATGATATTGCTGAAATATATGTGATGCTTTCAGAAGAACAGCGTCCTAAGTTTTTAGATGTACTTGAAACAGAGCAGCAAGCATCACTTATTGAAGAAATTGATCGCGACGAGCAACTGGAGCTTGTTGAACAAATCAATGTTAATGACCTTGGGGAAGTATTAGATTTAATGGACAATGATGATCTTGCGCATCTTTTAGATGAAGTAACGCCAGATGTGAAAGAGCAGTATTTATCAGGGATGACAACAGAAGAATCTACAGCAGTTCAGAAACTAATGGAATACGAAGCTGAAACAGCTGGACGGATTATGACCAACCGCTATGTTTGGATTCCTGAACAATATACTGTAAGAGAGACAGTAGACAAAATAAAAATTTTCGCCGAGATTGCCGAATCCATTAACTATATTTACGTGATTAATAATGAAAAGCAACTCATGGGAGTTGTTTCATACAGAGATTTAATCTTAGCTGAAATGGATGAGAAAATTGCAGACATTATGTTTTCACGTGTTATTTCCGTTCCTGTAGAGATGGACCAGGAAGAAGTTGCGAGCATTATTGAAAGATACGATTTTCTAGCTATTCCAGTTGTTGAAGAAAACAATGTGCTTGTTGGGATTATTACGGTTGATGACATTATTGACGTTGTAATTCAAGAAGCGAACGAAGACATTGAAAAGCTTTCAGCAACAGGGAAATCAATCGATTTTGATACAAAAGTATGGGTTGCTTCTTATCGACGCCTTCCATGGCTTGTTTTGCTTTTATTTGTTGGACTTATTTCAGGAAGTATTATTAGTCAGTTTGAAGAAACGTTGCAAAAGGTTGTGGCCTTATCGTTTTTTATGCCACTTATTTCTGGAATGACAGGAAATACAGGGACGCAGTCACTTGCTGTTGTTGTAAGAGGTATTGTTGGTCAAGAAATGAACAAAGCGGTTGTTACTCGTCTTATCCTACGTGAATTTGGAGTAGGAGCTTTAATTGGAATTACTTGTTCTATTTTGCTTTTTATTATCGCTTATGTTTGGCAAGGAAGTCTTGTATTAAGTTTTGTTGTAAGTTCATCTCTTGTTTTTACTTTAATCATTGGAACACTTGCAGGAACTATTATTCCGCTCTTATTATCCAAATTAAAGGTTGACCCTGCAATTGCTTCAGGACCGCTGATTACAACACTAAACGATATTTTATCACTGCTTATTTATTTTAAAATAGCTACAGTTTTCTTACATCACTTATTATAAAGATGGGAAAAGAGTAAAAAGAAGAAAATTCTTTTTACTCTTTTTATTTTTCGACACTTTCTTCATTGACAATAAGAAGAGAGAGGAATATTATAATGTTAAAAGTTGCGTTAGGTAAAAAAATATAGCTGACAGAAAAATAGATAGTTTCGCGACAAATAAATGACTGAAGTGAAAAGGTGATAAAATGAGTGAACAGTTTATGGATAAAATAGATCCTGCTCAACATGTTTTAAGCGGAAAAACAAAAGGAATAAGAGGTTTTCTTCCTTTTTTAGGCCCTGCTTTTATTGCCGCTGTTGCTTATATTGATCCAGGCAACTTTGCGACAAACATTTCAGCTGGGTCTCAATATGGCTACCTTTTGCTGTGGGTTATTCTGTTTTCTAATATTATGGCATTATTAATTCAAACTTTATCAGCAAAGCTTGGAATTGCGACAGGCAAAAACTTACCTGAAGTAGCAAGTGAGCGTTTTTCTAAATGGATTTCCATTGGACTGTGGATTCAAGCAGAGCTTGTTATTATGGCAACAGATCTTGCTGAGTTTATTGGTGCTGCTTTAGGGTTCAACTTGCTTTTTCATATTCCACTTTTACCGTCTGCTTGTATTGCCGCTGTTGGCTCTTTCTTAATCTTAGAGCTGCAAAGACGAGGAGTCAGACGCCTTGAGGCGGGGATTACCAGCCTCTTGTTCATGGTGGCCCTGTCATTTGTAATCGAAGTGTTTTATGCAAAACCAGAACCAGGAGCAGTTATGCATGGTCTCTTTGTACCAGGACTAGAAGGAATGAATAGCCTATTGTTAGCTGTTGGAATTCTAGGAGCTACAGTGATGCCACATGCAATTTATTTACACTCAGGCTTAACTCAAAGAAGGGTTGTCGGAAAAAGTGAAGCAGAACGTAAAAAAATCTTTCAGTTTGAGTTTGTAGATATCGTTATTGCAATGGTTATTGCAGGAGCTGTCAATGCAAGTATGCTGATTGTTGCTGCTGCTTTGTTTTTCAAAAATGGTCTGCATGTAGAAGATATCGATGTAGCCTACACTGAATTAGGAAATCTTGTTGGCCCAGCAGCTGCTGTTATCTTTGGAATTGGTCTTTTGATTGCTGGTCTTTCTAGCTCGTCTGTTGGAACGATGGCAGGGGATATGGTAATGCAAGGTTTTATTAAAAAACGGATTCCGTTATACGTTAGACGTTTTGTAACAATTGTTCCTCCTATTGTTATTATCGCGCTAGGAATTAATCCAACAAAAGCGCTTGTCATTAGCCAAGTGATTTTATCGTTTGGGATTGGTTTTGCACTTGTTCCTTTAATTATGTTTACAAGCAATAAGAAACTGATGGGAAGTCTTGTAAACCGCCGAATAACAACGATTGTAGCATGGGGAGTAGCAGCACTTGTGATCAGTCTTAATATTTTTCTACTTTTAGACTTTGTATAGGAAAGCTCCCCCTGTATTCAGGGGGAGTTTCTTGTTTATTCTCTGAAAGTTTGAGTTTGCCGTCTCTTTTGTAGAGTGTAAGTGGCCCAGCAGTGAGAAAGCTAAGTTTAAGACCAACAAGTTGGCCAAAGAACAGATGTCCTAGTACATGGATAAAAATCGTAATAAACCAAATTAAAAGCCCGATCTATATAAAAGAGAGTGTGGATGAGAATGATGAAGGTACAAAACTAATAAGAAGGTGAGATAAGCCCTGCTCCTAATAGGAAAAACAAAGGTCTTTTTAAAACTAGAATAATGATCAACCTCCCTTATAATAACTGTATTAATTTTCTTTTTTTTCTATAATTAGGATAACGTATTGTAGTATATTAGAAGTAGAAAGAAAATGAATAGGGGGAGGAGATACAAATGATTAAAGTATTAGTAAATGAAGATGAAGTTTTATCTGCTTTTCCTGTCATAAATCAGTTGAGACCACATTTAACAATTGATACGTATAAAAAACGAGTTCAAGAAGCGAAGAAAGCTCATCAATATGAGCTAGCGGGAGTTTTTAATGAGAAAGGAGAACTTGTTGCTGCAACAGGATATATGCCTAAACTGATGCTTTATGATGGTCATTCTGTATGGGTTTGTGATCTTGTTGTAAGTGAAAAGGAGCGTTCAAAAGGACATGGAGAAAGACTTCTACGTTTCGTTGAGGAAAGATCGAAAAAGTGGGGTTGTGTTAACATGACTCTTTCATCTGGATTACAGAGACAAGATGCCCACCGCTTCTACGAAGAAAAAGCAGGCTTTGAAAGAAAAAGCTATACGTTTAAGCGAGAATTTATATAAAAAGCCGCCCACCTTTATTGGTTGGACGACTTTTCATTTTCATCATCTAAAAATTCTTGTAAAGCTTCTTTATTTTTATCAATATCAAGAACAAGAGCAGCACCAATACTACCACCTAGGTTTTCTTCAGTAAATCCGTCTTCTATAGGGAGGCGGAAACTTTCAACTTCGCGGTTATCACTTGATAGAAACTCTTTAGCGATCCATGCAAGCTGTCCTGTGCCTAAATTTGTTTCAAGATTTGAATTTACAATTCCTGCTAACTTTGGAATTTTTAAGATGTTTGTCACTTGAACTGCTTGATCTTTTAGTTTTCCGATGACTTCCTGCTGTCTTTTAACCCGCCCAAAATCGCTTTGGGCATCATGGCGGAAGCGTACATATCCAAGAAGTTCTTCACCGTGAAGGGTTTGTTTACCGGGCTTTAAAGTCATATGGATACCGTGTGACATTTCATATGGAATGTCCACTTCAATTCCGTCTGGGGCAATGGTGTCTACAATTTTGGGAAAGCCTTTGAAGTCAACAATAGCATAATAGTGAACATTCACTCCAAAATTCTCTTTAATTGTTTTTCGAAGAAGTTCTGGGCCACCAATAGCATATGCTGCATTAATTTTATTTTTTCCATGACCAGGAATCTTTACATAAGAATCACGCATGATAGAAACTACTTTTGCTTTGTTTGTATCAAAGTTGTAGTGTGCGATCATAATGGTGTCTGTTCTCGGTGTTTCCTCACCTCTGGCATCTCCACCAAGAATTAAAACATTTGTCCGTGTTGGAAGCTCATCAGCTCCTTTAAAATCTTGAAACTGATTAAGATTAGAATCAGAACGATCAAAGCCTTGTATGTATTGATAAATTGAATAACCTGCTACAACCAAAAATAGAAGCAATAAAATTCTTAAAAAATTCCGAGTTCGTTTCTTGCGATTTTTTCTTCTTTGCCTTCGTGCTTCTTGTCGCATGGATTCGCACCTCTTGCACTCTAAATAATAGTTTCTTTTGATACATAGTTCTTTTGTACAGTATACCATATGTCATAAACGTAGGAATATTTATCAATAAAATCAATTTCTTGTTTAAATTATCCTGCTAATAAAAGGTCTATTTACCGATTGAGAACAATGGGTTCTTTTATTATTTTAAGAAGAGGAGAGAAATATACTTTATTTCTAATGCAAGACGTGTAATAAAGGGATAAAAAGGACATAAAACTCATCATTTTACATTTTAAGGATATATTTAGGTAAAAAGAATCATTTTTAAATTATCGATACTTTTTTATGTTATACTTTTCCTTCTTTCCCTTAAAATAGAGATAAGTCTGTAGTAGAATAGTAATAGAGTGAGTTCAAGGGGATGAACGTATGAACGAGTATTATATTGGACAGAAGATTAAAAACCTGAGAAAGAAGATGGGCTTAAGACAGTCTGAATTAGCTGAAGGCATTTGTTCTCAATCACAAGTAAGTAAGTTTGAAAAAGGAGAAGGCATCCCCTCTAGTATCATTTTATATCGTCTCTCTCAAAGGTTAGGGGCGCCGATGGAATACTTTTTTGAAGAGAATTTAGAAGAGTATATTCAACCTGTTAAGAAACTTATTCGGTATTATGTGGATGAGATGAATTATAAAATGGTTTTTGACATTATTACAAAAGAAAAAAGAACTGAAATGTATAAATGTGATTTAAATTATCAACAGTTCTTAATTTGGCATGAAGGTATCTGCCGGCAGCATATGTTCCGTAACTTTAGAAAGGCTAAAGATTTGTTATTAGAGGCTATAGATCTTTCGGGAGCTACTAAAGTTTCTCCCTCTAATAGGAAAACTGAAATATTAAATAGCTTAGCTATTATACATGGTCATAAGGGAGATCTAGATACAGCGATCCATTTTCATAATCAGGCAATTAAAGAATGGGAAAGTCTAGATCATGTTGATGATCCTACAGTTTATCAAAAGCTTTTATTCAATGAAGCTAAAACTTTAGGAGAAGCGAGAGAATATGAGAAGTCACTTGAAAGAGCTGAAAAGGGACTTGAAGTCTGTCTACAAAACAACTCTTTGTACATTTTTGCGGAGTTACTCTATGAAAAGGGAGAAGCACTCCGTAACCTAGGAGAAAGTGCAGAGGCTTTAAAACTATATCGTCAGTCTGAAAATGTTCTACGATTACAAGAGAACTTATCATTAGCTGATATGGTTCGTGACGATATAAGAGAACTTTATGGAGAATAATGTTTCAAATTTAAATTAGGATAGTTTGAGTACTTTTAGTTTTAAATAGATATTAAAAGAAGAAAGGGAGAGTTTCATGATTAAGAAAATTGTATATGCAGCCTTTTTTACAGCATTTGCTGCTAGTATTATAGTAGGAGGAATTTTAGACACTAACCTTTTAGGAGTAGTAGATCAAAATATTTTTACATTACAAATGCAATACCGTCATTAGAATAATCTGAAAAGAGAGGAGAATTTCCTCTCTTTTTTATACTTACATTTCTACGGAGGATTCATCATGTCTTTTACCTTAAAACCATTCAACAACCTAACCCCAAAGGAACTTTATGCAATTTTAAAAGTACGTATCGACGTTTTCGTTGTGGAACAGAACTGCTTGTATCATGAAGCAGATGATAAAGATCAAGAGTGTTACCACTTATTTAAAGAAGAAGATGGGATTATTGCTGCCTATGTGCGAATTTTACCGAGAGGCGTCTCATATAAGGAAGCATCAATTGGACGAGTGCTTGTTCATAAGGATTTTAGGGGGATTGGCTTAGGATATGAGATTATGGAAAGAGCTCTTAGATTTTTAGAAGAAGAGCTTTGTGAAACAACGATAAAAATTCAGGCTCAAGCTCATCTAGAGAAATTCTATGGAAGCTTTGGGTTCCAAGCCATTACATTACCATATGATGATGAGGGGATTCCTCACGTTGATATGATTAAAAAGTAGATGAATTTCTACTTCTTTTAAAAAGAGTTTAATTCTTGAACAGTTTGTAAAAAATATTATAAAAGCATTGTCACTAGGTAGAAACCTCTATAAAATTAAAATGAACCTAATGTAAAAGTAAAACTTAAGAGAGAGTTGGGGGGAGAAAACGTGGATTTATGGGAAATCTTTTTTAAAGCACACCAAGGATCTTGGGGAGTGCTTGTTGTACTTTATCTTATAAGCTATATCTTTAGTAAACAGAAAATCACACATATGATTTTACGTTTATTTTACGTAATCATGCTTGTATCAGGTATTGGAATGCTTGCACTTGGCGCATTACAAACCGTATTTATCGTAAAACTTGTTATTGCAGTTCTTGCAATTGGACTAATGGAAATGACGATTTTAAGAAAGAGAAGAAATGAACCAACAGGTGCTTTCTTTATTTTATTGATTGTTCTTGTTGCAGTTCTTGTATCAATAGGATATGGATATATTCGCTTCTAAAAAAGCTAGCTTAGCAATCGCTAAGCTAGCTTTTTTATTAAGGCACTTCATGTCCCATTGAGCTTTGTAAGATTTCAAACCATTGCTCAGTTGAAATAGAATAATTTAGAGCATCTACAGCGTTATGAATCCGTTCTTTCTTGCCTGAGCCGACAATTGGCATAATGCGGGCAGGGTGAGCAAGAAGCCATGAGTAGATGACTTTATCAATCTCTGCGATTCCAAGCTCTTCTCCGACTTTTTTTAGAGTAGCGTGAAGACGGAGTGATTTTTCATCTTGTTCAGTAAAAATGCTTCCACCACCAAGCGGTGACCATGCCATTGGAGGAATCCGTTTTTCTTGACAAAGATTAAGCGTTCCATCTAGAAAGTTTTCTAAGTTGGAAGGAGACAGTTCAAGCTGGTTTGTAACAAGTGGAAAGTCAAGGTAAGATTCCAGCATACGAAACTGATGATTTTTAAAGTTTGAAACCCCAAAATGACGCACTTTTCCTTCACGATGAAGAGTCGAAAAAGCTTCAGCAACTTCTTCTGGATTCATAAATGGATCTGGTCTATGAATGAGTAACAAGTCAATATAGTCTGTTTTAAGGGCTTTCAATGAGTTGTGAGCAGATAATAAAATGTGCTCATAACTTGTATTATAATAATGTGAAGTGTGTTGAGGGCGTTGCTTTGATGGTAAGACAATACCGCACTTTGTGACAAGCTCTATCTTGTCTCGAAGAGAAGGTTTAAGAGAAAGGGCTTCCCCAAATCTTTCTTCACAAAGGTAACTTCCATAAATGTCTGCATGATCAAACGTTGTAATACCTTCATTTAAGCAATATTCAATGAGTTCGAGTGTTTCTTTTGATGAGTATTTCCAATCTTCTAACCGCCATAATCCATGAATAATACGAGAAAATGATAAATTTTCAGCAATTTGTATCCTCTCCATAGCTATTCCTCCTTAGCAAGACTCTTTTTTTATTATCTCTGAATCCTTGTTTTCTGACAAATGAAAACTTGTGGACAATATGTTTAACGAAAAAGTGAAAAAGTGAAAAGAATAAATGTGTATGTATCCTTTTCAAGAGAGAGAGAATAGAAACTTGAAGAAGGCAGAAAAAAATGTAATAATTAATATATGAGCATATAATCATATAAAGAAAGGAGAGAGAAATATGGGGCATGATCATAGTCATCGTCATACGAATAACAAGAAAGCGTTAACGTTTTCCTTTTTCCTCATTTCTTTTTATCTAGTAGTAGAAGTAATTGGTGGGATCATGACAAATAGCCTTGCTTTACTTTCTGATGCTGGCCATATGCTAAGTGATGCTGTCTCCTTAGGACTTAGTTTATTTGCGATTAAGATGGGGGAGAAAAAAGCAACAAATACAAAAACATACGGATATAAACGATTTGAAATATTAGTTGCTTTTTTAAATGGCCTTGCTCTTATTTTTATTTCACTTTATATTCTTTGGGAAGCTTTTCATCGTCTTTTAACTTCTCCTGAAGTGATGAGTACAGGAATGATCATCATTTCATCAGTGGGGCTTGTTGTAAACATTGTAGCGGCCTTTCTGTTAATGAAAGGAGATCATCATGATAATTTGAATGTAAGAAGCGCATTTTTGCACGTTTTAGGAGACTTGCTCGGATCAATTGGAGCGATTGTAGCAGCTGTCCTTATTTTACTATTTGGATGGAACTGGGCAGACCCTGTTGCAAGTATTATCGTTGCTTTCCTTGTTATTGTCAGTGGGATAAGAGTGACGAGAGATTCTTTTCATGTCCTAATGGAAGGAACGCCGTCAAACTTAAATACTGAAAAAATTAAAGAGAAATTGCTAACAATAGATGGAATTAAAGGAGTACAAGATCTTCATATATGGTCAATTTCTTCAGATTTTCCTGCTTTGAGCTGTCATATCGTAGTAGAAGATTTTAATCGGTATGAGCAAATTATGACAGAAGTTAAACATATATTGAGTCATGCTTTTCATATTGAACATACGACAATTCAAGTTGATAAACATCAAGATATGTGTGGTCACTGCCATTAAAAAAGAGAGGAATAATGTCCTCTCTTTTTTAATGGTGCTGTGCATGTTCAATTGCTTGTTGTAGCAAATCAATAACGTGTTTGTCATCATGTGAATAGTAAAGGGTTGTTCCTTCACGCCGGAACTTAACTAAGCGTAAGTTTTTTAAAAATCGAAGCTGATGGGAAACTGTAGATTGAAGCAGCGATAGTTTTGCAGCGATATCTGACACAGAGTGTTCGCCTTGAAAAAGTAGATGTAGTATCCGTAGGCGGGTTGGATCTGATAAAGCCTTGAATGTTTGGGATACGATAAAAAGCGTTTCTTCATCAATATCCAAATGAGTTTGTTCTTGCTCATGTTCGCTCATCGTTTTCGCTCCTTTATTAATCTCTTCTTTATTATAAGAAAAGAATGGCAAAGGAACAAACGAAAAAGAAGAAATGTGGATGGTTTACAAAGAAAATAAAAAAGAGGACAATAAAAAATGAAATAACAGAAAGAACGTGATACATATTGAAAAATTCTATAGCTGTAGCTGTTGGAGGGGCTTTAGGGGCATATTTGCGATTTGTTACAACTCTTTGGATCCCACACAGCAGCTTTCCATATCACACACTTTTTCAAAATATAGTTGGAAGTTTTGTATTAGGAGCGCTGACAGCTTATTTTAGTTTGCGAACACGAAGAGAGTGGATTAAGGTAGGGCTTGGCACAGGGGTTTGTGGTGGGTTTACAACATTCTCTACCTTGGCTTTTGATGCCGTCTTTTTAAAAAGTACAGAGGCGTTTCTTCTTTACATTAGCATTTCTCTTGGATTTGGTCTTCTTGCTGTCTTTTTAGGTACTAGGTTTGTAAGAACGTTTGTGAAGGAACGAGGTGTAAGGAAGTGAGTGCCCTTTTTGTTATAGTTGGAGGAAGCATTGGTGCACTTTGTCGCTACTGGCTTGGTCTTATTTTTCTAGCCTGGACTAAAAAATCAAAGATGCCATTATCAATGCTTATCGTGAATGCGCTTGGAGGACTAGGACTTGGCGTATTTTATCATTTTGCTTTTCCTTCATCTTCAACAAGCTCTCTCTATCTTTTGGTAGGAACAGGGTTTTTTGGAGCATTTACGACTTTTTCAACATTTAGTGTTGAGGCAATGGAGCTTCTTCAAAAGAAAGCATACTGTTTGTTTTTTGGTTATATTTTGCTTTCTTTTGCAGGAACAATTGGACTTTTTTATTTAGGATATTACGGCATGTAAAAAGAGCGGGGAAATTCCGCTCTTTTTTAGTGTGAAAGAAATTTATCATATCCATAAAATTCATCTTCTTTTCCTTCAAAGTACATTTCTCCAATCTTTTGAAAGCCTTTGCGTTCAAAGAGCTTTTGCGCTGGCTTATTTAAAGAAGATGTATCTGTTTTTAAATAGGAAATGCCTTGCTCTCTTGCAAGATGTTCGAAGAAGTCCATAAAAGTAGAAGCAACGCCTTTTCCTCTTACTTCCGGATTTACAAGAAGACGGTGCAAGACAAGTGCCTTTTCATCTGAGCGCCATTTTATTTGTTTGTACGGTTTTCCCTCAACCATATCAATCGTCGCTGAGCCAGCAATTTTCCCTTGTTCTTCTTGAACGTACAGAGTGCCGCTACGAATATCTTCTCTAAAAGATTCTTCCGTCGGGTAGGTTTCATCCCACTGGTTGTTTCCTTGAGCATTCATCATTTTAATGGATTGCTTTGCTAATGATGCAATTTCAGGGATATCTGTTAGCTGTCCTTTCCGCACTTATCATCACCTCCGATATTAGGATAACCAAATAAGGGAGGAAACAAAAAAGATTTGCTCAATGATCTAATTTACAATTATATACAAAAGTGATATCATAATGATATAAATTGAATATTAATAAAAAGGAGTGTTGAAATGAAGGAAAAGAAAGCATTTTATATGAATGGATATCTAGGGGTAGTTGTCATTCTTCTTCTTTTAGCTTTTGCTGTTGTTTCATTTGCTGAAGAAAATGTAATTCTTGCTGTTCTTCTTGTTATTGTAGGGGCGGTACTAGCTACAGGCATTACGATTGTGCAGCCAAATCAGTCAAAAGTGATTATCTTTTTTGAAGATTATTTGGGTTCGATTCGTGATAGTGGATTATTCATGACGATTCCTTTTAGTACGAGAAGAACCATTTCTCTGCGCGTACGAAACTTTAATAGCAAGCGTTTAAAAGTAAATGATGTAGAAGGAAATCCAATTGAAATTGCTGCTGTTATCGTATTTAAAGTTGTTGATGCAGCTAAAGCAGTATTTGATGTTGATCAATATGAAGAATTTGTTGAAATTCAAAGTGAAACCGCAATACGTCATGTTGCCACAAAATATCCGTATGATACATTTACAACAGAAGAAATTACGCTTCGTGGGAATGCTGATGAAGTGTCAAAAGAAATGGCGCGAGAGCTTCAGGAGCGTTTAGCTGTTGCGGGTGTTGAAGTAATTGAAACAAGATTAACTCACCTTGCTTATTCAACGGAAATTGCTAGTGCAATGTTACAGCGTCAGCAAGCTTCAGCTATTTTATCAGCTCGTAAGAAAATTGTTGAAGGTGCTGTTTCAATGGCTCAAATGGCTGTTGAACAGCTTGATCGAGATCACGTTTTAGAGCTTGACGAAGAGCGGAAAGTTAATATGGTCAATAATTTAATGGTAGCGATTATCTCAGATAGAGGAACGCAGCCAGTCATTAATACAGGTAGTCTTTACTAGTTTTATGGCTAAGAAAAAAAACTTTCCGCTGCGAATTGACCCAGAACTTCATAAAATCCTTGAGCGCTGGGCGCAGGATGAGTTTCGAAGCGTGAATGGCCACATTGAATTTTTGTTACGTGAAGCAGTAAAACGCGCTGGAAGATTAAAAAATAATGAACACAAAAAAGAATAGGCTTGTCATTTCTTAGTAGTTTGTTATAATGAAGGAAAATTATATAAAACATCATCACTAGGGGTGCTATTGTGAATAGCTGAGACGGAAATACATTTCTGAACTCTTTGAACCGGATCTGGTTTGTACCAGCGTAGGGAAGTGTGGCAAACGTTTTTTAATAATCTAAAAATGTTTATTCAAACCATCCTTACGCTTGTATGGGTGGTTTTTAGTTTTCTAAAGAGGTGAAATTGTGGCATTTTTATATGCAGTAACATCTGGAGAACAACCTTTCGAGAAGATAATTCGAAATATTAAATCTATTGATTCATACGTAGAACTTATTCAAATTAGAGAAAAGAAAAAGACAGCTCAGGAGCTTAATGATCTTATTGATTCCATACTAAAGCAGGGAATATCTCCAGCTAAATTAATTGTGAATGATCGCGTTGATATAGCTTTAGTAAGAGGATTAAGGGGAGTTCATCTTGCTTACCATAGCTTAAGTGTTAAAGATGTGAAGAAAGCTTTTCCACACCTTTATGTTGGGAAGTCTGTCCATTCGCTAGAAGAAGCAAAGCAAAGTGAACAGGATGGAGCTGATTACGTTGTTTTCGGTCATTTATATGAAACCTCTTCAAAAAAAGGAAAAAAGCCTCACGGTGTACAGGAACTAGCTCAGATTGTTGAAGAACTATCTATCCCTGTTATTGGAATTGGAGGCATTAATATAAGCAACATAGGAGAAGTGAAAGAAACGAATGCTGCAGGCATTGCCCTTATGTCCGGTTTGTTTCAAACAGAAGCTCCAGGTGAAACAGCTAGAGCTTGCTGGAATTTATTAAATGGGAGCGAACACTGTGAAAGAGTATGATGTAATAGTCATTGGAGGCGGTGTGATAGGCTGTTCTATTGCATATGAGCTTGCCAAACAACACAAAAAAGTCGCTGTTGTGGAGCAGGGAGAAATAAGCAGTGGTGCCTCACGAGCTGCTGCGGGTATTTTAGGAGCACAAGCTGAAGTTGATGAAGAAGGTCCTCTCTTGCAATTTGCGCTAAGTAGCCGAAAACTTTTTAAAACTCGTGTAAACGAACTGAGAGAACTAACGGGAATTGATGCAGAGCTTATCGAAAAAGGAGTATTAAAAGTAGCAACGACAGAGGACGGATTCGAAGAATTGAAGAGGAAATTTAACACCTATAAAAAATGGGATCCGTCTGTTGAATGGTTAACAACAAGTGAACTGAAAAAAAGAGAAACAATGCTTTCTTCAACAATTAAAGGTGGGATTTTCTTACCGAATGACGGGCAGCTTAATGCTTTTAAATATACAAAAGCTCTTGCATATGGCACAGCTGTTTATGGAGGAAATCTCTATGAACACTGTCACGTTTCTCAGATTATTGAAGAAAATGGGTCTGTTAAAGGAGTTATTACGTCACAAGGTACTTTTGCAGCTTCATCTGTTGTTGTCACAACAGGAGCATGGACAAGCAAGCTACTCCCATATGTAACAGAGAAAAATGTTTATCCTGTTAAAGGAGAGTGTATGCTTTTTAAATCAAACAAACCGCTACTTCAGCGCACCATTTATACACCAGAAGCTTTCTACATTGTCCCAAAAGCAGGAGGAAAACTTCTAGTCGGCGCAACAAGAACACCGCATACATTCGATAGAGCTGTTACGTTCGGGGGGATGAGCAAGCTTTTTGAAAAAGCGAAAGAGCTAATTCCTGAACTTTCTCACTCTGTTTTCTTAAAATCGTGGACAGGTCTGCGGCCTCAAACAGATGATGGATGGCCTTACTTAGGGGAGAGTCCTTATATGAAAGGTTGTTTTTTAGCATATGGGCATTACCGAAACGGGATTTTACTCAGTGCCAAAACAGGAGAATTAATGAGAGATCTTATTAACGGTACTCAGCCAAAAGAGCGCTTTTTTAACGCTTTCTCACCAGAAAGAGCTTACTCTTTGAAAGGAGGATAACAGATGAACTGCAAGATAAACGGTGAAAATATTAAGGTAGAGCCACATATTAGTAATGTTTATGAACTTTTAGCAGCATATGGAATGGAAAACAAAATATTAGTTGTAGAGAAAAATGGGACAATCTTAGAAAAAGAAGAGCACATAAACGAAAATATTCAAGATGGAGACACATTTGAAATTGTGTCATTTGTTGGAGGAGGATAATAATGTTAAAAATCGGTTCTTATTCATTTCAATCACGTTTACTATTAGGTACAGGAAAGTTTCCAAACTATGAGATTCAGAAAAAAGCAGTTGAGGCTTCAGAAACAGAGATTTTGACATTTGCAGTTAGAAGAATGAATATCTTTGATCAGTCACAACCAGATTTGCTAGAAGAGCTTAACGTTAAGAATTATACACTATTACCGAACACAGCGGGAGCGAAAACAGCTGAGGAAGCTGTTCGAATTGCTAAACTAGCCAAAGCTTCTGGGCTTTGTGATATGGTAAAGGTAGAAGTAATCGGTTGTGACAAAACGCTTCTTCCAGATCCTGTAGAAACATTAAAAGCAAGCGAAGAGCTTTTAAAAGAAGGATTTACTGTGCTACCATACACTTCAGATGATGTTGTATTAGCAAGAAAGTTAGAGGAATTAGGAGTACATGCTATTATGCCAGCAGCAGCTCCAATTGGTTCAGGACAAGGAATCCTTAATGAGCTGAACTTAAGTTTTATTATTGAACAAGCAAATGTACCTGTTATTGTAGATGCAGGGATTGGTACAGCTTCTCATGCAGCACGCGCAATGGAACTAGGTGCAGATGGAGTTCTTTTAAATACGGCTGTATCAGGAGCTAATGATCCAGTTTTGATGGCAGAAGCAATGAGAGATAGTATTATAGCTGGGCACAAAGCATTCAGAGCAGGTCGTATTCCAGCGAAGCGATATGCTACAGCGAGTAGCCCAAAGGAAGGGATGACAGTTAGTTAATGACTCGTTACTCAAGACAAGAGCTTTTTGCTCCAATTGGAAAGAAAGGACAAGGGAATATTGCGAAAAAACATGTGCTTATGATTGGAGCAGGAGCACTTGGTACTGGCAATGCAGAAGCACTAGTACGAGCAGGTATTCGTAAACTCACCATTGTTGACCGAGATTACGTAGAATGGAGTAATCTTCAGCGTCAACAGCTTTATACAGAGCAGGATGCGAAAGAGCAAACGCCAAAAGCTATTGCTGCTAAAAAGCGATTAGAACAAATTAATAGTGAAGTAGAAATAGAAGCACATACGATTGATGTTACTTCCCTTGAATTAGAAAGTCTCTTAAAACAAGATTCTGTTGATTTAATTATGGATGCTACAGATAACTTTGATATTCGCTTTATTATTAATGATATGGCACAACGTGAAAATATTCCGTGGATTTATGGAGCATGTGTTGGAAGTTATGGTCTTTCATATACTATTTTACCTGGAAAGACTCCTTGTCTACATTGTTTAATGAAGACTGTCCCGCTTGGCGGTGCAACATGTGATACAGTTGGAATTATAGCTCCTGCTGTTATGATGGTTACGGCTTATCAAGTGGCAGAGGCAATGAAGATTCTTGTAGAAGATTTTGAAGTCGTTAATCGTAAACTTGTTTCATTTGATTTATGGAAAAATCAGCAAACAGCTATTTCCGTTGACAAGCTAAAAAGGGATGACTGCCCGTCTTGTGGTATATCTCCACTCTATCCACATCTGAAGTATGAAAATCAGCTTAAAACAGCTGTACTTTGTGGGAGAGACACAGTTCAGATTCGTGTACCGAAAAGAGAAGAAATAGACTTAATGAGAATTGAGAAAGAATTGAGTTCAACACATACCGTAAAGCGAAATCCATTTTTACTTTCTTTTGAAGAGGGAGACATTCGCATTGTCCTTTTTAAAGATGGACGCGTATTTTTACACGGTTTAAAGGATATTAAAGAAGCAAAGAAAGTTTATCACCGTTATTTTGGATAGATTAATTGACTAAAAATTGAAAAAAATCTAGAATAAAGCTATCTTATATTTAGAAAACGATTTTAGTATAGAAGAGATAAAAGCCATCATCTTCTCATACAATAATAAAGTCGTTTTCTTTTGAAAGATAGGTAAGGACATCGCTATAAAAGACGATGTCTTTTTTTATGGCAGATATTATCCATAAAATAACAGGGAGGAGAGAAGGCATGTTTTCAGTTTTAGGTAAACTATCATGGTTTTTTAAAAAGTATTGGAAAAGGTATACAAGCGTCCTGCTCTTGCTACTTTTAGCAAGTATTTTAGATGTCCTGCCGCCTAAAATACTTGGAGTCGTAATTGATAGCATTGGCGCAGGCACGTTAACCTCTCCCTTTTTAGAAAATAGGATTTTCTTTCTAACAGCGATTGCCATTATCGTTTATATCATTACCTACATTTGGATGCGTCAGCTTTTTGGAGGTGCTAATATTCTTGAGCGCGTTTCACGAACTAAGCTGATGAACCATTTTTTAAAGATGTCTCCTCCTTTTTATGAGCGTAACCGAACAGGAGATTTAATGGCGAGAGCAACAAACGATGTGAAAGCAGTTGCTGCAACAGCTGGATATGGAATTTTAACACTTATTGATTCAACCGTTTTTATGCTTACAGTTCTTGTCATGATGAGTGTAACAATTAGTTGGAAGCTTACAATTGCTGCTGTTCTTCCTTTACCGATTATGGCTTTTTGTATTAGTAAACTCGGTACAAAAATTCATCATCGCTTTATTAGAGCACAAGATGCTTTTGGAAAAATGAATGACAAAGTTCTTGAAGCTGTAGAAGGAGTACGGGTCGTTCGAGCTTATGTTCAAGAAGAACATGAAATAAAGAAATTTCATGAAATGACAGAGGAAGTTTACAACCGAAATCGCGAAGTAGCTCAAATTGATGCCCTTTTGGCCCCACTTGTGAAAATTTTAGTTGGTGTAAGCTATTTAATTGGGCTTGGATATGGAACATATCTTGTCTTTCATAGAGAATTAACACTAGGGGAGCTTGTTTCGTTCAATGTTTATCTTGGAATGATGATTTGGCCCATGTTTGCCATTGGAGAACTCATTAACATAATGGAGCGCGGAAATGCGTCCGTTGATCGTGTAAATCAAATTCTTCAGCAGAAAGAAGATATAAAAAATAATGCTATTCTTCAGCATGTAGAAGTGCCAGCTCCAATTGAATATAAGCATTTATCTTTTTCTTACCCTACATCACCAAAACCTGTTTTAAACAATATCTCATTTACGGTCTATAAAGGAGAAACGATTGGGATTGTTGGTCGAACCGGAAGTGGGAAAACAGCGCTTATTCAACAGCTTCTGCGTCAATATCCGCTTGGCTCAGGAGATCTTTTAATAGGAAATGTACCAATTCAGCATATTGCTTTAGAACGTTTGCAAAGTTGGATTGGATATGTCCCACAGGAGCATGTCCTGTTTTCAAAAACAGTAAAAGAGAACCTCTTGCTTAGTAAAGAGACGGCAAGCGATGAGGAGGTAGAAGAAGCAATAAAATTGGCTGCTTTTGATAAAGATATCCCGTTTTTAAGCAAAGGACTTAATACGCTTGTTGGCGAAAAAGGCGTGGCGCTTTCAGGAGGGCAAAAACAGCGTTTATCAATTGCAAGAGCTCTTTTACGTAATCCTCAAATTCTCATTTTAGATGATTCTTTATCTGCTGTTGATGCAAAGACAGAAGAACAAATTATTCGCAATCTAACGAAGAAACGAAAAGGAAAAACAACATTTATCATTACGCATCGTTTATCAGCAGTTGAGCATGCTGATCATATTTTAGTGCTTGAAGATGGGCGTATTAACCAGGAAGGAACACATAAGGAACTGAAACAACGAGAAGGATGGTACAGAGAGCAGCACATAAGGCAGTATTTAAAAGAAGAAAGTGAGGTGAAAGGATGAAAACAACAAGTCGTTTATGGAACTATGCGTTAACACAAAAGAAACTTATTATACTTTCTCTGCTCATGTTAATTGTAGCAGTTTCCTGTGAGCTTTGCGGTCCATTTCTAGCTAAACGAATGATTGATTATCATATCTTAGGAATTGAAAATGGGTGGGTCGAAGTAGATGAAAAAGATGGAGCGGTTCACTATAATGATGCATGGTATGAAAGGCGGGACAGAGTTCAACAGTACAAAAATAGTGACGTTGCAGAAGTCCTATTAGTTGGGCACACTTATTACTTTGTTCCTGAAGAAGTTCAAAAAGGTGGCGCTCGCTCTGTTGAAGATGGAATCTTAACAGTAAAGAGTGATAAGAAAGAGAGTCAATATAAAGCCGAAAAGTTAACAGGAAATGAAGTCCTTTCTTTTTATAAGGAAGAAACAAAACCAATTGTTTTGTTAATGGGCGTGTACTTTTTCCTTCTTGTTGTAGCATCTGTACTCCACTTTGGTCAGCGCTACTATTTGCAGGTTAGTTCCCATCGCATCATTCAAAAGATGAGAGAAGACGTCTTCTTTCATGCTCAGAAACTTCCTGTATCGTATTTTGACCGTTTTCCAGCAGGACAAATCGTTTCACGCATTACAAATGATACAGAAGCAATTAGGGAACTTTATGTGACCGTTCTCGCCACGTTTGTAACAAGCATCGTCTATATTATAGGAGTTTTTGTTGCGCTGTTTATTTTAGATCCGAAACTAGCTTTTGCCTGTTTTGTTATCTTTCCTATTCTTTTCATTTGGGTTGTTCTTTATCGTAAGTTTGCTTCTCTCTACAATTACCGAATTCGCACAAGAATTAGTGAACTGAATGGGTCTATTAATGAATCAATTAACGGAATGACTATCATTAGAACCTTTGGAAAACAAATGATGTTTCAAAAAGAATTTGAGAATATTAATAGAGATCATTTTACTTATCAAAACAAACTCAACTCTTTAAATGCCTTAACATCGTATAATCTTGTGGGCTTTTTACGAAATATTACGTTCGTTCTTATTATCTGGTATTTTGGAGGAGGATCTATTAATGGAGGAAGCATCATAACAATTGGAATTTTATATGCTTTTGTTGATTATATTAATCGCCTCTTTGAGCCTCTTACAGATATTGTTAATCAGCTTTCGAATTTAGAGCAAGCCCGTGTTTCTGCCTCGCGTGTGTTCGAATTTTTAACAGAAGAAGCGGAGAAGTATGAAGTTGGAAAAAGAAAGAAGTTTGTAGGAGAAGTAGCTTTTCATAACATTTCATTTGGCTATAAGGAAGGAGAGGAAGTGCTACATAACATTACGTTTAAAGCACAGCCAGGAGAAACAGTGGCGCTTGTTGGACACACTGGATCAGGTAAAAGCTCTATGATGAATATCCTTTTCCGCTTTTATGATGTTCAAAAAGGGAAAATTACCATTGATGGAGAGGATATATCAACGATCTCGAAACAAGAACTTCGAAAAAACATGGCTATTGTTTTACAAGACCCCTTTTTATTCAGCGGAACAGTTAAGGGAAACATCACGCTTAATGAACAAAATATTGATGATAAAAAAGCCTTTCTTGCTATTAAAGCTGTAGGGGGAGAAGGCATTGTACGAAAGCTAAAAGGCGGAATGAATGCACCTGTCACAGAGAGGGGGACGATGTTTTCAACAGGAGAAAGACAGCTTCTATCATTTGCTCGCGCTCTTGCTTTTAATCCGTCTATCCTAGTTCTCGATGAAGCAACAGCAAATATTGATACTGAAACAGAAAGCGTTATTCAGCATGGACTTGACGTATTAAAGGAAGGAAGAACAACGTTTATTATTGCTCATAGACTTTCAACAATTAAAGAAGCAGATCAGATTCTTGTTTTAGATAAAGGAAAGATTGTAGAGCATGGAAATCATGAAGAACTGATGAAAAAAAGAGGCATCTATTATGGGATGTATAAAACACAAAAAGGAGAAGCAAGTTAAAAAAAGGAAAGCCCATTGGCTTTCCTTTTTTTAATAGCAAATACCAACACGGCAGTAAGGGTAATTGCTTTCTAATAGCTCGTTATAAACAAATTTCGCTGTATCACCTGCTGTAATGAGCTTTCCGTCTTTTGGTAGCATGTTCTTCTCAGCTCGAATTACTTGGTCTGTTTCGTCTCCATCTGGAAGATATGTTGGACAAACAATAGTCCACTTTAAAGAAGTATCAGCGAGAGCTTTATATACTTTTAGATGTTCTTCAGCTGCTCGAGTTGTTTTCCGTTTTGATTCACTTGATTGGAACCGATACAAAGCAGGTTGCAAGCGAGATTGTAATATCCCTGCTGTCCCAACTGTAACAATCTTAGAAATATCATATTCATACATTGCTTCAATAATATGAGGTATTGCAACACTTAATGTTGTAGCACCATCTGTATTAAGCGCACTTAATATAGCATGAGTATCTCTTATTGTATTTTTTACATCTTGACTATTTTTAGCATCGCCTTTCACTATTGTAAGAGACTTATGAGCTTGTTTTATGCGATTTTCATCTCGAACAAGTGCAGTAACTTCATGTCCTTCTTCAATAAGTTTATTGAGCAGGGAAGAACCAACTCGACCAGTTGCTCCGAATAAGGCAACTTTCATTTTATTCACCTCTTTGACTTAAATTTAATGTTTGTCAGCTTATCATACAGCCAAGAAGAATGATGTAAAAGAAAAGGCTCTTTTCTAGAAGTAAAATGTTTATTATGTATACTGATGTCGAATCTACACTAAGATTGTACTACTTTGTTACTTTTTTGTACATTTTTAGGGGGACTGAAAATTGACGATTAACGGTAAATCCAATATAAGTAAAAACAAAAGGAGCCCTAAGCAACCTTAGGGCTCCATATCCAATATCATTCATTTGTAGAGGGAAATCTTTAGATTTATTTGTAGCTTCCACCAAGTTGTTGCTCAGCCATTTGTACTAAGCGTTTTGTGATTTCGCCACCAACAGATCCGTTAGCACGAGAAGTTGTGTCTGCACCTAATTGTACGCCAAATTCGCTAGCGATTTCATACTTCATTTGTTCAAGAGCTAATTCTGCACCAGGTACAACCAGTTGATTAGTATTGTTGTTACGAGTTTGGTTTTGTGGCATTATTACTCATCTCCTTAAATTTGTTTAAAATGGTTGGGTTCACTGGAATTGAACCAGTCTAATAGAGGAACCAACTTCCTGTAACCCAGTGTGTAAATGTTTGTTTCTGTAAGTTTGTACTCCTATTATGAGAGACTATAAACAATACTATGCATATCTTTTATTTGGTAAATATTACAATAATGAAAAGGGTGAATTTTACTAAGAGTAATGTGAAACATTTTCGAACATATTAGAGGTAAATAAGGAATTGTGAGGAGAAAATGATGTGTCCACTTTGTAATGGATTTAAAGAATGTGATTATATTTGTTCAACATGTGGTCATCTTTTAAAAGACATGGGAAGAATAACAGATTATTTAGATGAATACAGCGCATACGTAGACTTTGATGATACTAAAAATGTTGATGGAAAAGTAAGTCATGCGTGCTGTCATCTTCTTTATTGTGAAAATTGTAATCATGAACAAAAGGTATTTCTTTAGGTTAAAGTACACTTTACATTAAACAAATCATACTTCCAGATAGGAGATAACTTCTTAGTATTGTTTACATTTGGGGGATAACGCTAAGCTTGTCCTTAATAAGGTAAGAAATATTTCTTCACTCAGAACATGTCTTGCAAAATAAAAAGAAATGTTTTTATCAATTACAGTATTATTCTATGTTTGGTTATTGTTGTATATATAGGCACAAGAAAGAGGAATATCCTGCTTTCTACAACTTTTATACGTTTGGCATACTGTTTGTAAATATGCTTTGATTTTAAAGTTGTTATCTATGTATAGGCTAAAAGAGAAAAAATTCTCTTTTAGCTTTTGTTATCTAGCATAAAGATGAAGAGAAAAAACTATAAAAATGAAAGTTCGATAAATAAATTGTGCAAGTTTTCTGCACCTTTTGTTCGGATGTGTTCTTCATCAAAAATCATCGGTTTTGCATTTAGTTCAAGTACATAATACCGATTGTCAGGTGTTTTTAACATATCGATTGAAAATTCTCCAACAAAAGGGTGATGTTTTATAAGCTGTTCTCCACAGTAGTGAGCAATCTCCTCTACTTGCTTTATGTTAATCTCTTGGTGAATATCTTCAAATGGAATAATTTTCCCGCCTTTTGGAACGTGAGTTGTCAAAGATTGAGTTCCAGCTTGCCTAACGCCAATTCCACTTATAAGGAACTTATTAGCCGATCGGTGCATAAGAAGGCGGAGGTCATATCGTTTGTCTTGAAAAGAAGCCGAAGGAAGTGCTTTTTGCAGAATGACTTTGTTATGTTTATGAGCAAGTTCTTTTTCGTGAAAATCGTTAAAAGTTTGATATGTTCGTGTTTCGATAAAGTCTTCAACAATATAGACATTTTCTTTTATCTCTACTACGAAAATTCCTTTTCCCTTTCGGCCGTGAATTGGTTTTACGTAAATTTTCTTATGTGTTTTTAAAAAATGTTGTGCTTCTCGCTTTGATGTAAAGAACAAAGTAGGAGGAATATGACGTTTTAAAAAAGGATGAGAACTTAAAATATCATGCATATCTTCCTTTGAAAAAAACGCTTTATTGAAGAATGGAATGTTATATTTCTTTAAAGTTTTAAATAAGCGCTGAACCGTTTTTTTCTGCTCATATTTTCTAGAAGAAATACGGTTATATACAACGTCAGGGAGCGGCACTTTTACTTTTTTCCATTTTTCTTGATAGAGAATATAGCCAGAAATAGATTCGTCTTTAAAAGACTCGGCAGTGAAGAAGAATGGAAATGCACGACTGTTAGTGAGAACGGTATGAAGATGAAGAAAATATTCATATGGTACTTCTTTGTTTGTTTTAAGTTGGCGAGGCGAGATTAGAATACCGATAAGAGGACCGAGACGATTTTGATACAATTTAACAGAAAAAGAGTAGGAAAAAGGGTCACCATCATATGCTTTTTGTAAAAACTTTTTACCAAATAAAAGAGAAGAAGCTTCTTTGTGGAAAAAGCATTCTTTCTCTTTATTATAATAGAGAAAAGTCATAGGATTACAGCCTCTGTTCTTTCCAAAGATTCCTTCGTTAAGAAAATAGCAAAAGAGTACAGCATTTGACGTGTTTTTACGTCTTGCTCATGAAGGATAGGATACTTAAAAATAGAACGCCCTGGTCGCGAATTTGCTTCGAAAAGATATAATTCTTCATTTGCATCCATTCCAAAATCAAACCCAATCTCCCCAATCGTTCCATCTAACGTTTTTTGAAGATGTTTGCTAAGCGTTAAAGCAGCTTCTGTAAGTTTCTTCTCGACCGCTTCAGTGCGTTCTTTAAAAACGTCTTCTAGTCTTTTTACATAGCCACCATTTCTAAGATGTGTTGTGATCGCATCTTCTCCACTTACTTTAATTGCTATTGCTGTAACTTCCCACTTTCCATCCTCATTTCGGTTTGTATGAACTCGAAAATCAAAAGGGCTATTATTGTAAGATAATAATGACATTTTCTTCTGAATAATATAAGGTTGTGTCAATTTATGTTTTTTTAAGAAGTTAGTGAGCTTTTGAAAAGAAGAAAAAACTTCGTTTTGACCTAAATCCTTACTTTCACAATGATATCCTTCACTTGTTGCTTCAATAACAAACATTCCTTTTCCTAAGCTTCCATGAATAGGTTTTACATATACATGGCCATAAGAGCTAAGCATTACTTTTAAATCAGAAGGGGTTGAAAAAAGCCTTGTTGGCAAGAGCCATCGACTCTCTAATTTTCCTAACGATTGATACGTATCCCATTTGTTAAAAAAGGTCGGGTTAAACCAAGGAATATCATATTCTTTTTGAAGTTTTTCTTTTACTTTAAGAAGTGTATTGTCTTTTTCAATTTTACGATTTGGAAGGCGATCATATATAACATTTGGAAATGGAACCTTATGTTTGATCCATCCGTTTCTACTGTAGAAGTATCCTGTTACAGTTCCATCAGTGAAATCTAAATCAGAATGGCGAAAAATAAAAGCAGAACACCCTTTTTCCTTTGCACTTGTTAAGAGTTTGGCAAAAAACAGTGAACGTTGAGCAACTGGACGAAGCATAGAAGAGGTGAATCCAGCTGTGAAAATACCAACGAGAGGGCCGATATATAGAACATGATCTTTCACAAAGAGATGAAGCGTTACTTTTAATTTCGGGAAGGACAAAGCTGTTGCAAGATCTTGTGAAATTAATAAAGTAGGTTTTTCATGAAAATGAATTTGACATGATACCATTTTTGTTCCGTATGCAATTCTTTTAATATTGTTCTTTTTAAACCGTATAGGAGCATACACGATTTGTGAGGAAGCTGTTGTAAGATGAATGTCTACTTTTTCAGGCACGCTGCTCAACTCCTTTTCGCTGTTCTAGAAAGCGTATATAAGCAAATGGTCTATCATAAATTTGCTCAAGTTCTTTTTTTGTTAAAATTGAAGAAATTTTTCTGCCTGGTTTTGAATTTATATCAATTACAAAGAGGTGACCATCTTTTGTAAATGCAATATCAATTCCAAGTTCAAAAAGAGGGCCAAAAGCATAATCAAGCGTCTTAGGCAAAGTTTCCACAATATCTTCTAATGCTTTTTGCACAGATAGCCTAGTTTTATGGTCGTAAAGGTAGAGGCTGTCAATGAAAGACGAAATCTTTCCACCTTGACTTAAGTTTGTTAACAGCGTTCCTTTTTTGCCTTTTCGAATAGCTCTCACACTCTCAATCCAGGTCTCATTCTTTTTCTGTACAAGAAGGCGTATATCAGATGGTGAACCGCTCCATTGCATATTGAGGTATGGTTGAATAAGGTAACTTTCTGTAAGGAGTTTTCCGTATAGCCAACTTATAAACTCATCATGGGCTGAAAAAGAATTCACGTTCACTTTGCCACTATGTTGCGTATAAACGTGAATTTTCTCTTGGAGTGTAATAAACAAAATCCCTCTTCCGCCGCTTCCACAAATCGGTTTTAACACAATCTCTCGGTCCGTTTTCAATCTCTCATATACATCAGCCGGTGTGTTAGGAAATGTTGTATATGGAATGTGAAAAGAGAGGCTTTGATGCTGCTGTAAAGTGCTGAAAACCTTCTTTTTATTTGGGAGACCATAGCCAAGAAATAATATATCATGTTGATTTTTTAGCATTCTCATGTTTCGTTTAGCTCTCTTTGAACTTCTGTCATTTTTATAAAAGCATCTGTCATAAAGATAAGAGGGGATAGGAAATACGTCTTCAACAAAATCATGTTCTGAATTGTCATAGCGAAGTCCATGAACATTTTGGTCTTCTACCGAATAGCTGTCAGGCGTAAAGCGATAAAAGGTGATGTTGTGAAGATGAGCACGTTTAGCAAGCTTATAGGCGTAGTCTTTTTCTTGTTGAAGAGATAATGTGATAAAACCTAATGAAGTCATTGTCTTCACTCCTTTTACTAAAAACCGCTTAACCTGCAGCAGTAACGCACAAGTGCTTTTGTAGATGGTCTTGTTTGGCCGTTTTCGGTTAGAAAAAAGCGCTTGGAAGGCTTTGTGTTTACTTCAATAAGCCAAAGCGATCCATCTTCATCAAGTGCTAAATCAAGACCGAATTCTCCATACAACCCTTCATTTTGGGCGCAGAGGCAGTGACAAATTTCAAGTGAAAGTTCGCGTAGAAGTTCAAGTAGATGTTTCATTTCACGATGAGGATAAAAGGTTTGTAAAAGGTCTTTAATTGGCATAAGATCTCCACCCTGTGAAAGGTTGGAAACAAAGCTGCTTTTTTTAGAAACACGAGCTACCATTGAAGTAATACCCCATTTATCTTCTTGTTTTCTATGACACAAGATTCGAAAGTCAAATGGTCGGTTATCAAGCTTTTTTAATGAAAGAGTTTCTTGAAGTAAATAGTTTCTCTTCTTGAATTTTGGATATAAATTTTTATATAACTTAGTGAAATTATCATATATTTCTCTTTCACCTGTTTCAGCACAATCAACAAGGTATGTGCCGCTTCTTTCTTGTACTTTAAAAATCTTCTTCCCTTGACTTCCATTAATAGGTTTTAAAAATAGAGACCGATGAGCACTAAGAGCGTTCATCAAATCCTCTTTATTTTGAAGATAATAAGTCATAGGAAGGAAAGGTGTTAAATGCTCATATTGTGATAAATGCTCATGTACAAACCATTTGTCAAGAAAGCGATGATTGAAAAAAGGAATGCCCAGGGATGAGGTGTCTTCTTCAAATTTTTCAAATACTGCTTCATTTTCTTTTTTTCGACTATGAACTCTATTGTGTATAACATTTGGAAGGGGAACATGGTCATATTCAAAATCTTCATCTTTTATTACATAGCCAAAGCATTCTTGACTGTTCCAATGTTTAAACGTAGTTACAAAAAACAACCCACCTATTTCACAGCAATAATCGTGCATTTCTTTACAAAAGTCGGATAGAGAAGGCGGAATAGATCCTTCCTTTGATAAGTTGGTCACAACTGTAATAACAGGACCAAAGAAAATCTCTTCATTGATAATTTTTATTTGAAGAGAGAGAGAATTAATTGGCAAACGAAGCATTGTAAAAAGGGAAGAAGAGAAATAGACCGTATCCTCTTTGCTTTCAAAAACAGCCACCTTTGCTTTTGCTTTCTGCTTTCCTACGTAAACGTTTGTATAGTTAGATAGCTGCTGTTGTTGTGCAATATGGCTTGGTATCCAAACCGTATTTTGAAGCTCTTTTGTTGATGATAATTGAATCGCTACAGTTATTGGTTTCATTGTCAATCCTCATTTAAAAAGAAATTAGGCGAATGTTGATATATCGTATGAATAAAACAAACTATCGGTGAGAAGAAGAAAGGAAAAAGAAGCAATTTCCTTTCTTGTTTTCACTGTTTAGTGGGAAAAAAACCTCAAAGGCTGAAATGTATAAAATAGTTTGTTATAGTAGAGAAGGTAAACAAAAGCCTAAACTAAGGTAGGAGGATTTTTTTATGACTAATGTATACGATGTAGCGTACGAATTAGAAAAAGCAGTACGTGAGAGTGACGATTACAAAAACTTGAAAAAATTATATGATGAAGTGAACGCAGACGAATCAGCAAAACGTCTTTTCGATAACTTCCGTAACATGCAACTTGAATTGCAACAAAAGCAAATGACTGGCCAAGAAATTTCTGAAGAAGAAGTTCAAAAAGCTCAGCAGACTGTTGCAATCATTCAACAGCATGAAGCAATTTCAAAATTAATGGAAGCAGAACAACGCATGAGTGTTCTTGTTCAAGAGCTAAACAAAGTTATTATGAAGCCACTTGAAGAGCTTTATGGTAATCCAGAAGATTCAAATTCTGTTCAATAATAGAAAAGAGGAGTCGCAGAAGCGGCTCCTCTTTTCTTATGAAGCATAAACGCGCCATATACATCATATTCATTACTAATCAGTCAGCAAGCAGACACCGAGGAAAGAAGGAGATGTAGTGATGTATCGCTTATTAGCATTGAATATTGATGGAACGATTTTGAACAATCAAGGACGTTTGACAAAGGAAACTAAAGAAGCTATTGATTATGTTAAGGATAAAGGAGTCTACGTAACAGTTGTGACAAATCGTCATTTTTCATCCGCTAAAAAAATCGCTAAAACATTGCGTCTTCATAAAAATCAACTCATAACTCACAGTGGAGCATTCATTGCTTCAAATGTCGATAAACCAACATATGAGCGTAGAATATCTGAAAATAAAACGTTTAACCTTGTTCAAGTGCTTGAAAACTTTGATTGCCATACGAGAATTCTACATGAGAAATTTTCACTCGGAAACCGAGTGAAAATTCATAATCAAGTGATGGCCAAGGCTGTATTAAAAAGTAATGAACCACTTTTTTATCCTATTCAATTTGTAGAATCACTAGGGGAAACACTTCGAGACAATCCAGTTTCTGCACCTAAAATCGAGCTTTATTTTCAAAGTCAGTATGAAAAAGAACAGGCAGAGCGTACGATTGCGTCGGCTTTTGATATTGAATGGATTTCATATCCAAATGAGCCTCGAGCATATATAGTTGAGAAAGGGACTTCAAAAGAACATGGGGTCTATTATGTTGCAACACAGCTAGGCATCTCGCTTGAAGACGTTGTAGCAATTGGAAACTGCTATGATGATCTTGGTCTTGTAGAGTCTGTGGGCCTTGGAGTAGCAATGGGGAATGCACCAGATAAGGTAAAAAAGGCTGCAGGGTGGATAACGCGTTCAAATAATGAGAATGGAGTTGCTTACATGGTAAAAGAATTGTTCCGTAAGCAACCCCGTATTGGCTATCTAGAGAAGATTGCTTCTCTTGATAAGCATTGACCTTTCATAGCTCTTTCGCTAAACTGAAAGAAGCTTAATAAAGAGAGCAGAAGTGGTGCATATTGTACCACTTTTTTCTATCTATAATGAAAGGTGATTACTTTGAACATTTTAATTAAAGGCCTTAATGATGAGCGTTTTGGGCGTCCATTGCAACTTATTAGCGACTTGTTTTTCGAAGAAAGTTTTGTAACATTTGAAGAAGAAAAAGAAGCTGAGTATAAGATTCATTTTGCCATTAAAACAGATGACAAAGTGAGCGTAGAAGGAACAATCTCTGAAAATGGAAATGAAAAAGCTTTTTCTGCTTCTTTTGAAAATAAATTTGAAGAAGAAAGCGAAAAAGAGCATTTTAAAATGGTAAAACGAGCTGTTTCTTATGTATATTTAATGCTTTTGCAGCATGTTACAGAAATTGAACAGCCGTGGGGAATTCTAACAGGAATTCGTCCAACAAAACTTTTACATAACAAGCTTCGAGAAGGGATGACAAAAGAACAGGCACATGAAGAGCTGAGACGAGACTATCTCATCACAGATGAAAAAATTCAGCTTATGCAACGTATTGTGGATCGCCAGCTTTCTATTGTGCCTGATTTATATGCATTAAAAAAGGAAGTAAGTATTTATATCGGTATTCCGTTTTGCCCAACAAAGTGTGCCTACTGTACGTTTCCGGCGTATGCGATTAACGGCCGTCAAGGATCTGTTGATTCTTTTTTAGGTGGTCTTCATTATGAGATGAGAAAAGTGGGCGCATGGCTTACAGAACAGAATATTCCCATTACAACCATTTATTATGGTGGAGGAACACCAACGAGTATTACCGCTCGTGAAATGGACATGCTTTATGAAGAAATGTATGAAGCGTTCCCCAACTTAAAATCCGTTCGTGAAGTAACTGTTGAAGCAGGAAGACCTGATACTATTTCAGAAGATAAGCTCGATGTGTTAAATAAATGGAATATTGATCGAATCAGTATTAATCCACAGTCATATACACAAGAGACGTTGAAAGCAATTGGACGTCATCATACAGTAGAGGAGACAATTGATAAGTTTCACCTTGCTCGCTCATTAGGAATGAAAAATATCAATATGGATTTAATTATTGGGCTTCCTGGAGAAGGAACAGCAGAGTTTCAACATACACTCGGGGAAACTAAAAAGCTTTTACCTGAATCTCTTACAGTTCACACACTATCGTTTAAAAGAGCTTCTGAAATGACCAAGAACAAGCAGCGCTATAGAGTAGCGGATCGGGATGAAATTACTGAGATGATGAAAATGGCAGAAAACTGGACAAACGAAAATGGATATGAGCCATATTACCTTTATCGTCAAAAAAATATTTTAGGAAATTTAGAAAACGTAGGCTATGCATTTAAAGGACAGGAAAGCATTTACAACATTATGATCATGGAAGAACAGCAGTCCATTATCGGCCTTGGCTGTGGGGCATCAAGTAAATTTGTTGATCCTACTACAGGGAAAATTACAAGGTTTGCAAATCCAAAAGATCCAAAATCATATAATGACAGCTATGAGCATTATACAAATGAAAAAATTCGTTTGCTTCACGAACTCTTTGATAGAAAATAAGAAAAGTCCCTTCTTTATAGAGGGACTTTTTTAGCGATTAAATAGCACAAGTTTACCAAGAGATGAAACACATCGGTATGTTTTATGCTCATAGTTCAAGTCTTGAAGACGTAGGGCCCCTATTTTCTTCGCCTCTTTTTCATTTTCTGCCTCAAAGGTTTCATCAAGAAGCTTCTCACCAGAAGACTCATAAACGGTTAGTGTATAAGCTTTCATAACATTCCTCCTTTTTTCTTATGTATGTATTTTTACTTCCCGGTATGACGGGGTTAGTAAACTACCTGAAATGAGAGAGAAGTGAAAAAGTTGCTTATTTTTATTTTTGAAAAAGCTTTATTATTATTGTAGAAAATTTTTATTCAGCATGAAAGTTTAGAGGAACAATGCTAAAATGAAAGAAGATTTCTATTCGTTACCAGTTTCGATTATAGTAGAAGTGAAGGGAAAAGAATAAAGAAAGAAGGGGAATATTATGCAAACATCTCGCTTATTGGACATTGATAAATCAACAAAAGGATTTGAGGGCTATGCACTTGTAAAAAATGCTTGGGACGCGACAAGTTCAAATGGTTCGCCTTATTTTAATATTACGCTTACGCAAAAAACGAAAACGATGGACTGCAAGCTCTGGGAAAATAAGTTTGCAGGGAAAAGTATTGAAGAACTTAAAGCACTATTTGTACCAGGGAAAATGGTTTATGTAAAAGGAAGCGTATCTGAATTTAGAGGCAATTTACAGATGGCGATTACGAATTTTAGAAAAGCGGAAGAGACGGAAGTAAACATAGGAGAATTTATTGAAACAGCTCCTGAATCATTGGAAGATTTGCAAAATGAATATGAAGCATTTTTAGCAGAAATCCATCATCCTGTGATCCGAACGCTTTGTACAGATCTTTATGAAGAAAATAAACAGCGCTTTCTTAACTTTCCAGCTGCAACGTCTCTTCATCATAGTTTTGTTGGAGGCCTTCTTTATCATACTGTTTCAATGCTTCGTCTTGGAAAAAGCATTGCCTCACAATATCCACAAGTAGATAAAGATATTTTATATGCCGGCATTGCGCTTCATGATTTAGGAAAAGTTGTTGAACTTTCAGATGCTGTTGCTCCGCAGTATACTTTAACAGGCAACTTCCTTGGCCACATTACAATTGTAGCGATCTTGATTGATCGTAAGCTACAGGAGTTAAAGGCTCAAGGAGAAATCACAAAAGAAGATGCTCAAAAAGTAATTGAACTTCAGCACGTAGTATTGGCTCACCACGGCAAGCTTGAATATGGTTCACCTGTTCTAGCACATACGTTAGAAGCAGAAATTATTCACCAAATTGATATGATGGATAGCCGGATTAATATGATTATTCATGGTTTGCATGATAAGCAAGAAGGAGAGATACATAAAATACATCCGATTGGTAATTATTATAAACCTTTTTCATCTTAAAACTAATCCTCCTTTGTCATATTTATGGACAATAGTACATATATGACTAGTAGCAGAGATTTTAGAAAAAGAACTGCTAAACAGGGCAGGAGGGATAAGATGATCTCATTACCATTTTGGATTTATATTGTTGTAGCCGGTATTTTCTTTAGTGGCTTCATGGCAATAAGAGCAGCTCGAAAAGATCACGAACAAGAGCAAGGATTTATTGCTCAAGAAGGTGAAGCATATATGGAAAGATTGAAGGAAGAAAAAGAAAGAAGAAAGACAATTTCATCATCAAGCTAAAAAGGATGAGCAATTATGCTCATCCTTTTTGTAGATAAAATATTATTTTTCACTTTCTTTAGAAGAGCTGTCTTCTAGATTAATTGCATCTTTTAAATCTTTGTCTTTCACTTCGACATTTTCTTCTTTTAGAATTTTATTAACGGCATTTTCCATATCACTTTCATCGATTTTAGAAAGTTTGACCTCTTGTTCAAGTTCATCTTTCATTTTATCGAAAGAAGGCACTTCTTTTTTATCGGTCAATTTAATAATGTGGTAGCCATATTGAGTTTTTACAGGATCACTAATTTCGCCCACTTTTAACTTTTGGGCTGCTTCTTCAAATTCAGCTACCATCTGTCCTGACTTAAAGTAGCCTAAATCACCGCCACTTTGAGCAGAACCATCTTGAGAATATTCTTTTGCAAGCTTAGCAAAATCTTCTCCATCTTTTAGTTTCTTCTCTACTTCTTGGGCTGTTTTTTCATCTTTGACAAGGATATGACTTGCCTTAAGCTCAGGCTTTTTCGCTTTATAAGCTTCTTTTAGTTCCTTATCTGTTACTTTAATGTCTGCTGTTGCAGCTTTCTTACGTAATAAGTTAATTTTGACCGCATTTCTAAATGTCTTCTCACCATTTTCAGACATAGCTGTTTCAACTGATTGAGCGCCATACGAATCTTTTAACGTCTCAATTTCATTATCAATTTCTTTTTTCGACACTTTGAATTTTGAACTTAATACTTTTTCATCGACAAGTTCGCGGATTGCTTGATCTCCAACTTGATCTTTCATCATTTCATAAAGATCGTTTTGTGTTATATTGCCAGCATCTGTTTCAACAATTGTTTTGGAATCTGCGGAGTTTCCGTCATTGCTACATGCTGCTAATCCTAAAATTGTGGCTGCTGCTGTGAGCGCAACAAAACTTTTCTTCATAAAATTATACACTCCTACTTTTTGATTTTATTTACAGTATGTCCAAAATATATATCCATTTTCTCATTGTATCGAAAGAAAATAAAAAAGAAAAGAAAAAGTGAAATCTTTTGTAAAGATATCCATTTTTTGGAGGTCAATTTCCTTGGATAAAATATGTGAAAATAGCTAAAATGCCCATCCCACTTTTTTTCATCATGCATAGAATACAGTATTAGCAAGCAAAGGAGGTGCTGTTATGGGTAACGCATATGGAAGTGGTTTTGCGTTAATTGTAGTATTGTTCATCCTTTTAATCATCGTTGGTGCTGCTTGGTTCTAAAATATTATGATGTAATACAATCATTTGTCCTCTCTTATTCGAGAGGACGTTTCTTAAAAGAAGAAAAAACGCATAAAAGGAGCTGCATTTCTGCACCTTCTTTTATGCGTTTTTTCTTGTGAATTATGTGTACAACAGTTCAACATATGACGAGACAAGTAGAATAGTGATCATCACATTAATGAAGCGAAACACTTTAGGCTGACGCTCTGCTGGAATTTCTTTTTGAATACAGAGCGAGTTCGTGAGCGCATTAATGTAGAATAAGATAATCACTGCGAAAACGATAAAAATCGTACCCATTTTCAAACATTCCCCCAAACCAAAGTTAAAAGCCTATATTAAAACTAATAGCATTGTTCGTAAAGCTTTTTTTATATATGCTAGCCGTATAATCATCCTTTTCTATCTTAACACTGTTAAGGAGTTTACAAAAGTTATCAGATTACAAAACTAGGATATCTTTGTAATATACCCTCTTTAGAATTGTCTTGAACAGTTAAATCCTTTACTATAAAAGGGAGCACATAAATCGTAAGTTAGCTGGTCCATAAAGCGCTTGAAGATTAAAAGGAATGCTGTAAAATAAAGGTATAAAATAAACGGAGTTAGCTTTACATATCGTCTCAATTTGTCAAAGGAGCAGGGGTATGGAATCTTTGGAAAATCGTATTGAACGTTTGGAGTTATATTTAGAGCTATTGTTAAAAGTAACAGATCTTGAATCACAGCCGTTTTATAAGCTTGTGATAAGCAAAAATCTTAATAAGAAAGAACTTGCGGAAGTTTATTCAATTTGTGAAGAACTTGATAAGAAATATGAGGAGCAAAAGAAACAAGGACTTATTGACTTCGTTCCTTTGCTCACACAGTTCGTCGGACAACTACCTTATAAATTAAATCCACATGAGACAATTTATGCTTTACAACAACAAAAGCTGTATCCTGGTCTTATGGACAAACTAGCAAGCTTAGTTAGAAGGGTCTATTGAACAACCGCTTTTTCGATTTCAACAATATTTTCTTTTTTTCTTAACTTTCCATCTTTTTCGTCCATTTCTTCATCAATGTTATGGAAAGAGTGTTCAAAAATTTCCATGAAGTCATCTCCATACACTTTACGTACGATTGTCATAAGCTCAATAAATTCAGGGAATTTTCCGTAACATTCTTGAAGGGGAAGAGCACCTTGGAAAAGCGTACTTTCAGTCGGGTTGTAGTTTTCCATTAAATTTGTCAAAATGCCGTTTCCTTCATCTGTTAACTCAATATACGTATTTCTTTTATCATTTTCCCTTTTTGAAAATTGTAGTAATCCTCTTTCTTCTAACTTCTTTGAAAAGTTAAATGCAGTTGATACATGCATAACGCCAAACTTAGCAATCTCTGAGATTGAAGCACCTTTAAGATTGTATGCAATCCACAGGATATGATGCTCGTTAATGTTCAAATCATACGGTTTGATCCATTGCTGCCAATCTTTTTCGACCGCTTTCCATAGAGCTTTGCTAAGCTGTGCCATGCGTTGGCTGAACACTAAAGCTTCCTTCATTGTGAATTCTTTCTCATTTTGTAATTTCATCTCTCCACCCACTTTTCAATCAACTTTTTATTTATATTCTATTATGCCAATAAAATAATAAATTATAAAGATATAAATTTGCAAAAAAACAAAATTTTTTAAAAAAAGGAGTTAAAATTGCTTTAGAGAGGTATGACCTCTATAGAGAGCAGGCATGTAAGCGCAAACAAGGAATGAATATTCATGACATTAAATGAATATTCATTCCTTGTTACAATATGTTGAGAAAACTTTTCTAAGCAATGAATAAAAAAATGACAAGCTTGTTAGCTTGTCATAAAAAGATAGTTAACTGCTTTGAGTTTCCTTTTTTTGTTGATTTCCGAGTTTATCTTCTAAGCCTTTTATATTTTGCTCAATTTCAGCTAGGTGGCTCTGAATTGAGCGCTGATGGGGGGCAATATCTTCCTGGAAATTTGTAATTGATGCTTTTGCTTCCGGCGCAAGCTGTGAAAACGTTTCTTTGCTTTCCTTTACAACATGTTGAATCGCATTTTTTACATTTAAAGCATTTTCCTTAATGTCTTTCAGCTGAACTTTAAGCGTGTCACGAGAATCTGCTACACGCAGCTTCATGTCTTTACTTGAACATGGAGTTGTTAATAATGCAATTGTTCCTGCTGTGACACTTCCAAATAAAATTCCTAACGAAAATGATGCTGCTTTTTTCATTTTTACACGCTCCTTATCCTTGTTCAACATAAGAGAAACATGCCTTGCATACCTTTAGAATAAACGAATTGTAGTGAAGGGAAGTAGGAGCATGGCATGGATAATCTTTTGTTTATTCTTAACAAGTTTTCTTTTGTTCGCCATTACAGGAAAGAGGTTTATGGATCTGAAGAAATCAGCTTCATATCCTCCCAAACGAGTTCTTAGAAAACGACTTGCTGCTGAGGGAGGAACAGCACTTACAGTTTTCCTGCTGGCACTCTTACTATATTATGTAACCTAAATAAGCCTGTTTAAACATTTAGTGGTTTAAAAAGAGCCTAGGTTTTATAAAACCTAGGCTCTTTTCATTAAGACATCTGAGAAGTAATCTTAGAGCGTTTAACAATGGTTTGCACAATTGGGTAAATTACAATCATAGCAAACGTATTAACAGCTGTTGCGGGTAGTACAACGGCTGCCACGAGCCCAAAGAACTGTGCTGCTGAGAAAGATCCTAGTGCAAGAGCAGCTGCTAGGAAAACTATCCCTGAAACAATTGTTCCAATAGCTGTTAAAACGGCTGTTGATACGACAGACTGTTTGTAGCGACGAACAGCTAAAAATAATCCTAAAAATAAGAACGCTGTTAAAGGTTTGTCAATCATATTTGCAACCTGCCCATTTGGAAACGAAGTTGTTAAAGCTGCGATTGCTCCCGTAGCAATAGCAAGAACAAAAACATTTCTTGCTTGGGGAAAAAGCATAATGCCTAAAAACATCATTGTTAACATCATGTCAGGTTTCATACCTAAAAAAATAGGTGGAATAACGGCATGCAGTACAGCACCCATCCCGACTAATAAAGCTAGTGATACTAATACTTTTGTATTCATTTCTCATCTCTCCTCTACTCATCTCTAAAGCTTCTAAACTAAATACCTAACTATCTTTTATTATAACAAAAACGTGCAAGGTTACAATAAAAGGAACTATTTTACTGATTGAAGGTGTGCTTCACGATAAGACTTCATAAATTGGGCTAATGCTTGGCATGTTTCAATTGGTACTGCATTATAGATAGAAGCGCGACATCCGCCAATAGAGCGATGTCCATTTAGTCCAATAAATCCTTCTGCTTTTGCTTTTTGAAGGAAGTCTTTTGTTAATTCTTCATTAGGCATTGTGAACGTTACATTCATAAGGGAGCGGCTGTCTTTTCGTGCATGAGGTGTATAAAACTCAGGAAACTCATCCATTAAATCATAAAGAAGAGCAGCTTTTTCTTCGTTCCTTTTTTGGATGCCTTCAACACCGCCGTTTTGCTCAACCCATTCTAGTACGAGAGAAAGCATATAAATACCGAACGTTGGTGGTGTATTGAATAAAGAATTGGCTTTAATGTGTGTTGTATAATCAAGCATTGTTGGAAGTCCGCTATTTTGTTGATTGAGAAGGTCTTTGCGTAAGATCACAATTGTTACACCAGAAGGACCAAGGTTTTTTTGAGCTCCTCCATAAATAACAGCAAATTTAGATACGTCAACTTTCTTTGATAAGATGTCACTTGACATATCAGCAAAAACAGGAACATCTCCAAAGTTAGGGAAATCCTGCCACTGTGTACCATAGATTGTATTGTTCGTTGTAATATGAAGATACCCTGTGTTTTCAGGCAGCGTGTTTACACTTACTTCTGGAATATGTGTGAAAGAATCATCTTCTGTTGAAGCAACTACGACTGTTTCTCCGAAGTTTTGAGCTTCTTTAAGAGCCTTTTTAGACCATGAACCTGTCACAACATAAGCTCCAACTTTTCCTTCTTGAAGGAAGTTCATAGGAAGCATAGAAAATTGTAAGCTTGCTCCGCCTTGAAGGAAGAGGATTTCATGTGTATCTGGGATTTCCATTAATTTCTTTAGACGATCTTTTGCATCTGCTAGAACGTCTTCAAACTCTTTGCTTCGGTGGGAAAGTTCCATAACAGACATGCCTGTTCCTTTAAAATCAATTAATTCTTCTTGAGCTTTCTTTAATACATCAAGCGGTAAAGCAGATGGACCAGCATTAAAATTGTGTGCGCGTACCATAAGTAAACTCTCCTTTATGAAAAATAATAATTTCATCTTATCACAATTTGATGAAGATGGAGGACAATTCTAATAATTATTTAAAATAAAAAATACCCGAACTATATTGACTTTATTAATCAAATAATTCGGGTATTGAGTCATAAATTGATTTTATCCGTAATGTTTTGAGAGATTTCTTGTAAATCCTCATTAGAGTATTTTTCGCTATGTGTCTTCCATACCGCTCCAAAACCGTCTCCTTTACCATAGCGAGGAATAAGGTGAAGATGATAATGGAAAACGGTTTGTCCTGCAATTTCTTCATTGTTATTTAAAACATTGAGACCTTCTGCTGAAAAAGCTTCTTTAATACCTGTAGCAATACTAGGGACTGCTTCAAATAGATTTGATGCCACTTCAGGTGTTAAGTCAAAGATATTTCTTGTATGTACTTTTGGAATAACAAGCGTATGTCCCTTTGTTACTTGACTAAGATCTAAAAAAGCATACACATGTTCATTTTCGAATACTTTCGCACTTGGAATGTCTCCGTTGATAATTTTACAGAAGATACATTGATCATCATGCTTCATTCCTAAACAACACCTTTCTGACTGTTTTATACGATTATTTTATCATAAGAAAGTCAAAAAGAGAAAAAAACAAAGGGCAGGACCAACGGTTGAAGGTCCTGCCACTTTTGAAGAAGGAAAAGGTTTTAATACGTCAAATTCTTAGGGATACAAGCTACTTGGTAATCCGGTACTTGTCGTTCACAAACACCTCATTTAACAAGTTCTTTTTAACGTAGGTTAATTTCTTACCTGGCCTTTGATAAACACCTCATTTACAAAATAAATGTGTATATAAGTTAGAATCATGGATTCTGTCTCTATATACGATTATCTTGTTCATGTGTTAATCTTAACGATTATGCTCCATCACGACCATCCCCTTGTTTTATATCCGTATCTTTAAATACCTTATAGAACAAGTAAATTGTCCTTGATAAACACCTCATTCACCAATGTGATGAAAAAACTGTTTGTTTCCCTTCCTCGTTATATAGAATGTGCAGTTTAAAAAAAAATATGCAATCCATTCTTTTTTTTTTCAAAAAGGGAGATGAAATGTGCAAAAGAGTAAAATTTGATACTATAAAGAAGAAAGTATGAGCTATACTGTTTAGGGAAGGGAGCGAGTCTAATTATGACTGCACTGTTAAAACTTTCGAATGTAACAGGAGGATATACGAGGAATCCTGTATTAAAAGATATTTCTTTTGAGGTGAAAAAGGGAGAGCTCGTTGGATTAATCGGATTGAACGGAGCTGGAAAAAGTACAACAATCAAACATGTGATTGGTACAATGGAGCCGCGTGAAGGAACGATTTCTATTAATGGAAAAACATTAAAACAGGATATGGAAACATACAGATCACAGTTTACCTTTATCCCTGAGACACCTGTTTTATATGAAGAGTTAACGCTAGAAGAACATCTACGTTTAACAGCTATGGCTTATAACATTGATGAAAATACATATGAAAAGCGCTTGCCAGTTTTATTAAAAGAGTTCCGTATGGACAAGAAACTAAAGTGGTTTCCAGCTCATTTCTCAAAAGGAATGAAGCAAAAGGTTATGATCATGTGCGCTTTTTTAGTGCAGCCTTCACTTTATATTATTGATGAGCCTTTCTTGGGGCTTGATCCACTTGGTATTCAATCACTATTAGATTTAATGGTGGAAATGAAAGACCAAGGGGCAGCTATTTTAATGTCAACCCATATCTTAGCAACTGCTGAAAAATATTGTGATCGATTTATTATTTTACATAATGGAAAAGTACACGCATCAGGAACAATTGAAGAGCTTAGAACGCAATTTAGTATGCCAAAGGCAAGCCTTGATGAAATTTACGTAGCACTTACGAAGGAAGACGGCTATGAATGACATAAATGCGCTATGGAGACAAAGATTCAAAGAAAATGCTAAAGAAATTCGACGCTATGGACGCTATATTTTAAACGATCACTTAAAGTATATTTTAATCTTTTTTATTTTGATTGGAGCTTATTACTATCAGCAATTTCTTGAAGGTTTGCCAGAAAACTTTAATGGAGCCCCATTTATTGCAATTGTTGTTGCTTTCTTTTTAACAAGAGGCACAGTATATACGTTTTTTAAACATGGAGATTTAGTATTCTTGTTGCCAATGGAAAAGCGGCTTTCGTCATATATAAGAAATTCTTTTTGGTTAACATATATGATCCAGTTTTACATTTTATTAATTGTTGTCGGAGTGCTTGCACCTCTTTACTTGGCGATGGGGAACAATACATTTAAAAACGTACTGTTTATTTTGCTTATTCTAACGGTTGTGAAAGGCCTTAATTTATTTATGACATGGGCTATTTCACGTTATCCAGAGAAAGGGATTCATGTCTATAGCGTAGTGTTCCGCTATATTTTGAATGCTTTAGTTTCTTACTTTTTGTTTGTTGACGCCCATCCGCTTTTTTGGATTGCTACATTCTTCATTTTGCTCGTTTTAACAGTATACTTCTATAGTGATACAAAAAAGCGTCCTTTTTATTGGGAAGGTTTGATCTCTCTTGAGGAGAAGCGAATGATGCTTTTTTATAGACTAGCTAATTCATTTACAGATATTCCTAATGTTGGAGATGAACCAAAACGTCGTCGCTATTTAGATGTTTTAGTACAGTTTATACCTTATAAACAAAAGGAAACATATCACCATCTTTATGCGCGAACTTTCCTTAGAGCTGGAGGCTATTTAGGGCTTGTCATTCGATTAACGTTTGTTGGAGCCTTCTGTTTATATTTCTTGCCATTTACGATTGGAAATATTGTGACAGTTCTCCTTTTTGTATATATGACAGCTATTCAGCTTATGCCTTTATGGAAGCATCATCACTATAAAATTTGGATAAATCTTTATCCAATTAGTGAGACGGTTAAGGAGGCAACGTTTTTGCGTTTCTTCTTCGTTATTCTTGCTGGGCAAGCTTTTGCATTAAGTGTTTTACTTGCAGTTTTTCATACACCTTTAGCAGGAATACTTGCTTTTATTTCCTCTCTAATTGTGTTTTATTTGTTCACGTATCAGTATGTGAGAGCGAAGATGAGAAAAAAGCACTAAAACAATTGTTTTAGTGCTTTTTTTAAAGTAATGTGCTACTTACTGTCTTTTGAGTCGTATAGTAAACAAGGGGGGAGAAAAAGATGACTTATGAACAAGACGTTCTCTATATGGCAGAAATGTGGAAACATGAACTGAATAAAAAACCTTCAATGTTTGAAAGGGCGGCGAAAAGAGCACAAATAGGAATTTCCAACAAAATTCCAGAGCGCTTTCATCTTGTTGTTACAGAAGCAATGAAAAAGATGGTGAGTGCTGTTTTGACAGGTTCTGATTATACAACAAAGTTAAAAGAGCCACTCCCAGCATCTTTCCAAGAGCGAGAGGAGAAAGTAAAAGCAGCAATTAAGCGATATCAAACAACAGCATCGCTTGAAGGAGCGGGAACAGGAGCAGGGGGAATATTTTTAGGAATGGCAGATTTCCCACTTTTCTTATCTATCAAAATGAAGTGTTTGTTTCAAATTGCGCTTCTTTACGGACTTGATCTTAAAAAATATGAAGAACGAATTTACCTTCTTCACATCTTTCATCTTGCTTTTTGTCGCGATGATCATAAGAACAGTGTTTTACAAAATATTAAAGAGTGGGAAGAAAATCCTAAAAAGGAAATCGATTGGCGTACTTTTCAACAGGAGTATCGAGATTATCTAGATTTAGCCAAACTACTCCAACTTGCTCCAGGAGTAGGAGCTGTTGTTGGAGCTGTTGTAAACTACCGCCTTGTTGAACATTTAGGAGAGACAGCAATGAATGTATATCGCTTGCGCTTGCTGTCTTCAAAAAGGGAAGAAAAGATCTAGCGTAAATGCTAGATCTTTTTTTACATAAGGATAATTGCGACAATGGTTGTCACAACTAAGCCAATCCCCACAGGAAGAAGGTTGCGGCGAGCAAGCTCAAAAGGACTTACATTACAAATTGCCGCTGCAGGAATAAGGGCCCAAGGAATAATAGTGCCTCCGCCAACCCAGATTCCAGCTACTTGGCCAAGTGCAGTCAAGGTAGCAATGCTGCCATCAATAGAAGCTGCAAAAATCTTAGCAATAGATCCGACAAGAGAAATACCTGAAAATCCAGAGCCATCGAGTCCTGTAATAGCTCCTACTGCTGTTAAAGTAACCGCTGCAATTTCTTTCGTAAGCGGTACAGAAGCGGAGAGAGCAGCTCCAAGATCATTAACAATTCCATTGGAGTCCTGTGGTAAATAATTCCCTACAATCGTAGTAAACCCAGCATCTCCAAGATAGAAAAAGGCTGCAATTGGAATAACAGGACCAAATACTTTAAAACCGAATTGAAAACCATCAACAAGATAAGATGTGGTTTTCTCAAGTCCTTTTCTTTTATGACCTAAAAGGGCAATGGCTAGAAGGATAAAAAGTGCAGTACCGCCGACTAATGCTGTTGCATCACTTCCTTGAAGATTTAGCTTAAACATAAGAAAGATATCCATTATAAAGAGGAGTGGAATGATAGCGGCCATTATGTTATTTGTTTTCTTTGAGAGAAGCTGTTTGTGCGTTTGCGAATTATTAGCTGAAGGGAGTTCAACAGAAATCCTCCCTAATTTCAAATCACGCTTAAGCAGAAAAAAAGCAGTAAAAGTTGTTACAACACCCATTGTAATTACAAGTGGAACACTTGCTTGGATAACTTCATGAACAGAAATACCTGCAGCATCACCCGTAAGTTTTGGTGCTGCTTGAATAACGAAATCACCTGAAAGGGCAATACCGTGGCCAAAAAGGTTCATTGCAACAGCAACGCCCATTGCAGGTAAACCAACTCGAAGTGCTACAGGAAGCAAAATAGCTCCAATTAAAGCAACAGCAGGAGAGGGCCAGAAAAAGTAAGAAATGCTCATCATGAGAATTCCCGTGATCCAATAGGCGAGTGTGGGAGTTCTGATGAGTTTTGCAAAAGGAGAGATCATTGTATCGTGAATTCCTGTTGCAGTAAGCGATTTACTCATCGCAACAATAATGCAAATAATTAAAATGGTTGGTAAAAGTTCTGTAATAGCGTAAATAAAGCTATTAAATACATTACTAATAGCGTTTGGTAAAGAAGGATGGGCAATAAAAGAAACGAGAAATATTCCTACAATACATAAAATGGTTGTATCAAGTCTTTTGATCATAAATCCGATAATAAGAAAAATGAAGAGCACATATGTCCAGTGAATAAGCGTCAATCCCATATCCATCATTATGCCTCCTACGTCCTAACGTAATATAGCATATGTGATAGAGAAATTTTTGTGATAAACACCTACAAAAGAAGCCTCCCGAAAATTCGGAAGGCTTTTTTTATGCTTCTTTTACTCTGAATGATGTTATATAAGATGGTCTCGGAAAGACTTGTTTTTGCTGATCAAGTCCTTCAGACGTTCCTTGTTTCTTATGAGCAGTCTTAAAAGAATTGGATTCTTTCCAATCAAGAAAGCTTTTTTCATCTTCCCAGAGAGTAAAAATCACGTATGTGTCGCTATTTGTTGGACGCAGTACGCGTAAAGCTAAAAATCCAGGTTCTGTCTCAATTTTTCCTGCTCGGTTTTTGAAGCGGTGTTCAAAAAGAGGGCGCCCTTCTTCTGTAACAGGAATGTTGTTAAAAACAGCAAATCCATTTTTGACAACCTCTCCAACAGAATCTAGTACTTCGTAATTTCGTCCTTCTTTAAAAAAAGTGTCTCCTTCCGTTTCGTGAAGAAGAGCAGCATTGTCAGGAGAAACAAGTAAAAGCGTATTTTCCTGAAGATGTTCATTTGCAAGTTTACCTAAATAATTTTCAGTTCCATTTGTAATATAAACTTTCTTCATCAAATCACCTCTCACTATAGGTTTGCTTAGTTATGGAAAAAAATACAAAACTATGCATATGAAAGCTTTTCCAAACTCATATTAAAAGTATAGAATGTTTTCTCTTGTGGAGCAAAGAAAAAGATTAACCTTATATGGCTGGAGATTTCCAACACTTTCTATTATCATGAAGGAAGTGTTTTAGAACCCCCTAATGGGTTTTGGCACAAAGAAGAGGTGAAAATAATGTATAAGAAAGGAATTGTTGCAGGTGGAATCGTTGTTGGACTCCTGTTAGTAGGTGTTATCGGCTACTTCATTATTATTCTTTTAGGAGATTACATTATCGACGAGAAAAAGTTGGTTTTAAATTCTGCCACAACACTTGTGGATCAAAACGGCAAGGAAATTACGAAACTATACGTAGAAAACCGAGATCCTGTTCCAATTGAAGACATTCCAGACCATGTAAAGGAAGCATTTATTGCAACAGAAGATGTTCGTTTTTACGAGCATAATGGAATAGATTTAAAATCGATTTCAAGAGCGGTATATAAAAATATTTTAGCAGGAGGAAAAGCGGAAGGAGCAAGCACCATTACCCAGCAACTTGCTAAAAATGTGTTTCTATCAAATGAAAAAACATTCTTGCGTAAAGGAAAAGAAGCCATTATTGCCATGAATCTCGAAAATCGCTACAGCAAAGATAAGATTCTAGAAATGTATTTAAATCAAGTGTACTTAGGACAAGGAGCATATGGAGTGCAAGCAGCTTCACATGTTTACTTTAATAAAGACGTTTCAGAATTAACAGCAGACCAAAGTGCAGTTTTAGCTGCTATGCTTAAAGCACCAACAACATACTCTCCAATTCTAAATCCTGATAAAAGTTTAGAAAGACGCAATGTCGTTCTTGGACTTATGGAGAAGTCCGGATATTTATCAGCGAAGGAAACGGTACGGCTTCAAGGGAAAACGCTCGGAACAGATGTTGTGACACGTGCAAAAGAGCCTAGCTATTTTACGTATTTTGATATGGTGATGGAAGAAGCCAAAGATAGGTATTCTTTATCAAATGAAGAACTTCTAAGAGGTGGCTATGAAATTACAGTACCGTTAAATACGAGCGTGCAAAAGAAAGCATATGAACTGTTTCAAGAAGGAAGCTATTTTCCAGGAACAGATGATAGCGTACAAGGCGCTTTTGTCCTTCTTGATAACAAAACAGGTGGAGTCACCGCTGCTATTGGAGGAAGAGATTATGTTCAAAAAGGCCTTAATCGTCTCAATATAAAGCGCCAACCAGGATCTACTTTTAAGCCGTTAGCGGTTTATGGACCTGCTCTTGAAGAGAAAAAATTTAAGCCATATTCACTTTTAAGAGATGAAGTTGTTTCATATAACGGCTATGAACCACATAATGCCCATGAAGAGTACCGAGGGAAAATCACTATGTATGATGCATTAAAAGATTCAGTTAATACATCTGCTGTGTGGACATTAAACAAACTTGGGGTACCAAAAAGTAAGGAATATTTAGAGAAACTCCATATGCCTATTGAAGATAACGGTCTTGCTATTGCGCTTGGTGGTTTAAGAGAGGGAGTAACACCTCTCCAAATTGCTTCAGCATATCAAACATTTGCTAATGGAGGCGTTCACGTTGAGCCTCATTTTATTACTAAAATTCAAACAGCAGACGGAGAAGCGGTGAAAAAAACTGAAAAAGTAAAAAAAGAAAGAGTATTTTCCAAACAAACATCGTGGTATATGACAAAAATGCTACAAGCAGTTGTGGAAGATGGAACAGCAACAGCCGGGACGTTCTCAGGAGCTCTTGCAGGAAAAACAGGTACAACAACCTTTCCAAATGTCAAGGGAGCCAATAAAGATGTTTGGTTTGCAGGATATACGCCACAGTATACAGGAACAGTGTGGATGGGATATGACAAGACAAACTCTTCTCATTATTTAACTGGAGGAAGCTCAAAGCCAACCATTCTTTTTAAAGACATTCTGTCACAGTCTTCTATTGAAACGAAAGAGTCATTTAAAAAACCTAAGAAAACAAAAGATTTAAAAGATCCGATTCGGTTAGAGAAAATCGATGACTTAACAGGTGATAAAGGCGTGTTTTCTTTAACACTAGAATGGACTCCTTCAGGAGATAAACGCGTTGTTTACTATATTTATGAAGAAAAAGAAGGCGAAACAAAGCTTGTTGGCAAAGTAAAAGGAAAGGGCAAATATGAAGTGGAAGGAGCTAATGTTTTTAGTTCTTCAACATTCTACGTTATACCTTATAACACACAAACGAAAGAACGTGGAGAGAAGTCAAATAAAGTATCTCCGTCTCTTTTTGGATTTCAAGCTTCCTGAATCGCACATCTTTTTGACAACTGAAGCTTCTAAGTATACAACCGTTATAAAAATCGGTATAGTGGCAAAAGGAGAAGAAAATTAGCCTCTTACGGATAAGAGGCTAATATACATACCGGATTATGGATAGGGAAGGTGAAGGAATTTATGAATGAAACATTTTTAAAAGCATGTCGAGGGGAAAAAACAGATCATGTTCCTGTATGGTATATGAGACAGGCAGGACGTTCACAGCCTGAATATCGAAAACTGAAAGAAAAGTATTCTCTCTTTGAAATTACACATCAACCAGAACTCGGTGCATATGTTACACGACTGCCTGTTGAACAATACGGAGTAGACGCTGCAATCCTTTATAAAGATATTATGTCACCGCTTCCAGCGATTGGTGTTGACGTTGATATTAAAACAGGTATTGGCCCTGTTATTAGTAATCCAATTCGTGCCTTACAGGACGTTGAAAACCTCGGAGAAATTCATCCAGAGGAAGATGTTCCTTATGTGTTAGAAACAATTAAGTTACTCACAACAGAACAGCTCGATGTTCCGCTTATTGGTTTTGCTGGAGCTCCTTTTACATTAGCAAGTTATATGATCGAAGGAGGCCCTTCTAAAAACTATAATAAAACAAAAGCAATGATGTATGCCGAACCAAAGATATGGTTTTCTCTAATGGATAAGCTTGCTAATATGACGATTACATATGTGAAGTCACAGATTAAGGCAGGAGCTAAAGCTATTCAAATTTTTGACTCATGGGTTGGAGCCTTAAATGTCCAAGATTACCGGACGTTTATTAAACCAACAATGGAAAAGATTTTTAGTTCGCTACGAAATGAAGGTGTTCCGCTTATTATGTTTGGTGTTGGAGCGAGTCATCTTGTTCACGAGTGGAATGATTTGCCGCTTGATGTTGTGGGTCTAGACTGGCGTTTATCTATTAACGAAGCTCGTGCACTTGGAGTAAATAAAACAGTACAAGGAAACTTAGATCCGGCGATTTTACTTGCTCCATGGCCTGTTATTGAAGAGCGTGTAAAAGCAATCTTAGATCAAGGAATGTTAACGCCAAACTATATTTTTAATTTAGGACATGGTGTATTCCCAGATGTAAATCCTGATACGCTTAAGCGACTAACTTCGTTCATTCATGAGTACTCGAGCCAAAAATAATGAAAAAAGCCACCTTATCTTTTGAAATTATGTCGTATTCATGGGAAAATAGATAATAGTTATTATTAAAAGATAATTATTTTAAAATATAGTGTTTTAATGAGGTGCAGAAAAATGGCAAAAAAAATGGGTTTACTTGTAATGGCTTACGGAACGCCTTACAAAGAGGAAGATATTGAACGTTATTATACTCACATTCGCAGAGGACGGAAACCAACTCCTGAAATGCTGCAGGATCTTACTGATCGCTATAAAGCAATCGGTGGAATTTCCCCGCTTGCTCGTATTACAGAAGAACAAGCGAAAAAGCTTGAAGAGCATTTAAATAGCATTCAAAAAGAAGTTGAGTTTACATCATATCTTGGTTTAAAACATATTGAACCTTTTGTTGAAGATGCAGTAGCTAAAATGCATGAAGATGGAATTGAAGAAGCAATCAGTCTTGTGCTCGCTCCTCACTACTCAAGCTATAGTGTGAAATCTTACAATGGACGGGCAGTAGAAGAAGCAGAAAAACTAGGAGGATTAAAAATTCACCCAGTTGAAAGCTGGTATGATGAGCCAAAATTCATCAACTATTGGGCGAAACGCATTAAAGATATTTTCAGTAATATGAGCGAGGAAGAACGAGAAAAGGCTGTATTAATTGTTTCGGCTCATAGCTTGCCAGAGAAAATTATCGCTGCAGGTGATCCTTATCCTGATCAACTTCGAAGAACAGCTGACCTTATCGCAACAGAAGCGGGAATTAAAAACTATGAGATTGGCTGGCAAAGCGAAGGAAATACGCCAGATCCTTGGCTTGGACCAGATGTGCAAGATTTAACTCGGGCGCTTTATGAAGAGAAAGGATATACATCCTTTGTTTATGCTCCTGTTGGATTTATAGCCGATCACCTTGAAGTTCTATACGACAATGATTATGAATGTAAAGTTGTGACAGATGAAATTGGTGGGAAATACTACAGACCAGCTATGCCAAACGCTCAAGATGAGTTTATTGATGGCTTAGCAACAGTTGTTTTAAACAAAGTAAAGCAACCAAAATAATTAAAAACCACAAACGGAGCTACGCATATATTTGCGTAGTTTCTTTTTGGGTGTCACGAAACTGTCATAACTGTCCGGTTACAGAAGTTCGCAAATATGTTAGAAATAATTTAGACTACAAATAATACAATAACAATAAAAAAGAAAGCAGATGATACAATTGAGCGAAAAACGCCAAAAAGTTGTAATTATCGGTGGCGGAATTACCGGCATTACAGCTGCTTATTATTTGCAGAAAGAGATTAAAGATAAAAAACTACCGATAGATTATCGTTTAATAGAGGCAAGTCATCGTCTAGGTGGAAAAATTCAGACGATGAAGCGAGATGGTTTCACAATTGAAAGAGGTCCTGATTCCTTTTTAGCGAGAAAGCAAAGTGCAGCAAGACTCGTAAAAGAAGTAGGTCTTGGAGAAGAACTTACAAATAACTCTACAGGTCAATCTTACGTTTTAGCAAGGGAGAAGCTGCACCCTATTCCACAAGGAGCTGTAATGGGCATTCCAACTGAAATTTCTCCGTTTCTTACAACCGGATTATTCAGTCCAATGGGAAAAGTAAGAGCTGCAGCAGATTTCATTCTACCTAAAACAAAAGAAAAAGGAGATCAGTCGCTTGGTCACTTTTTTAGACGTCGTTTAGGCAACGAAGTTGTGGAAAATTTAATTGAACCGCTTTTATCTGGTATATACGCAGGAGATATTGATCGACTAAGCCTTATGTCGACTTTTCCTCAGTTTTATCATGCAGAGCAAGAGCACCGAAGCCTTATTTTTGGAATGAAAAAAATCACAGATCTCCGTCAAAAGTCATCTTCACATGGTGGAAAAGCAAAAGGGCAGTTCTTAACACTAAAAACCGGTTTGCAATCTCTTGTGGATGCAGTCGAAGAACATTTAGAGCCTACTGCTGTTCAAAAAGGAGTTCGAGTAGATTCTATGCATGAGTCAGATGGTAAATTTCATCTTTCATTAAGTAACGGAGAGAAAATTACCGCAGATAGCGTTATTGTGACAACACCTCACTATGCTGCTCAATCACTTCTTCCTCAATGCTCTCTTTTACAGCCGCTAAAGGACATGCCTGCCACAAGCGTTGCAACAGTTGCAATGGCTTTTCCAAAAGAAGCTGTCAAACAAGACATTAATGGAACAGGGTTTGTTGTAGCTCGAAATGGTGACTATACTATAACAGCATGCACATGGACACATAAGAAATGGCCGCACACAACTCCAGAAGGTAAAGTATTGCTTCGTTGCTATGTTGGAAAAGCAGGTGATGAAGCTGTTGTAGATTTATCTGATGAAGAAATTGTACGGATTGTACTGGAAGATTTAAATCGAATTATGGATGTTGAAGGTCTTCCTGAGTTTTCTATTGTCTCACGCTGGAAACGAGCAATGCCTCAATATACAGTTGGCCATAAAAACACAATTGAAACAATTTATGATCAGCTTGAGCATACAATGCCAGGATTATTTTTAGCAGGCAGTTCTTATGAAGGACTAGGTTTGCCAGACTGTATTGATCAAGGTGAAGCAGCTGTTCAAAAGGTGCTTAATCTCCTACAGACACAACAAATTTCTTAAATATCAAATAAAAAAGGAAGGCTCTAAGCCTTCCTTTTTTATTTGATATTTAAACAGTTATTACACGTATTTCCATAACATTCATGCTGCTCTTCTATTGTATTTCCACAATCTCGGCATTTTTTAGGTGGTAAATTTCTGAAAAATTCTGTAATCTTTTCGATCATTTTAACTCCCCCTAACACGAATTTTGTTAATATCATTGTATTATAACAGAAAATAAAATGTCAACTGTTTTATAACAATATATAAAAATGATAAAATGACCTAGCCTGTAAATGAAGAAGCTTCTGAATAGGTAGAGCATAGTTTTTCGGGTATAATAGAATGGAAAATTTCTATTCCGTGTAACCTTTCAATACAGAAAATGAACAGGGGGCTTTAACGCAATGAAGGTAACAACAGTTGGATATTGGGGTGGTTATCCTGCTAAAGGAGAAGCAACAACCTCTTATTTATTTGAATACGATGGCTTTAATCTTCTTGTAGACTGCGGAAGCGGAGCATTAGCACAGCTTCAAAATTACATAGAACCATTTGAGCTTAATGCTGTTATCATTTCACACTATCATCATGATCACGTTGCAGATGTTGGTGTTTTACAATATGCCTTAAAGATTCAAGGGAGTCTTGGAAACAAACGCAATCCATTGCCGATTTATGGACATACTTATAATATGGATGGCTTTCATTCTTTAACAAGTGAAGGAGATACAGTTGGAAAAGAATATAATCCAGAAGAAGAATTACAAATTGGACCTTTTCACATTGAGTTTTTAAAAACAAAACATCCTGTTCCATGCTTTGCGATGAAAATTCAAGCGGAAGAAAAAACAGTGGTGTTTACAGCTGATTCAAGCTATCAAGACGAGTTTATTCCTTTTTCAACAAATGCTGACTTACTTATTTGTGAATGTAACTTTTATAAGGGGCAAAATGGAGAAGGTCCTGGTCATATGACAAGTGAAGAAGCTGGATTTATCGCAAAAGAAGCGAACGTTAAACACCTACTGCTCTCTCATCTCCCTCATTTTGGAGATATTAACTGTTTGAAAGAAGAAGCTCAAGAGTTATTTAAAGGAAATGTAGAGCTTGCTTATAGCGGATTCACATGGAATACATAAAAGGAGAAGATATTTGTATGCTTTATATTGACAATAACAATATTACAGATCCAAGAATTAACTTAGCTATTGAAGAGTACATTTTAAAACATTTAGATATCGAAGAAACGTACCTTCTATTTTACATTAATGAACCATCTATCATTATCGGGAAAAACCAGAACACAATCGAGGAGATTAATACTAAATATGTGGAGGAACAAGGCTTACATGTTGTTCGTCGTTTATCTGGTGGCGGTGCTGTGTATCATGATTTAGGAAACTTAAACTTTAGTTTTATTACAAAAGATGATGGAGAGAGCTTTCATAACTTTAAGAAGTTTACAGAGCCTGTAATTCAAGCCTTAGAAAAATTAGGTGTAGATGCAGAGCTTAGCGGTCGTAATGATATTATTGCCCAAGGACGAAAGATTTCCGGGAATGCCCAATTTTCAACAAAAGGACGTATGTTTAGTCATGGTACACTTCTTTTAGATTCAGAGATTGAAAATGTTGTTTCTGCATTAAAAGTGAAAAAAGATAAAATTGAATCAAAAGGAATCAAATCCATTAGAAGTCGAGTAGCGAATATAAGTGAATTTTTAGAGCAAAAATTAACAACGGAAGAATTTAAACAGCTTATTCTAAACTATATTTTCGATGGAGAAGAGAACATACAGCGCTATGAACTTACTGAAGAAGATTGGAAAAAAATTAACGAAATATCAAAAGAACGTTACCAAAACTGGGATTGGAACTACGGCAAATCACCAAAGTTCAACCTTCAACATTCAAACCGTTTTCCAGTTGGACAAATTGATGTTCGTCTTGAAGTGAAAAAAGGACAAGTTGAGCAATGTAAAATCTTTGGAGATTTCTTTGGAGTTGGAAATGTAGAGGAAATTGAAGAGAAGCTTACAGGGATCCGTTATGAGCGTCAGGAGGTTGCTAAAGCCCTCGATGATGTTGATATTAAACATTATTTTGGAAATGTAACAAAAGAGGAATTTATTGATCTTGTGTACTAAAAAGCTCAGAAGAAACATTTTGTTTCTTCTGAGCTTTTTTTATTTTGAAAATTAAGAAAATTAATTATAAAATAAAAAAAGTGGGGGATGAGTAACAGCAGGAGAGACCAAAGGGTAAGAACACTTATTTTAAGGGAGGGAGAAAATGAACATATTACAAAATTTAACGATGAAAACACAAGAAGATGGTGAGAAAACAGCTTACAAATATAAAGATTACATTGTTTCGTATAAGATGTTAGATGAACAAGCAACAAAGTTTGCCTCAGGCCTTCAAACGCTAGGAGTTCAAAAAGGTGAGCATGTAGCACTTCTTTTAAATAATTCATATCATTTTATTGTGTCACTATATGGAGTACTTCGAGCAGGGGCTGTTGCTGTGCCTATTAATCCACTTTATACGAAAAGTGAAATTCAATATATCTTACAAGACAGTGATGTAAAAACAGTGATTTCAATCAATAGTTTACTGAACTCCTTAGAGCGAGAACCTTACTTGAAGAATATTATTGTTTGTCCAACAGAAAAACTTGCAGAAGCTGACTCTTTTCATGTATCTAAACGGCTTAAGGGAAAGGTACATACGTTCACAGAAGTTCTGCATCTGCTTGAACGTACATTGCTTCCTATTCCAATCGATGGAGAAGATGTAGCAATGATTTTGTATACATCTGGAACAACTGGGAAACCAAAAGGAGCGATGCTGACCCATACTAATATCTACAGCAATGCGAGAGATACGTCCACATACTTAAATATAGCGAAGTCTGACCGTATTATCGCCGTTTTACCAATGTTCCATGTTTTCTGTTTAACAGTTTGTATTAACGCACCGCTTATAGCAGGTGCTACAATTTTGATTCTTCCAAAATTCAGTCCTTCTCAAGTCTTTTCGTATATTAGTACAGAAAAAGCAACCATCTTTGCAGGAGTACCAACAATGTATAACTTTCTTTGTCAATACGAAAATGGGACAAGAGAAGCATTAGAAAGTCTACGTCTGTGTGTTTCTGGAGGATCATCAATGCCTGGTGCTTTGCTACGCGAATTTGAAGAGAAGTTCCAAATATCGATTAGAGAAGGATATGGACTTTCAGAAGCTTCGCCTGTAACTTGTTTTAACCCTCCTAGGAGCACCATACAAAAGGAAGGATCTGTGGGAGTTAGTATTGTAAATGTGGAAAATAAAGTTGTAGATGGACAAGGTGAAGAAGTACCATTTGGGGAAATAGGCGAGCTTATTGTGAAAGGCCCCAATGTCATGAAAGGCTATTATAAGCTTGAAGAAGAAACAAGGCACATTATAAAAGATGGCTGGCTATATACAGGTGACTTAGCCCGTATGGATGAAGACGGATATATTTATATTGTTGATCGTAAAAAAGATTTAATTATTGTTGGTGGATATAATGTTTATCCAAGAGAAGTTGAAGAACGGTTGTACGAACATGAAGCTGTCGTTGAAGCCGCTGTTATAGGGGAAAAAGATGAGACGTATGGCGAAGTTGTAAAAGCGTATGTTGTAACGAAAAAGGTCGTGTCAGAAGAAGAGATTTTAGGATTTTGCAAAACACATCTTGCTCCATATAAAGTTCCACAGAATATTGTATTTTTAGATGAACTGCCTAAGAATACAACAGGAAAGATTTTGCGAAGAGCTTTAAAAAAGAAGCTTTCAGAAGAGGAAGCAACTCATTTATAATTCTACCCTTCAGCCTTCTCCACTTGGTGAAGGCTTTTTTTTATGGAAAAAGACAGAAAGGAGTTGTAGTTCTAAAATAGAAAAAAAGACTTAAACTAAATAATAGAAAGTTGGACAGGAAGGAGCATATTTGTGAAAAAAAAGTTTATTATTGTTTTTCTTTTTTTTATTGTTTACGGACTTGCTCTATGGGGGTATCTGTATGGAGCAAGTGCAGAGATTCCACATGAGCTACAAGGAACAAGCGTTGATCCACAAACGTTTATGACATCAAAAGAACTGCTGTTAAGCGAGGAATATTCCACAATCCGTAATTTCTTATCGCTTTTATCAGCACCATATGAATGGCTCATTCTGCTCTTTTTGCTCATGTGGGGGTGGTCAAAGACGTTCAATATTTGGGCGGAAAAAATAAGTAAACGCAATTTTATGCAAACGGTTATTTACCTCTTCTGGTTATCACTTGCAACACTTATTCTAAGTGCTCCATTACAATGGGTCCGCTATAAATTGTCATTAAAATACGGAATTTCTGTTCAATCTTTGCATGATTGGATCAAAGAACAAGTTATTGATTTTTGGTTTAATTATATCCTAATGATTATTATTATTCATGTGATCTATATGCTTATTCGTTATACAAAAAAACGATGGTGGTTCTATACGTGGATTTTATCAATTCCATTTACCTTATTTTTAACTTTTATTCAACCTGTTGTTATTGCTCCTCTTTATGATGATTTTTCTCCACTTCAAAATAAACAATTAGAAGAAAAGATTCTCCGCTTAGCAGACAAAGCAAATATCCCAGCAGACCATGTCTATGAGGTGGATAAATCTGAGGAAACAAATGCTCTTAATGCATATGTCACAGGAATTGGCTCTAACTCAAGAATTGTGTTATGGGACACAACCCTAGAACGTTTAACAGACAATGAAATTTTATTTATTATGGCACATGAAATGGGTCATTACACAATGAAGCATGTTTATTACGGATTGCTTGGATCGCTCGTTTTGTCGCTTGTTGGATTGTATCTTGTACACAAAATAATCGGGAGTTTGTATATGCGCTATAAGAAGAAAATAGAGATTTCTTCTCTTGGTTCGCTTGCAACCGTTCCTTTACTTCTTCTCATTATTTCGATGCTTAGTTTTGCTGCAAGTCCGTTAACAAACTATGTATCACGCGTTCACGAGAAGAAAGCAGATGAGTATGCTATCGAACTTATTGAAGATAAAGAAGCGGCAGTAAGTTCGTTTCAAAAGCTTTCAAAAGCAGGTCTTAGTCAAGTTAATCCACCATCTCTTGTGAAGTTTTTTCAGTACACACATCCTCCAATGTTAGAGAGAATGCAATATATTCAACAACACAAATAAGTATGATAAATTTTGAAAAATAAAAGAAGCTATAAACAGTAAAAAATTTCAAAAAAGTAGTTCCGTTTTTTAATCTATTGTTATATAATAATTAACGTAAATACAAACTGTAGTATAACAGAAGATGAACAGCTTTTTGTTTTAGAATGTCGTCAATGCTTTTATGAAAAATTCATCAATAAGGGGATGAAGAAATGAAAGATTTACGCGTACAAAAATTAGAACAAAGCTGGAAAAACGATAAAAGATGGGAAGGTATTACACGCCCATATTCAGCAGAAGATGTTATTAAGCTTAGAGGATCGATTGATATTGAATATACGCTCGCAAAGAACGGAGCCGAAAAACTTTGGAAAGGTCTCCATGAAGAACAATTTATTAATGCTTTAGGAGCTTTGACAGGAAATCAAGCTGTACAGCAAGTAAAAGCAGGATTGAAAGCTATTTACTTAAGCGGCTGGCAAGTTGCCGCTGATGCAAACCTTTCAGGACATATGTATCCAGATCAGAGTTTATATCCAGCAAACAGTGTACCAAGTGTTGTGAAGAGAATTAACCAAGCTCTTCAGCGTGCAGATCAAATTCAGCATCTTGAAGGAGAAGGGGAAATTGATTACTTTGCTCCTATCGTAGCAGATGCAGAAGCAGGATTTGGTGGTCAGTTAAACGTTTTTGAATTGATGAAAGGAATGATTGAGTCTGGAGCATCAGGGGTTCATTTTGAAGACCAACTTTCATCAGAAAAGAAATGTGGCCACCTTGGTGGAAAAGTACTCCTTCCAACTCAAACAGCTGTGAAAAATTTAATAGCAGCGCGTTTAGCAGCAGATGTGATGGGAGTACCAACGCTTGTTATTGCACGCACAGATGCAGATGCAGCTGATTTGATTACGAGTGATATTGACCCTGTTGACCAGAAATTTATTGCGAGCGAAGAAAGAACACCAGAAGGTTTCTATCGCACAAAAGCAGGTATTGATCAAGCAATTGCTAGGGGCTTAGCATATGCTCCATATGCTGACTTAGTATGGTGCGAAACATCTGAACCAAGTTTAGAACAAGCGGAAAAATTTGCAAAAGCAATACATGAGGAATTCCCAGGTAAGATGCTTGCTTACAATTGTTCGCCATCTTTCAACTGGAAGAAGAAATTAGATCAAGAAACAATTGAAGAGTTTCAGCGTGAAATCGCAAAAATGGGCTACAAGTTCCAATTTGTTACTCTTGCAGGATTCCATTCTTTAAATCACAGCATGTTTGAGTTAGCGCGAAAATATAAAACGCGCGGTATGGGAGCCTATTCAGAGCTTCAACAAGCAGAATTTGCAAGTGAAAAACATGGCTATAGTGCAACAAGACATCAGCGCGAAGTTGGCACAGGATATTTTGATCAAGTATCTCAGATTGTTACAGGTGGTACGTCTTCAACAACAGCTTTAAAAGGCTCAACAGAAGAATCACAGTTTACTGAAGCATAAAAAAGAGGAGAAGCGCTTACGCTTCTCCTCTTTTTTATTTGAAGATAGATATAAAAAAACCCTTCAAGAAATGAAGGGCTTTACATGCTATGTTGTGCTTTTCATAAGGGCTGCATATTTCTCGGCTAACTTGTAGAACGTTTGCTGATCACCTGTGTCTAAAGCGTTATTAATCTCTGTTTCCAAAATCTCTTTTTTGCGTTTGAAAAGGGAATCATCAATAACCATTTGGATGTACATCTGTAACAGGTTTTCGTCCTTTCTGTTTCTCCGTGAATGGGCTAGCGACTTCATCATCTCAGTGTAAGAATTTTCGTTTTTAATGAGAATCACCCCTGCGCCTTTTTTTTAGTATATAAACGAAAAAGCGAAAATACAACTAGAATTTATAATTTTTAAAAAATTTATTTGTTCTGTACTGTAACAGAGCAACCAAGCCTTTTATTTTGATAATCTTTACCCCATTAAAAAAGACTTAAAACAGGCTTATGTCCTTAAAAGAGGACAAACTGTACAAGAAAATCTATAATGGGATAAAATAAGAACAAGGATAAAAGTTATGAAGAGATGGAGGAAGCTTGGGCATTGAATGAAGTAGAGCATTTTTTTACACTAGAGAACATTTTAGACTTGCTTAATAAATATCAGTCATTTGGTCTTTTACCTGGTATTTTGCTACCCTTCCTTGAAGCTTTTATTCCAATCTTGCCGCTGTTTGTTTTTGTTGTAGCTAATTCGGCGGCATTTGGACTGTGGCTAGGGTTTCTTATATCTTGGCTCGGAGCAGTAGGAGGAGCACTTTGCGTATTTTTACTTGTCAGGAAATATGGACAGCGACGCATTTTCAATTTTCTACATCGCCATCAGCAAGTGCGCCGCGTCATGGATTGGCTCGAGCGTCACGGCTTTGGTCCTTTGTTTATTATGCTATGCTTTCCTTTTACTCCTTCAGCAGCCATCAATGTCGTTGCAGGGCTATCCCGTGTTAGTATGGCTCAGTTTGCCTTAGCCGTTATGGCGGGGAAAATGGTTATGATTTTTGCGATAAGCTATATTGGAGAAGATATCGGATCATTTTTTAGAGAGCCTCTTAAAACAGTTATTGTACTTGCTGTTATCGTAATCCTGTGGATTGTAGGAAAGCGAATTGAAATTCATCTAAATACGAAAACAGGCTATAAGCAACGAAAGCGAGAAAGAGGATAAAATACTTGTAAAATATTAAGCCCTGAAGGAACTGTCCTATGACAGTTCCTTTTGTTTGAAAAATAAATTAAATTAATCTTGCAATCATGAAAAGGAAGAATATTGAATAATGTAAAAGTAGAAGGTCTTCTGCAGAAAAAATAAAGCTTTAGTTATTAAAACTAGTTCAAACGGCGAGGGAAAGGGTAAACAAAAGTATAAACCTATTAACTATATGGGAATATAGGGGGATGCTTATGAAGAAAGTGCTACTGAAAAAGACAACGCTTTCGAATGGAGAAACATTAGGATACCGAGAGCGGGAAGGAGGATCGGTTCCTTTATTACTCATCCATGGAAATATGACATCATCGAAGCATTTTGATACCTTTTTAGAAAAAGCGGATGAAAAATATAAGATTTATGCGCTTGATCTAAGAGGATTTGGTGAATCCACTTATAATACACGAGTTGAAGATATACGTGACTTTGCGAAAGATGTAAAACTTTTTGTTGATCAAATTCACCTGAAAGATTTTGCACTTCTTGGGTGGTCACTTGGTGGAGGAGTTTGCTTACAGTATGCGGCACTTTATCCAGATGACTGTCATCATCTTATTTTAATATCATCTGTCTCGACTAGAGGATATCCACTTTATGAGATGGACGAGTTAGGAAGGCCTAATGTAAATCACCGTCTTTCAACTAGAGAAGAAGTTGAGGGAGATAGTCGGATTGCTCCAATGGTAACAGCTTATGAGACGAAAAACTATCCCTTTCTCCGAGCTGTATGGGATTCGCTTGTTTATGTATATGAGAAACCGGAAGAAGAACGATATCAATCCTATTTAGAAGATATGACAACACAGCGCAATTTAGCAGACGTTTATTATAGCTTAAATTCCTTCAATTTAAGTAACGATCATAACGGGCTTAAGGAAGGAAGTAATGAAGTTCAAAACATTCAAATACCTGTTTTAATCCTTTATGGAGACAAGGATTATGTTATCACACAAAAAATGACAAGGGAAATTACTGTTGACCTAGGTGAATTTGGCACATATGTGGAATTAAATAAGTGTGGACATTCTCCACTTGTCGATGCACTTGATCAAGTTCTCCATGAAATGAATCACTTTCTAAATAAAAAAGAGGGGTGAATAAGAATGAGATTAGAAAACAAAGTAGCGATCATTACAGGAGCAGCAAGTGGGTTAGGATTTGAATCAGCCAAGCGTTTTATGGAAGAAGGAGCAAAGGTAGCACTCGCTGATTTTGATGAAAAAGTTGGGAATGAGAGTGTTGAAGAACTTCAAGGAAAAGGCGGTATTGTCGAGTTTTTTAAAGTAGACGTCGCAAACCGTGATTCCGTAGACTCCATGGTAAAAAACGTAGTCGACAAGTTTGGAACAGTGGACATTTTGATTAATAATGCAGGTATTACAAGAGACGCTATGTTAACAAAGATGTCTGTGGAAAATTTTCAGAAAGTTATTGATGTGAACTTAACAGGTGTTTTCCATTGTACTCAAGCTGTTGTGCCATATATGATTGAAAAAGGAAAAGGAAAAATCATTAGCACTTCATCTGTATCAGGGGTGTATGGAAACATTGGGCAAACAAACTACGCTGCATCCAAAGCAGCTGTTGTTGGAATGACCAAAACATGGGCAAAAGAACTTGCTCGAAAAGGAATTAATGTGAATGCTGTTGTGCCTGGATTTATCGCAACAAATATGGTTAAGAGCATGCCCGAAAAGGTCATTAATAATCTTGTGAAAACAATTCCAGCTCAAGAGCTTGGAAAACCTGAAGACATTGCAAATGCGTATCTTTATCTTGCTTCTGATGAAGCAAGATATGTTCACGGAACAGCCCTGCACGTTGATGGTGGGATTATGATGTAGTGGAATTAAAAAAATTGGTTAAGGAAGTGCCTTTTTTAAGGCACTTTTTTTGTTTTAAAATGAAAACAGAAGAAATTGTTAAAGAAAAAAATTCATTCATTAGCAAAAACCGAACGGATGTTTTGTAATGGCTTCGATGTTATAATAAAGAAAAAAAGCCGGTTACAAATTACATAATCAGCTTAGAGGAAGGTAGGAGGAGAACAATGGCACTTCAATTTATAATTGGTCGGTCTGGAAGTGGAAAAACATCGTATTGTTTGGATCAAATTCGTTCAGAGCTCCGTTCAGATCCACTTGGAGATCCTATTATTTACTTAGTTCCGGAACAAATGACGTTCCAATCTGATTACAATCTGATTTCAACTAAAGGATTAGCTGGAATGATTAGAGCGCAAGTATTAAGTTTTACACGTCTCTCGTGGAAAGTATTACAAGAAGTAGGAGGCATGACGCGTTTACATCTTGATGATACAGGAATTCATATGTTGCTTCGTCGGATTATCGAAGAAAAGAGAGAGGAGCTGTCTATTTTTAAAAATGCTGCTGAGAAGCAAGGGTTTGTAGATAAGCTTGAAAGTATGATTATTGAACTTAAAAGATATTGCTTAGAACCAGAAGCGTTAACAGAATTAGTCCAGGAAACAAAAGAGGAGGAAGGGGCACTAGGGGAGAAACTTCAAGACTTGCTTGTCATTTATAAGAGCTTTGAAGAATACTTGTTTACAAAATACGTAGATTCGGAAGACTATTTGCAACTTTTAACAGAAAAGCTTCCTTATTCTTCTTATGTGAAAAATGCAACTGTTTATGTTGATGGCTTTTATACTTTTACTCCTCAAGAGCTTAACATTCTATTTTCTTTAATGAAGGAAGCCAAAGATGTGAAGATTTGTTTAACAGGAGAGAAGGAAAGCTCTTATCTCTTTAGAACAACAGCTGAAACATATCAAACGCTAAAAAACGGAGCAGTTGAAGAAAGCATTGAAATTATGGATTCCCTTGTTTTAAAAGGTGGGGTAAGATACAACGATTCTTCCCCACTTCGTCATCTTGAACAATTTTTTGAGCATCGCCCTGTCCCAACTTTCGAGCAAGAAGTAGACGATATTAAGCTTTTTCCAAGCGCAAATAGGCGAGCTGAAATAGAAGGTGTTGCACGAGAAATACGTAAGATGGTTTCACAAGGAACGTACAGATATCGAGATATTGCTGTTATTATTCGTAATCCAAATGAATACGAAGACACGATAAGAGCGCTTTTTGAAGACTATGACATTCCGCACTTTATTGACCAAAAACGAGCAATGGCCCATCATCCGCTTATCGAGTTAGTGCGTTCAAGCCTTGAGATAGCAGGAGGTTCATGGCGGTATGAACCTATTTTTAGAGCAATTAAAACAGACCTGCTTTTTCCCCTCGACACTTCTCTTAATGAGATAAGAGAAGAGATGGACAAGCTTGAGAACTATGTACTCTCTTATGGTATTCAAGGTTCTAGGTGGACAAGTGAGGAAAAATGGACCTATAGACGTTATCGTTCCCTTGAAGATGTAAAAACAGGACAAACAGACGAAGAAAGAGAGATAGAACAAAAGTTAAATGAATTAAGAGACATTGTTGTTCATCCTATCCATTCATTGCAAAAAAGTTTAAAGAAAGCAAAAACAGGTTTTGAATATGGAAAAGCAATCTATGAGTTTCTTCTTTCTTTAAATATCCCTGAAAAGATGGAGAAGCTTAGAGAAGAAGCAAATGAAAATGGAGACTTACAGCGTGCTGATGAGCATCATCAAGTATGGAAAGCAGTTATTCACTTACTGGATCAATTTGTAGAAATGATGGGAGAACAAAAGCTATCTTTTACACTCTTTAGCTCTATTTTAGATACGGGATTTGATAGCTTGAAATTTGCGCTTGTTCCTCAATCAATTGACCAAGTGATGGCAGCGAACTTTGAGCGTTCTCGTTTAACAAATATAAAAGCTGTTTTCGTTATTGGAGCAAATGACGGGGTTATTCCAGCTCTTCCTGTAGAAGACAGCCTTTTATCAGATTCTGAACGTGAAAACTTGCAGCGGATAGGTGCTTCTCTTGCTCCAAGTACAAGGGATCAGCTTTTTGATGAAGATTTCCTAATTTATCTTGCTTTTGTTTTACCAAAAGAGCGTCTCTACATTAGCTATCCTCTTGCAAACGAAGAAGGGAAAACGTTGCTTCCATCAAGGGTTATCAATCATTTGCGTGAAATGTTCCCGCTTTTAAAGGAAGAGTGGCTTGCAGCAAATCCAGCAGAGCTTTCTGAAGACGATCAGCTTGCTTATATTCAGAGTCCCTATACCTCCCTTGCAAACTTAGCATATCAATTACAAGCGTGGAGGAATGGCTACCCGATTAGCCCAATATGGTGGGATGTTTATAATTATTTTATAAAAGATGAAAATTATCATTTATACAGCCGCCAAGTTTTAAGCAGTTTATTCTATAAAAATGAAGCTAAAATGCTTTCAAAAGGAATTACTAAAAAACTTTATGGCAAAAAAATTAAAACAAGCGTTTCACGTATGGAAAAATTTAATGCATGTCCATACTCTCACTTTGCGGCGCATGGGCTAAAATTAAAAGAACGACGTGTTTTTAAACTCAATGCTCCTGATATCGGTGAACTGTTTCATGGCGCGTTAAAGTTAATCTCAGAGAGATTACAGCATGAAGGAAAAGAGTGGAGTGAGCTTACAAGGCAGGAATGTCAGGAGCTTGCTGCATTTAGCGTTGGCGAGCTTTCCTTAAATTTGCAAAATGAGATTTTATTAAGTTCGTATCGTCATCGGTACTTAAAACGAAAACTTCAGCAAACAGTAGAGCGAGCAACCATTATTTTAAGTGATCATGCAAAAGCAAGCGGATTTGCACCGATCGGACTTGAGCTTGCCTTTGGTCCGAAAGAAACGTTACCATCACTTCCGATTACATTACCAAATGGAACAAAGATGGAACTCGTTGGCCGAATTGACAGGGTCGACAAAGCGATGAGTTCAAAAGGCCTTCTTCTTCGGATTATTGACTATAAATCAAGCGACAGAGATATTGACTTAGTTGAAGTTTATTATGGGCTTTCCCTTCAAATGCTTGCTTATTTAGATGTTGTTATCACGTATGCTGCGAAATGGCTTGGTAAAGAAGCATTGCCAGCAGGTGTCCTTTATTTCCATGTACACAATCCATTTGTGAACAGTACAAAACTTCTTAAAGAAGATGAAATTGAAGAGGAGCTATTCAAAAAGTTCAAGATGAAAGGCCTTCTTCTTGGTGAAGAGGAGTCTATTAAATTAATGGACACAACACTTGAATCAGGCCATTCAAAAATTGTATCAGCAGGTTTGAAGAAGACGGGCGGGTTTTATTCAAATTCTTCTATTGCAAGTGAACAAGAATTTGAGACAATTCGGAACTATATTCGTCAACAATTTGAAGCATCTGGAACAAGTATTACAGAAGGAAAAATCGATATTTCTCCGTACAAATTAAAAGATCGTACGCCGTGTGAGTTTTGCTCTTACAAATCTGTGTGTCAGTTTGACCAAGCATTTGAAGAAAATAGCTACCGAGAGCTTAAGAAAGAGCAAGATAAAATTGTGTTAGAACGTATGAAAGAAGAAGGTGAAACAAAATGACAGATCTAAGAGAGAAGCCAGTAAACAGTCAGTGGACAGATGACCAGTGGAAGGCAATCGTTGCTACTGGTCAAGACACGCTTGTGGCAGCGGCTGCTGGTTCTGGAAAAACAGCTGTTCTAGTTGAGCGTATCATTGGAAAATTGATAGACGAGAGCTCTCCTATTGACGTTGATCAACTTCTAGTTGTAACTTTTACAAATGCATCTGCAGCAGAAATGAAACATCGAATTGGAGAAGCATTGGAGAAAGAGCTAAAAAAAGCTCCATCTTCACTCCATCTTCGTCGTCAGCTGAATTTATTAAACAAGGCTTCCATTTCAACTCTTCATTCGTTCTGTTTGAACGTTATTCGTAATTATTACTATAAGATTGATATTGATCCTGGCTTTCGAATCGCAGATGATACAGAAGCAGAACTTCTACGTGATGAAGCGCTTCAGGAACTTTTTGAGGACTATTACAGCCGTGAAGATAATCTTCAATTTTTAGATGTTGTTGATCGTTATACGAGTGACCGAAGTGATGCTGAAATTCAAGAGATTGTCCGAAAGATGTATGAGTTTTCTCAATCAACTCCGTCACCGGCAATGTTTTTAGATGAACTGCTTTTACAGTATAAAGTAAACGAAAATACGAGAATTAGTGATTTATCATTTATGCCTTTTTTAATGAATGAAGTAAGGAAACAGCTTCATAGTGTTGAAGATTTATTGAATCAAGGATTAGCCTTAACAAAGAAACCAGATGGACCGGCCCCACGAAGTGTAAATTTCGAGGAAGATCTTGAACAGCTTCAAAAAATTCAAAGCGGGGCAGCTTTATCTTTTGAAGAAGCACATGAAGCAATGAGAAATCTAACCTTTTCGCGCTTGAAACCATGCAAAAAAGGAGAATATGATCAAAATCTTGTTGATCAGAGTAGCGATATTCGCAAAGCAGCAAAAGAAAAACTAGAGAAGCTACATTCTGAGTTATTTTCTCGACCACTAACAGCTTATATAGACGATATGCTAGATATGAAGCCTGTTATTGAAGTATTAACAGAGCTCGTAAAGGAATTTAGCAAACGTTATAGTCTTAAAAAACGTGAGAAAGGGCTCGTTGATTTTGGCGACCTTGAACATTATTGTCTTGCTATTTTAACAGAAGAAAGAGATGGAGAAATTGAGCGTTCCGCAATTGCTAAACAGTATGCTTCACAGTTTCATGAAGTCCTTGTTGATGAATATCAAGATACAAATATGGTGCAAGAAACAATCATCAAGCTAGTAACAAGAGACGAAGAGAGTACAGGGAATTTATTTATGGTAGGGGACGTTAAGCAATCTATTTATCGTTTCAGACTTGCTGAGCCATTTCTATTTCTTAATAAATATAAGCGATTTACAAAAGATGGTCGAACAGGTGGATTAAGAATTGATCTTAATAAAAACTTCCGAAGTCGAAGTGAAGTTCTTGATGCTACAAACTATCTCTTCTATCAGATTATGGATGAAGGTGTTGGAGAAATTTCTTATGACAGCGATGCAGAGCTGAAAAAAGGAGCTTCGTATCCGTCAGATGAGAACATGGCAACAGAGCTTCATCTTATTGAAAAGAACGGTGCAGATGTTCCTGTACAGGAGGGGGAATTTTCGACTGAAGAGCTTGAAACCTCTCAGCTTGAAGCACGTTTGATGGCTGGGAAAATTAAAGAGATGGTTCAAAATCGTTTTCAAGTTTACGACGCTAAAAAAGGAATAACAAGAAATGTAACATACCGCGATTTTGTCATTTTACTTCGCTCTATGACATGGGCACCTCAAATCTTAGAAGAATTTAAAGAACAAGGTGTCCCACTTTATGCTAATCTTTCTAAAGGTTATTTTGAAGCAACAGAAGTAACGATTATGCTGTCTCTTTTAAAAGTCATCGATAACCCATATCAAGATATTCCGCTTGCTTCCGTTCTTCGTTCGCCACTTGTACGATTAAATGATGAAGAACTTGCTTCAATTCGCCTTTATGATGAGAAGGGGACGTACTATGAAGCATTAAAAGCGTATCTGAAAGAAGCTTCAGCAGAAGACGAGAAATACAAAGATGTTGAACATTTTTATCACTGTCTTTTGAAATGGAGAAAAGAAGCTCGTCAGCGCCCGCTGTACACATTAATTTGGAATCTGTATAGAGAAACAGGCTTCTTCGAATTTGTCGGTGGATTACCGGGAGGAAAACAAAGACAGGCCAACTTGAATGCCCTTTATGACAGAGCGCGGCAGTATGAATCAACTTCTTTCCGTGGTCTTTTCCGCTTCTTGCGTTTTATTGAACGCATGCAGGAGCGTGGAGATGATTTAGGCACAGCTCGTGCTCTTGGAGAACAGGAAGATGTTGTGCGCCTTATGACTATTCATAGCAGTAAAGGGCTCGAGTTTCCAATCGTTTTTCTAGCGGGAATTGGTCGGTCATTTAACTTAATGGATGTTAATAAATCTTATTTGTTTCATAAAGAGTTAGGATTTGGTTCAAAGCGAATTAACCCTCGCTTGCGTGTAGCATATCCAACCCTTATTCAACAAGCAATGAAACGCAAAATTAGAAGAGAGAGTATTGCAGAAGAAATGCGGGTACTTTATGTTGCTCTTACGCGTGCAAAAGAAAAGCTGATTTTAGTTGGAACAACAAGTGATAAAGAGAAGCTTGTGAACAAATGGGAAAGTGTTTTTTACCATGAGGATGTTCTTTTGCAATCAGCTGTTAGAGAAGAAGCAAAATCCTATCTTGAGTGGATTATCCCTTCGCTCATTCGCCACAGAGATTTTGAGAGCTTTGCGCATAACCAACCAGCTTCAAATCAAGAGCTTTATAACCATCCATCAAAATGGGAACTAAATGTTGTCCCTTCTTTCTCTCTACAGGAAAGTGAAAAAAAGAAAGAAGAAGAAGATAAAGATCTTGTCGAAGCAATCAAAAACAGCCAACAGGTTAAAATACAAAGCCCGTATAGAGAAGAAATTGAGCGACGATTAGGATGGAGGTACGCTTATCAACAAGCTTCTAAAACAAAATCAAAACAATCTGTCTCAGAGCTTAAACGCCAAAGTCAGCTTCTTGATGAAGAAGAACAAACAAAAGGATTTCAAAAGCCTATTACAGAACGTCCACTCTTTTTGCAAGCTAAAAAGTTAACAAGTGCTGAGAAAGGAACGGCTATGCATACAGTTATGCAGCATATTCCGTTAAAAACAGATGTAACTGAAGCTTCTCTTCGTGAACTTTGTTCTTCTTTAATTACAAGAGAAATTTTAACAGAAAAAGAAGCATCATCGATTAATATTAATGGATTACTTGGTTTCTTTGACAGTGAGGTTGGACAGCGTCTGCAGCAGGCTCCTTCTGTTTACCGAGAAATGCCGTTCAGTTTCTCTGCGAAGGCATCAGAGCTTGAACAAAACTGGGAAGGAAAAGAAGAACCCGTGCTTATTCAAGGAATTATTGACTGTTTGTTCAGAGACGAAAAGGGAGTCGTTTTATTAGATTTTAAGACAGATGATATTGCGAACCGTTTTCAAGGCGACTTTGAAAAAGCAAGAGATACACTTCTGAGCAGATATAAAACACAACTGAATCTTTATACACGAGCAGTTGAAGAAATTGGCTCCATCCATATTAGTGAACGATACCTTTATTTCTTTGACGGAGGTCATTTTTTATCATTATAAAAAGAGAAGAGATTTTTCTTCTCTTTTTTCAAAAGGAGTATGAACATGAGAATTTTGCATACAGCAGACTGGCATCTTGGGCGTACATTAGAAGGAAGAAGCCGTCTTGAAGAACAGGAACAGTTCTTAGCTGAATTAGTAGAGGTTGTGAAAGATCAAAAAATTGATGCCATTTTAATGGCAGGAGATGTTTTTGATACAGTAAATCCGCCTGCAACAGCTGAAGGAATGTTTTATGATAGCGTGGCAAAATTGTCACAGCAGGGAGCATGTCCAATCATTACAATAGCAGGGAACCATGACAGTCCAAATCGGTTAAGTGCTTCTTCTCCACTTGCGGGAGTTCAAAACATTCATCTATTTGGCTACCCCGTGAACAATATTGTCAAGGTTCCAGTTGGAGGGGAAATGCTTGAAGTTGCGGCTTTACCGTATCCCTCTGAATCTCGTCTTAACGAACTTCTGTCAGAGAATAGTGATGAAAAAGAGATCAGAAACTCTTATGATGCTAGAATTCAAGGGATTTTCAGCAATCTTGCAAGTCAGTTTACAAAAGGTGCTGTACACATGGCAATGAGCCATATTCATGTTGCAGGGGGAAGTGCTAGTGATTCAGAGCGACCAATTGAAGTTGGAGGAGCATATACAGTAGCGGCAACAAGTTTGCCGGAAGAAGCTCAGTATGTTGCACTTGGACATCTTCATCGCCCGCAAAATGTTGGCAGAGCGAAAACACTTGCCCGTTATTCTGGATCACCTCTTGCCTACAGTTTTTCAGAAGCAGGGTATACGAAGTCCCTATCTATTATTGATGTTGTGCCCTATGGGAAAGCAGAGCTGACAGAAATTCCTATCAACAGCGGGAAACCGCTTGTAAGATGGAAAGCTAAGCATGGAATACAAGAAATTTATCAATGGTTTGAAGAGGGAAAAGATGCTAACGCTTGGATTGACCTTGAAATTCATTTAACAGATGCTCTTTCAATGGAAGAAATCCACCGTTTACGAAAAGAGCATAACGGTATCATTCATATCCGCCCTGTATTTCATTATGAAGAAACACAGTCAGAGGAAGAAAAGGTAAAAGACATTCCGATTGATGAAGCATTCCGTCGATTTTATGAACAACAAACAGGAGGCGGGACTCCTGATAGTCGATTAATGGAGCTGTTTTTAAGCCTTGTTCATGAGGAGGAAGAGGAGTGAAGCCAATAACGTTAAAAATCCAAGGGCTCCACAGCTTTCGCCAGATACAAATGATTCAGTTTGACGAGCTTTGTGAAGGCGGAGTTTTTGGGATTTTCGGACCAACTGGAAGTGGAAAATCTTCGATATTAGATGCAATGACGCTTGCTTTGTACGGGAAAGTAGAAAGAGCAGCAAATAATACGCACGGTATTTTAAATCATGGAGAAGATGAGCTTAAAGTCGCGTTCACTTTTTGCTTGGAAAATGCAGAAGGCATGCAAACGTATACTGTTGAACGAAATTTCAAGCGAAGTGACGAGTGGAGAGTAAAGTCAACAACAAGTCGCCTTATTGAAGAAGGAGACGAACGAGTTGTTTTGGCAGACAAAATGAATGATGTCAATCAGTATATCAACTCCTTATTAGGTCTTACGATTGATGACTTTACACGAGCTGTAGTACTTCCACAAGGAAAGTTTGCTGAATTTCTGTCTTTAAAGGGAGCAGAACGTCGTCAAATGCTTCAAAGATTATTTAATTTAGAGAAATATGGAGACGAGCTTCTTCAGAAAATTAAGCGAAACCTTACAAATGCGAAACATGAACTTGATAAAATTTTAGCAGCACAAGCAGAACTTGGAGGAGCCACCGTTGAAAATGTAAAAGAAGCTGAACAAGAAGTGAAAAGTTGTGAACTTTTGCTTCAAAAGAGAGAACAAGAGCTTTTACATATTCAAAAGGAATATGAACACAAGCAAAAACTATGGGAATGGCAGAAAGAGAAAGAAGAGAATGAAGCAAAGTTAAAAGAGCTTAAAGAGGAAGAACCGGAGATAAAGAATTGTGAAGAGCATTTAAGTAAAGCGCTCAAAGCAGAGAGTTTGCGTCCGTATTTAGAAGAATGTGAAAATCTATTTTTACAGAAGCAAACAGCGGAAAAACAAAAAAATCAACGGGCAGGAAAATTAGAAGAAGTAAATCAAAAAGCAGCCTTGGCCAAAGAGGAATATGAACGAGCAAATAAAGAGCGAGAGCAAAGAGAACCTCTACTTCTTGCTCAACGCGAGAAGTATCAATATGCGGAAGAGCTAAATAAAGACGTTACAACTCTATCTGAAACAGTAAAGAACGCTCGCAAGCAACATGAGGAACTTTTGGAATCAGGAAGAGGTATTAAAGAGCAGTTTCAAAAGAGAGAAAGTTTATATAAGCGTGGAAAAGCAAAACAAAAAGAGCTGATGGAAGAACGAGAGAGGCTTAGTGTGTCTCCTTCTTATCGAATTAAAGTGCAATATGCTGTTCAAGAAAGTCGGGATATTGATAGCCTCAAGGTGCAACATGAAGAAAAAAAAGAACAGCATAATCAAATGAAGAAGAATCTTCAGCAGCTAGAACTTGAAATGAAGAGTTCTATAGAAAGCGAACAAAAAGTGAAAAAGCAGGCGATAGAGCAGTACGATCTTCTGCAACATACCTATAATCTTGTTTGTGAGCGAGAACGTGAAATTGAACGATTTATTGCTAGCGGGGAACACAAAATTGAGGAAATGCAGAGAAAGGTAGAAGAAGCAAATAAACAAAAGCTTGCATTAACACTTTCTGCACACCTTCATGATGGTAAGCCTTGTCCTGTATGTGGATCAACGACACATCCTTTACCAGCAACAGGAGAAGAGATGGAGGTAACTGATGGAAGAGAGATTGATTTATTAAGAAAAAACTTATCAAATTTACAAGAACGTAAATATATTTGTTCCTCCTTGAAATTAAAGCTTGAGCCGCTTGCTGAGAAATTACTTGACTGTTTTGGGGAGTTTGAACAAACCGAGCAAGAAGATATTCCGCCGCTTCTTACGAAAGATGAAACGTTAAAAGCTTGTATTGTAAAATTGCAAACAGAACTAAAAGGGCTTGAGCAAGATTATATTGGTCAAAAAGAGAAAATTGATCGCCTCGTAAAAATCGCAGGGGATGTCAGCGAGAAGAAGAATAAGCTATTGTTTGAGTCTGAGCAACAAAACAAGATGTTAATGGAACAAGCAAATTTTGTTCAGCAAATAGAAGAAGAAATGACTAAGGCGCAAAAAGAATGGCAAGAACGTTACAAAGAATTTGAGATTACTAGCATTTCAGCTATTCAACAACAACTTGAGCGTAACGATCAAAAACTGGCTGAGCTTAATGAGCGAATTGAAAAAAGTGTAGAATACCTGGAGGAAACAGAAAAAGCATTGGAGAAATTGCGTGAAGAGTGGAATGTTCACGAGCGAAAGGAAGTTGAGTTTTTCTCATTCTTGCAGAACAAAAAAGCGTCACTTTTAGAACAGCAGCAACGCTTAATACAAATCATTGGAGAAAATTCGCTAGAAGAGCTTCTTAATGGCATAAATAAAGAGATCCATTCTTTAAAAGAAAGAGAAGACGAAACATTGAAAAGGTGGCACCTTTTTAATAATGAACATCAAGAAGTAAAAGCTTCATATGAATCAATAGTCTCCTCACTCGCAGAGTTAAATGAACGATATGAAGAGAAAGAAAGTAAATGGAAAGCTAAGAGAAATAGCTCAGGCTTTCATTCTGATATAGATGTAAAAGAAATGTTAATAACAGAGGCGCAACAGCAGAAGATTCGTGAAGACGTAGAAGCATTTTGGGACAAACTAAAGAGCATCACAATAGCATTAGAAAATGTTACAAAATTGCTTGATAATCAAAGTATCACAGAACAATCTTTTAAAGAGACATCTTCTATTTTGGCTGATTTAAAGGAAAGTGTGAAAGAAGCAACAACAGAACTAGGTTCAGCAAGAGCTCTTTTAAAAGATTTGCAAGTAAGAAATGAACGATTGGGAAGTTTGGAAAAAGAGAGAGAAAAGATACAAGAAGAGCTCTCTCAGTATCAGAAGCTTCAAAGCGTATTTAAAGGAAATGCTTTTATTGAGTATATGGCTCAAGAGCAGCTTATTGCAATTAGCCGAGATGCATCAGAGCGATTAGGGTTTTTAACAAGACAGAGATATGCTCTTGAAGTAGATTCACAAGGAGGATTTGTTATTCGAGATGATGCCAACGGGGGAGTGAAGCGACCGATTTCAAGCTTGTCTGGTGGAGAGACATTTTTAACTTCTCTATCTTTAGCGCTTTCTCTTTCTGCAGGTATTCAGCTTCGAGGAGAATATCCATTGCAGTTCTTTTTCCTTGATGAAGGGTTCGGTACACTTGATAGCGAGCTTCTTGATACAGTTATTACAGCACTCGAAAAGCTTCAATCTAATGATCTTTCAATTGGAATCATTAGTCATGTTCAAGAGCTGCGTGCACGTCTGCCTAAGCGCCTTATTGTTGAGAAAGCAGATGATCTTGGCAATGGTACAAAAGTGAAAATCGAAACGCTTTAAAGGAGAAAGGAGCAGATATGGTGTGGCAAAATCAAAAGAAGAGCGACGAATTGGTCGATGTGAGCTTTGTGGAAGAGATGATGTTTATACAACTGTTCATCATTTAACTCCAAAGGAAATGGGAGGCACATTTGAACCAACAGCAAACCTTTGTATTCCTTGTCACAAGCAAATTCACGCTCTTTATACAAATGACGAGCTAGCAGTTCGATTGAATACAATTTCTGACTTACAGCAGGATGAAAAGATTAGTAAGTTTATTAAGTGGATTAGAAAGCAGCCGTCATCACGCCTCCCAAGAACACGCAAGTCTAATAGTAGAAAAGCATAAAAACAGGCCGTTGAGGCCTGTTTTTTATGCATTTCCTGCTACAGTTTGGTCTGCAATATCCGGGTCGAACGTATTTGTAGCAGATCCGCCTGTGTTTGTGTTAATAAGGTTTCCTGTATTTCCAGATCCTGATCCATAAGCAACTTTTGAAGTGTCTTTAGGTGAAACATAAAAGGTATCTCCAAATGTAACAACGCCACCGCCGCCAATGCTTACAATTTGTACAGGTCCAACAAGTGCTGGCATGCTATCCCTCCTCTCTTTCTTCCTGCTCTTTCTCTCGACGATCACTTAGAAGCTGTCTAACATGTTTAACACGTGAATAACATTTTATATCATTTGTTGAGCCAATTTGAACAACAGAAGAAGTAGAAGCTCCAGTCACCCGAACAGATCCAACATGAATTATATTAGATTCGTTATATTTTACCGTTGGAATTCGTTTTAAAGTTAGTAGAGGATAGCTTCGTTTAAAAAGGGTATAATCATTAAAATTTCCTTCCCTACCCAAAAAAAGTTCTGCTTCACGTTGTATAGCGATTACTTTTGCCGAAGATCTAATATGTGCTGAATCTCCGATGTTAAAAATCGAGCTAGATGTTAAGGAATTCATTCGAAACCAATCTACTTTTGAAGTACGCATACTTTTTCTCCTTTATTGTAAAGAAAGAGGAACATAAGGACCGATAATAAGAGACTCTGGAGGTGTATCATAGGCAGAGGAAAGAGCTATGCTTTCAGTATCTCCAATCAAAAATACAGAGGAGGTAGATACACCAAGTACATGAACATTTCCAACAAGTAAGTCTCTATTTACAACCGTATAATTCATCATTTTTCTGCTCCTTTAAATGATTGAGGGAGATGTGTTAAAAAGGCATCGATTCCCCGTTTCATATCCTGAGTAATTTGAGTTTTTATACTTTCTTTTTTCTCTTCTCTTGGTTGCTCATCACCTCGTTGCTGTAGATGGAAAAGAATCCGTTCTTCAAGCTGCTTCTTTATATCTTCTGTAATGAAATCATAATAGGACTCATGTAAGTTGATTCCTTTCTCCCTAGCAAGGTCACGAATCCAATCATGGCCGTTTCCTTCTAATAAGGTGAGCGTCTCTTCATAAATTTCATCGCCTAACTCTTTTATATTTACATTCCGATTTGGTGGAGTTAAGTCACTCTGACTAATGTGGAAATCTTCAATCTGATGATCAGGAGAAAGTGGATTAAGTCCTATATTTAGCGTTCCTTCCAGTGTTTCAATTTTGAGTTGATCAAACTTGTATTCAATTCTGTCAATTTTAGTTGAAGGGGCCTCTTTTAACGAATTCATCTGTTTTTGGAGGGTTCCTATAGCTTGCTCAAGCTGCAAAATTCGCTGATTCTGTTGTTGAATTTGGGCCTGAAGTTGGTGGATATACGTTTGCGTCGTTCCTCCGTATTGCATAAAGAATCTCCTCCATTTCATATGAGTAAGCTGCTTTTATACATTATGCATGTGCCCAAAAGATGTGAAGGAGTTCTTCTCAATTCATACGTTCTTTTTTCTTCCTAAATTAAGAGGGACGCTTGGTGCTTCTGGCTCAACAAGATTTGTGGTCTCACCTGGTTTTACTGTTTCAGGAGCTTTCTCCGTGAAGCCACCTGTATTGTAAAGCTGCGCAAGAGAACGAATCATTCCAGCGCTTCCAATTTGAAAGACAGAAGAGTTACTAACGCTCGCAACCCGAATCGAATGGATGCAAATGCTTTGATTTACATAAAAATTCATACCTTCACCTCATTAAGCATTGGCAGCTATAGGTTGATCAATAAAGTCTTGATCCTGCGTATTCGTTGAACTGATTTTATTGTTAATCACCAATCCATCTCCAGTGCTAAAAGATCCTGCTCCAGCAAATGTTTTAGAATTTGCTGAAGGTGCGATCGTATAAACGTCTCCAATATGAAAAATACTTGCTGTTCCAACACTATTTACACTAACTGCTCCAACAATAGCTGGCATAAAAACACCCTTTGATTTTGAGTTATAGTGTATCGTATGTTAGGACGAAATATAAGGTGATAGCCTATTTATCCTTTTGTAATTGGAATAAATTTCTGACCTCTTTAAAGCTGATGATCTATGAAGTTTCAGCTATAATGGATGGCTAAGAGAGAAATGAATAAGGAAGTGAGAAAATGAATGGAATAAAAGACGAAAGAATAGCAACTGTTGACCTTTTGAGAGGGTTCGCTCTTTTAGGTATTCTACTTGTCAACATGCCTGGATTTTATTCACCTTCTATCTATATGGACTCCTTTGAAGATACACACTCAAAAATATATATGGCTATAGATATTTTAGGGCAGGGAAGTTTCTATCCTATTTTCGCTACTTTATTTGGTTTTGGATTCATGAAAATATTTCAAACTGCCTTTAAGAATAATGCTGCTTTTACTCCTTTACTTTTAAGAAGGTTATTTTTACTTTTGTGTATCGGATGTGTACATGCTTTTGTTATTTGGTATGGGGATATTTTAATTTTATATGCTGTGTGCGGTTTTTTTCTTCTTTTTTTTCAAGAAGCAAGAGGGAGAACTTTTCTTTATTGGGGAGGAGCTTTATTTATTATTCCAAGTATCATCATGATTCTTCTTCTTATCGTTGCTTCGTTCTCAAAAGCAGAGTCAAATGCTGTTGGCGTTGTGCAGCCGCTTATTGATAGTTCTATAAATGCATATAGAGATGGAAGCATTGCTGAGATTTTCTCTCAGCGGTTCCTTGATTGGTATTATATCAATAACATAGGGACGTTCCCGCTTCTGTTCTTATCTGTTTTTCCTTTCTTTCTCATCGGAGCCTTTTTAGCAAAAGAAAAAGGGTTTGAACGTATAAAGGAAAACGTTCTTTTCATTAAATATGTATGTATGGTATGCTTTTTTGCTTTCCTACTTTTTAAGGTTCTTCCGTATTTGATTGGATTTAACGTCGCTACAGACTTTATGCAAGACAGCGTTGGTGGACCTTTAGGAGCCATCTTTTATATTACGCTGTTTATGCTGTATGGTGAAAAAATACCGCGGTTTATCGCGCAACCTTTACAATCAGCAGGAAGAATGGCACTCACAAATTATATGGCTCAATCTGTTGTATGTACGCTCCTATTTTATAATTATGGATTAGGTTTTTATGGTGACATAACAGTTATGCAAGGCGTTCTGTTAGCCCTTGGTTTCTTTGTTGTTCAATGCATTGGAAGTTCTATTATCCTGAAGAGATACTCTAGAGGTCCTTTGGAACACCTTCTGCGCTCCTTCACATATCGAGGAATGAAAAATGAAAAAAACGCAGTTGAAAAGTAGGAATATAGAAAGAAAGAGCGAATTGTTTAAAAGGTAGAAAGAGGAGGAATAAAAAATGAAATTTGTGACAGCTAGACTACATGATGATGAATTTATTGGCATGATCCAAGGAGAGAAAGTAATTCATATAAATAAAATTGCCAAAGAGCGTTTTCAGACAGATATTCCAACAAATATGATTTCATTTATTGAGCATTTTCATTATTTTGAGCATATTATTAAGGAAATTATCGAAGAAAAAGGGCACGATGCTTTTTCATATTCCATAGAGGAAACAGAGCTTCTTGCTCCAATTCCAAGACCGAGTAAAAATGTATTTTGTGTTGGAAAGAACTATCGTGATCATGCTATTGAAATGGGAAGTGAACAAGATATCCCGACGAACCTTATGATGTTTTCAAAGGCACCAACAGCTGTAGTAGGCCCTGATGCACCTATTTTACGTCATGAAGATGTAACAGATGAATTAGATTATGAGGGAGAGCTTGCTGTTATTATCGGAAAAAAAGGAAAAGCAATTTCTAAAGCTGATGCTCTTCATCACGTTTTTGGTTATACCATTTTGAATGATATTACAGCACGGGATTTGCAGTCAAAACATAAACAGTTTCTAATTGGAAAGAGTTTGGATACTTCGTGTCCGATGGGACCTTTTATTGTGCATAAATCAGAAATTGAGAATGCAGCGAATTTACATATTGAAACGAGAGTAAATGGAGAAATAAGACAAGATGGCAATACGGAACAGTTTATTTTTCCAATTGAAGAAATTATTGAAACATTATCAAAAGGAACAACACTTGAACCTGGCGACATTATTGCTACAGGAACGCCTGCTGGAGTTGGAAAAGGGTTTAATCCACCAATATTTCTATCTTCAGGAGACATCATTGAAATAACAGTTGAAGGTATTGGGACATTAAGAAATAAAGTGCAGTAACCAAAAAAGATCGTAAGAATTCTTCTTACGATCTTTTTCTATCCCAATTTTTTTAAATCAGATGATAAGAACTGCTCACCTGTATTGAGTGTAATCTCAAACCGGTCGTTTCCTTCACTACAATCAAAGTGGTGATGAACTGAACAGATTCTTTCTTCGTTATCAAAGATAAGGAAATTCACGCCGTTTCTTTCACCATCAGTAGGTAAGAAACATAAAGTGTTAAAGCAATAAATACAATCATAAAGAGAAAAAGAGAGATCATTCAATAGTTGGCTTAAGCGCATGAATGAGTGAGTTGAAAGCTCATCAATAAGAAGTTGATAAGCGTGTTGTAGTTTCTTTCCAACGCGTAGCTCTGCCCCATCTTGTAAAAAGCAAACTGTGTTGTTAATTTCAAATGAATTATCTTTTTTCCAACATGCTTTTTGCCAATGACCTTTCCAATATACCTCGCAAGATGAGCTAAGGATATCTTGGAGCATTGATGCTTCATCCTCTTCATCAAAAAAAATCCATTGTGAATCAATACACTCAAGCGTTCCTAAAATAAAGGAGCGTGGTTGCATTTCTAAGCACTGCGTTTTCGATAAATTTTTCATAGGCCACTCCTCCAAATGGTTTGTTGAAAATCCTATTACTATTCTTTGTTGTCTAATTTCCTATTTTCTATAACTATAAAACACAAAATTTTGAAGAAAAAGCGGATGGACAAATCAACCTCTTACTTTTTACGCATAAGATAGCACTATTGAAAAAGCTATGGACCACGATAAATGAAAGGGTGGGGAAAACATGTGTGGTATTACTGGTTGGATCGATTATAATCAGAACCTCCTGAAAAAGCGTGACACAATTGAAAAGATGACAAAAACACTTGAAAAAAGAGGTCCTGATGATACGAATACTTGGGTAAGAGAGCATGTATCTTTTGGACATAAGCGTCTTGTTGTAGTTGATCCAAGCGGCGGCATACAGCCAATGACAAGAGATAAAAAAGAAAATTCTTACACCATTTGCTATAATGGAGAACTTTATAATACAGAAGATATTCGTAAGGAACTTTTAAAGAGAGGCTATACATTTAGCGGCCATTCTGATACTGAGGTGCTTCTTCTTTCCTATGTAGAGTGGAGAGAGAAATGCGTTGAACATTTTAACGGTATTTTTGCTTTTGCCATTTGGGATGAAGAACAACAATCTCTTTTTATGGCTCGCGATAGACTTGGTGTAAAGCCGCTGTTTTACCGTGTATATAGAGGAGGGCTTCAATTTGCTTCAGAGCTAAAAGCTATTCTTGCTCATGAAGATGTAGAGGTAGAAATTACGTACGACGGATTAGCTGAAGTATTAGGTCTTGGTCCATCACATACGCCTGGCCATGGGATTTTTAAAGGGATTGACGAACTGCGTGCTGCACATGCTTTGACATTTAGTAGAGAAGGATTGAACATCTGGCGCTACTGGAATGTAAAAAGTGAAAAACATACTGATTCACTTGAAGAGACAGCAGAACATGTGCGAGAACTGTTTCAGGATGCTGTAACAAGACAGCTTGTTTCTGATGTTCCGGTTTGTACCTTTTTATCGGGGGGGATCGATTCAAGTGCTATTACAGCCATTGCTGCCAATGCTTTTCGGGAACAAGGCCAGTCCCTTCATACTTACTCAATTGACTATGAAGATAACGAGAAATTCTTTAAAGCATCAGAGTTCCAGCCAAACTCAGATGGGGCATACATTAAGAAGATGTCTGATGAATTTAAGACGATTCACCATAGCTGTGTGATTAATAATGAAGAGCTTGCTCATTATTTAGAAGAATCTGTGCTTGTTCGAGATATACCAGGTATGGCTGATATCGATTCTTCTCTTCTTTGGTTTTGTAAAGAAATTAAGAAAGACTTTGTTGTTGGTCTTTCAGGTGAATGCGCAGATGAAATTTTCGGTGGGTATCCGTGGTTCCATAAAACGCATGCTCTTTCTTCTGATAACTTTCCATGGATGCGCTCTGTTGATGCAAGGGTAGATCTTTTAAAAGACGAGTGGCAAAAAAAACTCTCGCTGAAGGAGTATGTAAAGAACGGCTATGAGCAATCCATTAAGGAAGTTCCCACTCTTGATGGGGAAAGTGAAGAAGAGGCAAATAGAAGAAACTTATTTTATTTGAATATGATTTGGTTTATGCCAACGCTTCTTGATCGAAAAGACCGTATGAGTATGGGAGCAAGTCTAGAAGTGCGCGTTCCATTTGCTGATCATCGTCTTGTAGAGTACGTATGGAACATTCCATGGGAGATGAAAACCGCAGGAGGATATGAGAAAGGAATTCTAAGAAAAGCGCTTGAAGGGATACTTCCAAACGAAGTTCTTTATCGCAAAAAAAGTCCATACCCTAAAACACATAATCCTTACTATACAAATATTGTGCAAAAATGGTTAAAAGATATTTTAAAAGATTCCAATTCACCTCTTTATGAGCTTTTTAATGCTGAAAAACTTAAGGCAATTGCAGATTCAAAAGGAAAAGAGTTTTCTGTTCCTTGGTTCGGGCAGCTTATGACAGGTCCACAGCTTCTAGCCCACCTTTGTCAGATTCATGTTTGGTTTGAGAACTATAATATTAAGATTGTGAAATAAAGCTAAAAACATAGTCTCCTTTTTGGAGAGACTATGTTTTTTTTATGCAACATTAGGGGTGGGGAGTAAAAAAGCAGGATTTATTTGGACAAGAAAGTTTTATTAGCTCGTGGGAATACGCTGGAAGAGCCTTATGAAAAGGGATTAACAAGCATAGCGCTATATCCATTAACATTCCGTCTTCCTCTCTAAGACTCTGCCCTTTTATACCGAGAAGTTCTTCTTGATGTTCGGAAGGAAAATTATCAAATTTTTAATGAGAAAGCTTTTGTAACTAAAGAAGATAAAAGTGAAATTTTAGCAACAATTAGTTAGAAGCCTTTGCCTATGAAGCAGGGCTTTTTTTAGAGAATTAGAAAAAAATAGCTGAATTTTAAAAAAAGAGGTTTACTCTATGTAGAATAAGGGTAAATGTTTAGTTCACCTGTGTAATTTAACGGATATTTTAGGTCTAAAAGGTGACAATCATGGAACAATAAACCTAAGAGGTGATGACAATCAATGATTCGACTAGAAAAAGTATTTAAAAGGTATAATGATGGATTTCAAGCCTTAAAGGATGTAAACCTAACGCTTGAAAGTGGGAAAATTCACGTGATTATTGGCCCGAGCGGGTGTGGCAAATCAACTACAATGAAGCATATTAACAGATTAATCACTCCATCAGAAGGGAAAATTTATATTGATGACGAGGATATTTCACAAGTGAACCCAGTTCAATTGCGCCGTAAGATTGGCTATGTTATTCAGAGCATCGGCTTATTTCCTCATATGACAATAGCAGATAATGTAGCTATTGTTCCTCGCTTATTAAAATGGGATGAAGATAAAATCTCAACGAAAGTAGATGAACTTCTTTCACTCGTTAACTTAGATCCACATACATATCGAGACCGTTATCCAAATGAACTAAGCGGAGGCCAGCAGCAACGTGTTGGGGTTGTTAGAGCTCTTGCCGCAGAACCTGATATCATTTTAATGGATGAACCATTCAGCGCTCTTGATCCAATTAGTCGTGAGCAGCTTCAAGATGAGCTTTCAAACCTTCAAGAAAATATAAAAAAGACGATTGTATTTGTTACTCATGATATGGATGAAGCAATTAAAATAGCTGACAATATTGTGTTGATGAAAGATGGAGAAGTTGTTCAGGTTGGCTCCCCAGATGAAATTCTGCGTCATCCTGCAAATGACTTTGTGAAAGAATTCATTGGTGAGAAGCGATTAAAAGCAAATGGAGGAGACTCAGCTTTTGATTTCGAAGGAGATGAACTTCCAACAGTTGAAGAAGTAATGATTCCAAAACCAGTAACAGCCTATCCTGAGAGAGGGCTTGCTTCTTCCTTGAAACTGATGGAGCAGAGAAAAGTAGATACGCTAATTGTTGTAGATAATCGTAAAAAATTACTTGGCTATGCTCCTATTTTGAATATTTTAAAACAGTATCGAGATGAAACGAAAACTCTAAAAGATGCAATGGAACCTTTTACTTATGTTGTTCATAAAAACACTCCATTTACTGTTGCACTTGATTATATGAGCGAGCATAATTTGCCTTATGTTCCTGTTGTAACAAAGGAAGGCATATTCCTTGGAGTTATTACAAGAGGGAGTATGGTAAAGCTGATGGCATCTGCTTACTCCGCAGAAGATGAGGTCATATAGATGGATACGTTAAAAGAATATGGAGTGTTTTTACAAACTAGGTATCCAGAAGTTTTGAGTCGGTTAGGAGAGCATCTTTTAATCGTTGTATTAGCCGTTATTGCGGGCTGTATTCTTTCTATTACTGTTGCTATTTTACTAACACGTATAAAAGAGGGAGTTATTAATTCATTAACGTTCGGACTTGCAAACATTTTTCAAACGGTTCCAACCATTGCCTTGCTTGCCATGTTAATTCCTCTTTTTGGAGTGGGTATGTACCCGGCTGTTTTTGCGCTTTTTCTTTATTCTATTCTCCCGCTATTACGGAATACATACTCAGGAATTAAGGAAGTTGATCAAAGTTTAATTGAATCCGCCAGAGGAATGGGGTTTAGTTCAATGCAAAGACTCTTTAAAGTTGAACTACCTTTATCTCTTCCATATATCTTGTCAGGCGTGCGTCTTACAACTGTATATATTATTAGCTGGACAACGCTCGCTGCACTTATTGGAGCAGGCGGTTTAGGGGATTTAATTGTTTCAGGAATGAGTACCAACAACAACTTTTTAATTTTTACAGGTACAATAAGCTCAGTTATCCTCGCCCTTGTTGTAGATTTTCTACTAAATTTCCTTGTGAAGAAAACACAAAGAGCCTAAATAATTTGGATTCGTTCATCTCAACAGCCAAGGAGGATATTATGAGGATATTAAGTAAACTAACAATCATTTGTGTTGTTTCACTTTTATTTTTATCATCTTGCAGTTCAAAAGATACGATTAAGATTGGAGCAGCAACGTTTACAGAAACAAAGATTGTTGCGCAAATTTATAAACAGCTTATTGAGGATAGAACAGATATTGAAGTAGACGTTATTCCAGATTTGCTTTCAACACCAATGATTTTAAAAGCAATGGATCGTGGAGATATTGATATGTCTTTAATGTATTCAGGTGTTATTTTCAGTAATTTCTTTCCGGTAAAATCAACAAAAGATCGTGATGAAGTATTAAAGATTGCAAAAGAAGGTTTTAATAAATATTACGATTTTAAATGGTTTGATCCATTAGGATGGGAAAATACATATGCCGTCACTGTTCGCAAAGAAGAGGCAGATGAGAAGAACCTACAAACCATTTCTGATCTAGAACCATATCAAGATAGTATGAAGCTTGGTGTTGATTCAAGTTGGAAGGAAAGAACAGAAGACGGATATCGCCCTTTTTCTAAATATTACGGTTTAAATTTCCAAAACTTATATGCAATGGATATCAATTTATTATATCAAGCTGTAGGTACGAAAGATGTGGATGTTGTTGTGGCCTATTCAACAGATCCACGCATTATTGAATACAATTTGAAAGTTTTAAAAGATGACAAAAGATTTTTCCCACCTTATGATGCTTCAATGGTTGCTCGTAACGCCATTTTAAAAGAGCATCCAGAAGTTGAAGGAATTATAGATGAGCTAACAGGAAAAATTGATGCCGAAACGATTACAAAATTAAGCTATGAAGTGGATATTAAAAATCGAAGTGAGCGTGATGTGGCAAAAGAATTTCTAACCGAGAGAGGTTTACTCGGGGATAAATCGGAGTGAGACAATGAATTTTATTAAAGAACTTTTTGGATATTGGGCAGATAATATTGATTTACTGCTTTTGTATACAGGAGAACATCTTCTAATGGTCATTATTGCTGTTGGCCTTGCTCTTATTGTCGGGACGCTGCTTGGCATTATTTGCTCTAGGTATAAAAGGGTAGCTCCTATTATTTTGACGCTTGCCAACGTTGTTCAAGTTATTCCAAGCTTAGCTTTATTAGCTGTTTTAATGCTATACTTTGGACTAGGATTTTACACGGTTGTCATCGGACTTTTCTTATATTCACTTCTTCCTATTATTAGAAATACGTATGTTGGGCTTGAAGAAGTTAATAAAACAACAGTTGAAGCAGGTCATGGAATTGGCATGACGTATTTTCAGATTCTAACAAAAGTACAGCTTCCTCTTTCAATGCCGTTTATTATGGCCGGGCTGCGTATTGCAGCGGTTATCGCTGTCGGTGTTGCTACACTTGCTCCAATTGTTGGTGGAGACGGGCTTGGAAGAGAAATCTTCTCAGGGATTAACTCCCGTAATACTATTCGTATTTATGCAGGAGCAATTCCGGCTTGTATTGTGGCTGTCATAGCTGATATTGTACTAGGAAAGCTTGAACGTAAAATGAAAATAAAAGTTACACGTTAAAAGAAGGCATAGCGAGAACGCTATGCCTTTTCATTACCCATTTACAGGAGTTCCCCCATTTACATGTAGCATTTGGCCTGTCATATAAGAAGAGCTGTCACTCGCAAGGAAGACGTAGCTTGGAGCAACCTCAGATGGCTGACCAGCCCGTTCCATTGGAGTGTTAGAGCCAAATGTTTCAACTTGCTTGCTATCAAAGGTAGAGGGAATAAGAGGGGTCCAAATAGGTCCTGGAGCAACGCCATTTACCCGTATTCCTTGGCCAACAAGAGAAGCAGCTAAAGAACGAGTAAACGAAACGATAGCTCCCTTTGTTGAAGAATAGTCAATAAGGGTTTCGTGTCCCTTGTAGGCTGTAACAGAAGCTGTATTAATAATAGTGCTGCCTTTTTTAAAATGTGGGAGAGCTTCTTTTGTTAGATAGAAAAAAGAAAAAATGTTTGTTGTGAATGTTCTATGAAGCTGTTCTTTTGTAATATCAAGCAAGCTTTTTTGTGGATGCTGTTCAGCAGCATTATTAACAAGTATATCGATTTTTCCATACTTTTTCATCGTCTCAGCTATAACAGTTTTACAAAATGATTCGTCTCCAACATCTCCTTGAAGAAGTAAACAATCGCCGTTCATTTCTTCAATTCTTTTCTTCGTTTCCTCTCCATCCTCTGTTTCACTTAAATATACAATAACAACTTTAGCTCCTTCTAAAGCGTAATGATAAGACACAGCTCGACCGATTCCGCTATCTCCACCGGTAATAACTGCAACTTTTCCGGCTAATTTATCAGAGGGCTTATAGTTTGGATCAATGGAAACAGGAAGGGGATTCATTTCATTTTCAATACCTGGTTGATGTTGCTGGTGCTGAGGGGGAAAAGTCTTTTTTTCATTCGTCATGACAGGGCTCCTTGTAAGTTTTACTTTAGTTTGAGCTTGTTTTTTCCTTGCTATACAAAAAAGAGCCCTTAAAAGGACTCTTAACGAAAGTTGATAAATTGAACATCAATAGGTAAATCAGCTTCACGAATAGCGTTCATAATTTGTTGAAGATCATCGCGACTTTTCCCGCTAATGCGTACTTGATCATCTTGTACTTGACTTTTTATTTTAAGCTTTGAATTTTTTACAATTGTATTAATCTTTTTAGCATTATCTTTATCAATGCCTTGGACAAGTGTTGCGCGCTGACGAACTGTTCCTCCTGAGGCATTTTCAACTTTGCCATAAGAGATATTGCGGGTTGGGACATTTCGTTTAATTAGTTTAGTAATTAGCACGTCTTTTAGCTGATCAAGTTTAAAATTATCATCCGAAATTAAGATAAGTTCCTCTCCATCAAGAGAGATATCGCTTTTGCTACCTTTAAAGTCATAACGATTTTTAATTTCTTTTAGCGCAATGTTGATTGCATTTGTTACTTCACTCAAATCTACTTGTGATACAACATCAAAAGAATTTTCTTTAGCCATAATAACCTCCACCATCTTTTTTGCTTTTTGAGCAAGTCTAATTGGGTTTATTATAGAAAAAATAAAGGATAGAGACAATCCTAAACCTAAAAAACTTTGCTTTTAAAAGCAAAGTTTTTTAGTCGTTATGATTCATCTTGTTGACAGACTACCCTTAAATTCGTTATAAAAAGCTATGATGATTCCATTTTTATGGAAAACAGAAACGAGTCTTAAAGGTGGTCAGGTTTCTTTGACTCTGCATGTTTTCCAAGCTTGCGATTACGTTCACGGAGAAGATTTTTTTCGTGAAGCTCAGCATTATGGTCTCTTGCTTTTTTATCGTTATCACTTGTTTTAGACAATGAAAACAGCTCCTTTCATCCTTAAAGCATTTCTATAGTACTACAGGTATTAGGATAACTCAGGATGTTTTCTTTTATCCGTTGCTTTCGCTTCATTTACAAAGAAAAGAGCGAGGGCACCAGGGCCAGCATGAGAACCAATTACAGCTCCAATAATTTCAATCATAAAAGATTGAGGCCCAAATTCTTGTACAATCATTTCTTTTAGCTCAATTGCAGCTTGCTCATCGTCACCATGACTAATCGCAATTGTTTGATTTGATAAGGTAGGAGCACGATGTTTCATATGTTCAACCATGCGTCGAAAAACCTTTTTTCGTCCGCGAATTTTTTCAAGAGGAATAAGTTTTCCGTCTTCCACATGAAGAAGAGGCTTAATATTTAGCAATCCGCCTACAAAAGCGGCTGTTTTACTAACGCGCCCTCCTTTAGCTAGTAAGGCAAGATCATCAACTGTAAAGATGTGTTCAATATTTTTGCAATAAAATTTTGCTTGTTCAATAACTTCTTTAAAGGATTTGGATTGTAAAATTTGTTGAGCGGTATAATAAACAGCAAGACCTTGACCAAGGGATGCACATTTGGAGTCAATAATTTCAAATTCAATGTTTGGATATGTAGTTAAAAGCTCCTCACGCACGCTGAGTGCGGTTAGGTATGTACCTGAAAGTGCTGATGAAAAAGCAATATAAAGCATAGGATCGCCTTTTTTGGCAAGAGGTTCTAATATTTCATAAAGCCTTGTTGGCGATGGTTGTGATGTTTTTGCTTCATCACCAAGTCGAATATGTTCATAAAGCTCTTCTGGATAGAGCGATTGAGAATCTTCATAGTCCACTCCATTAATATGAACGCGGAGTGGGATTGAGGTTATATTATATTGAGATAAAGTCTGTTGAGATAAGTCAGCCCCGCTATCTGTAATAAGCTGGATAGCCATTATTTCACCTTCCTAAAGTTAAGATAAAAAGTTTCTATTTTACGATAAAAATAAGTGTTGTTTGAATTTCTATTATAAAGATTAAATGGAAAAGTATCCATAGGACTTTACGCAATAAATGATACAAAGGGAATGCTTCTAAAGCCTTGTTTATTGTGAAAAAATCTTTCTAACTAGATATTAAGACATAAAAATCACTTTGCTGCTGAAAGAGAGGAATCTTATGATGCTGATTGAAATTCAGCGCCTTATCATTGTACTGATTGGAGCGTTGTTAAATGCATGTTCGTTAAATTTATTTCTAATCCCTGCTAACGTGTATGCAAGTGGCTTTACAGGGGCAGCTCAGCTTATTTCAAGCATTTTAACAGAATTTACAGCATTTAATATTTCTACAGGAACTCTTTTATTATTGTTGAACATACCTGTGGCTATCTTAGGATGGTTAAAAGTAGGCAAGTCATTTACTTTATATAGTTTTATAAGCGTTATAGGGTCAACATTCTTTCTTGCTATTGTACCTGTCTTAAATGTTTCAGAAGATCTTTTACTAAATGCTGTATTTGGTGGAGTTATTGCAGCAGTTGGGATGGGAATTACGTTAAAGTGGGGAGCATCTACAGGAGGCCTTGATATTGTTGCAATGATTTTATCTCGCATGAAAGATAGACCGATTGGCACGTACTTTTTTATTTTGAATGCTATTATCATTTTAACTGCTGGACTTTTATTTGGTTGGGAAAAGGCTCTTTATACGTTAGTAACGCTATATGTTTCAACAAGGGTTATTGACGCCATTCATACAAGACACGAAAAATTAACAGCCATGATTATTACGACCAAAACAGAAGATCTGAAAAAAGCTATCTATGCCAAAATGGTACGGGGTATTACAACTGTTCCTGCTAGAGGAGCTTTTACGAACAAAGAAAAAGAGATGATGATTATGGTTATTACACGGTATGAACTTTATGACTTAGAAAAAATCATTGAAGAGATCGATCCCGAAGCATTTACAAATATTATTGAGACAGCAGGGGTTTTTGGTTTTTTTAGAAGAGACAATTAAAAAGCTGAGGTCATGTGTATTATGACCTCAGCTTTTTTATCTTTATTTTTTATTGTTTGAACCTTTTAACTGACGAGAGAAGTTTTCTAACTCCTGTTTTTCTTGAGCATCTGCCTTTTGCATTGCTCCTGAAACAGTCTCATTCGCAATTTCTTCACTGTAGTTTTGATTACTCTTCATACTACTTCCATGTAGTGACTGCTGTGAGAAAGTGTCTAAATGCTTCTGTTCTACACTTGAAGCGCCTTCTTTAGCTTTATTGACTGTTTCACTTGTTATATCATACTGCCCGTTATGGCCTCGTGAGCTTTGAGAATGAGACCCTGAGAAGTTTTTCTGCAAGTTACTTAAATGGCTCTTCTCCACATTATCAATACCTTTGTGCGGATGACCGAGAATTTCTTCAGCCATCTCAATACTTTCTTGTGAAGGACGGCGTGTTGGCTGTTGAGCTTTTTTGCCATCTGCAGAATGTGAACGTTGCATAAATCTTTCCATAAGACTTCTTAAAAATGACTTTTCCATTACAGTTGTCCTCCTGTTGAAGAGGAATGAGCACGCGCTTGTTCAGCTTGTTCTAGCGTTAAGTGATAAGGAATACGTTCAGCATGTTTACTTACTGCGTCTGCACCTTGTTTTACAAAACGTTTTGATTTGTTGCTTCTGCCCATTCTTCATTCCCCCTTAAAAGTATACCCGCAAGTGACCCAACATTGGTTGGGGTCAGTTCTATTGTTTGCTCGGGAGAGAAAAATATAACGGAAAAAATTTGCCTACTATAGCTTTAAATGGTCAATCAAGAAATGAGCGATGCCTTCTTCTTCATTTGTTAAAGTAGAAGTGTTAGCTATTTCTTTTAATGAGGGAATAGCATTCCCCATTGCAACGCCAACTCCTGCAAATTTTATCATTTCGAAGTCATTATCTTCATCACCAAAGGCAATAATATGCTGTGTAGGAATGTTGTAATGTTCGGCAACCCTTTTTAAGCCAACAGCTTTATTAATTCCTTTTTTGACAATTTCTATAATGTGGAAAGGAGCTCCCCATCGTCTATGTTCAATAACTTCTGCATGAACGTCTGAAAGGTGTGAACGAATATCGTCTACTTGTGATTGATTTGCATGAATAAGAATAGAGGTTGGATCTTCTCGGAGAAACTTTCGTAAGTCGCCTCTTGTCACTTTAGGGTGGCCAAGTGCAAGTACATCTGTTAATTGTCTATCATCATAATGCACGTACATATCGTCCATAACTTCAGCTAAAATATTAGTGATTTCGTACTGTTCCATTGCTTCTACAATTTCGTGAAGTGTTTTGTGGTTCATTGGGCTATGATATGTTCCAAATGAATCGTCTTGTGGATGATGAACAAGCGCTCCATTAAAGTTCACAATAGGAGTGGTTAAGTCTAATTCCTTATAATACATCGTGCTTGAACGATAAGGACGTCCTGTTGCAATCATTACAATATGGCCTTGCTCCCTAGCGCTGGTAATGACTCTTTTTGTATAGGGGGTAATTTCTTTTTTATCTGTTAGTAGTGTTCCATCAAGGTCTAAAGCAATCAAATGTTTTTCTGGCATAAGAGCTCCTTTCTTATAAAGCTTGTCTTTTTTACTGTAACACAAGTATATGTAGAACAGTGGACGAAATGAACGTTTTAACAAGGATTTAACGCTTTTTCTACTTGTTGTGAGCGTAATTGGTTTCAATAGACTTCATTTGTCGTTATAATGGGAACATAAAAAGCCTAAAAAGTAAGACCGTAAAAGGCAAACTTTAAGGAGGTAGAAAAAATGGAAGCAAAACGTGAAGAAGTCATCATGGAAGCTCTTGAGAACGTAATTGATCCTGAGTTAGGCGTTGATATTGTAAACTTAGGTTTAGTTTATGGAGTTGAAGAAGATAAAGGTACAGTATTTGTTACAATGACATTAACCTCTATTGGCTGCCCACTTGCAGGCATGCTTTCAGACCAAGTGAAAACAGCTCTTGGGGCTGTCGAAGGAGTAGAAGACGTTGAAGTAAATATTGTCTTCGATCCACCTTGGTCAAAAGATCGTATGACTCGCTATGCAAAAATTGCGCTCGGCGTACAATAAAAAAAATCCCATTAGGTGTTTAACACACTAGTGGGATTTTTTTCTATACATAATAGGGGGGAGTTTATTAATGGTTGAGAGAAGAATACCAGTAAAAGTTGAAGAAGCTGTACATAAAGTGATGGAGTATATAAAACATGGAGATGTTGAGGAAGTATTATTGAAAGAAGCATGTGGAAGATATTTGGGAGAGAGCATCATTGCTACGCATCCTGTTCCACCATTCGACCGCTCACCTTACGACGGTTTTGCAATCCGTGCAGAGGATAGTAAATATGCGACAAGAGAAAATCCTGTTTCATTTAAAGTAGTAGAAACAATAGGAGCTGGAAAGGTCGCTTCAGCTCCCCTTCAGCCATTTCATGCTGTTCGCATTATGACAGGAGCTCAAATGCCGGAGGGAGCAGATGCAGTTGTTATGATTGAATTGACTCAATCGTATGTGGAAGAACAACAAACGTTTATGTCTATCAAACGATCATTCGAAGCTGGAGATAATATTTCATTTAAAGGAGAAGATGTACAAAAGGGAGAAGTGCTTGTTGAAAAAGGAACAAAGATTAATCCAGGCACTGTAGCTCTTTTAGCAACGTTTGGTTATTCACAATTACAAGTTATTCAAAAGCCAAGGATTGGAGTATTTGCAACAGGCACAGAACTTTTAAGTGTAAATCAGGAGTTAGAACCAGGAAAAATACGAAACAGCAATGCGCCAATGGTATGTGCTCAAATTGAACAAAGCGGTGGGGTAGCAATAGATTTAGGAATATTGGAAGATGATTTCGAAAAATGCTATAGGGCAGTAGAAGAAGCAATAAACTCCGTTGATTTTCTTATTACAACAGGTGGCGTATCTGTAGGTGATTTTGACTTTCTGCCAGCTATTTATGAAAAACTAGGTGCAACTGTACTCTTTAATAAAGTAGGCATGAGACCAGGAAGTGTCACAACGGTTGCTGAGCTTGATGGTAAGCTTCTTTTTGGCTTATCTGGAAATCCTTCTGCTTGCTACGTTGGGTTTGAGCTTTTTACATATCCAATCATCAAATCGTTTCTTCATAGTAAAAAACCTCACCACAGTGTTGTTAAGGCAACGCTTGGAAGTGATTTTTTAAAGGCGAACCCTTTTACTCGCTTTGTGAGAACAAGCATCGAATACACAAAAGAAGGATTTGTTGTAAATCCCGCTCGTCTCGATAAATCAAATGTTGTATCTTCACTTGCCTTTACAAATGGTTTAACAATCCTTCCAGGAGGAACAAAAGGATTTCAAAAGGGTCAGCAAGTAGATGTTTTATTAACTAAAGATACGAATTAATCAAAACGTGCCAGACTTGCTTGGCACGCTTTTTTTATGACATGTAAATCATTAAGAATAACAAGGTGCTGAAAAAAGAGGGTTTAACATATATTAAAAATTGGTATATAGAACGTTGAAGGAATAAAAAATAAAGAAAATTCTAAAAATATAGATTTTTTGTTTTTCTGATTTTAATTTTTGCTATCTTTTTTGAATAGTTATGGTATATAAATACATGGAGGTGAAAGGGTTTTTAATAAAAATGAGTTAAGATTCTAGTATTAAGACGAATTATGAAAAGAAAAAGTATTCCGAAATGAATTAAATATACAATTGACTTTATTTTTATGCAAAGTTATAATAACAATTAATTCAACTAAGTGTTCTATTCTTTAACATAAATTTAGAGGAAACAGAGCATGCGAACAAAGGAGCATATATAGAATGGATAGCGAAATTCAAGAAAACCAGAAAAAAGTGAAAGTTGGCATTGTTGGTGCTACAGGATATGGAGGCGTTGAGTTAATTCGTTTACTTGAAGGACACCCTGTGTTTCAAGTGGAAGCTGTTTACTCTTCTTCAAAAGAACAAAAAGAAGTTCGAGAGGAATACCCTCATCTTGCCCACTATAATTGGTTGCTTGAAAAAATTGACCCCGAAGAGATGGCAAAAAGCGTTGATCTTATATTTACAGCTACTCCATCAGGAATCTCAACAACGCTCGTACCACAGCTTATCGAAGCTGGAAACAGAGTCATAGATTTATCAGGAGATTTCCGATTGAAAGAAGAAGGCATGTATGAAAAGTGGTATGGGAAAACACCAGGTCCTAAGAAATACATAGATGAAGCGACATATGGACTTGTAGAGTGGTTTTCGGAAGAAGTGAAAGAGAGTACTTTTATTTCTAATCCTGGATGTTATCCAACTGCAACGCTTTTAGGTCTCATTCCGGTTGTGAAAGAGCGAATGATTCAGCCTCACTCAATTATTATTGATGCAAAATCGGGTCTTTCAGGAGCAGGTCGTTCGCTATCACGAACAGCTCACTACGCAGAAATTAATGAAAATATGAAAATATATAAAGTGAATAAACATCAGCATATTCCAGAGATTGAACAAACATTGCACAGATTTGATGACAATATTGGACACGTCACATTCAATCCGCACCTTGTCCCGATGACAAGAGGAATTATGTCGACAATATATGCAACAGTAAAAGATGCTACGACTCGTGAAGAACTTTATGATGTGTATAAAAAAGCATACGAAGGTTCAACGTTTGTAAGAGTTCGTCCTTTAGGTGAGTTCCCAGCAACGAAAGAAGTAAGTGGATCAAATTATTGTGACATTGGAATTGATTACGATGAAAGAACAAATCGGGTAACGATTGTTTCAGTCATTGACAACCTTGTAAAAGGAGCGGCAGGGCAAGCAATTGAAAATGCAAATATTTTAATGGGGCTAAAAGCAGAGACAGGTTTAGGCTTTCTACCTATGTACCCGTAATAGAATAGAAGGATTCAAGGAGGAGAAAACATTGCTACAAGTTCAGGTAGAACAGAAGATTTATAAATTAGAAGAGGGCTCGCTTTTAACTCCAAAAGGCTTTTCAGCCGGAGGTGTTCATGCAGGACTTCGTCATGCAAAAAAAGATGTTGGAGTTGTTGTAAGTGAGAAACCAGCAAGCTGCGCAGCTGTATATACGCAAAATGTATTTCAAGCAGCTCCACTAAAAGTAACGAGAGAAAGTATTGCAGAGGAACAGCTTTTACAAGCGATTATCGTTAATAGCGCTAATGCAAATGCTTGTACTGGTGAACAAGGATTGAAAGATGCATATGAAATGAGAAAGCTTACCGCACATAAGCTTTCTGTTCCTGAGCACTATGTAGCAGTCGCTTCGACAGGAGTAATCGGAGAAATGCTGCCGATGGAAAAGGTGCGAAACGGAATTCTTGATGTTACAACAAATCACGGAGTAAACGGAGCGGAAGATTTTCAAACGGCTATTCTAACAACAGATACGATAATGAAAAAGTCTTGTTATCAATTTGAAATTGATGGGAAAACAGTGACAATCGGTGGAGCTGCAAAAGGATCAGGTATGATTCATCCAAATATGGCCACAATGCTTGGCTTTGTAACAACAGATGCAAATATTGATAGTGAATTTCTACAAGGTGCTCTTCGTTCTATTACAGACAACAGTTTTAATCAAATTACAGTTGATGGAGATACGTCAACAAACGATATGGTCCTTGTATTGGCAAATGGTATGGCGGGAAATGAAGCATTAACAACAGAACATAAAGAATGGTCGACTTTCTATAATGCACTTCAGTTTGTTTGTGAAGATCTTGCTCGTCAAATTGCTAAAGATGGAGAAGGAGCAACAAAACTGATTGAAGTGAATGTTACAGGAGCAGCTACAAAAGAAGATGCAAACAAAGTGGCGAAATCTGTTATTGGTTCAAATCTTGTAAAGTCAGCTGTATTTGGATCTGATGCAAACTGGGGTCGAGTTCTTTGTGCAATAGGCTATTCTGGTGCAGATCTTAACCCTGAAACTGTTCATATTGCACTTGGACCAATTACAATGCTCGAAAACAGTACACCACAACCTTTTGATGAGGAAGAAGCAACAAAATACCTTGAGAATTCTACTGTTGTCATTCATGTGAATCTCCATAATGGAGAAGAAACTGGAAAAGCATGGGGGTGTGACTTAACGTATGACTATGTCAAAATCAATGCTAGCTACAGAACGTAAGGAAAGATCAGTTGTTGTTATAAAATGTGGAGGAAGCATTATTAATGAACTAACAGACGATTTTTTTCAAAGTCTTAGCGTGCTAAAACAAAATCATCATGTTGTAATTGTCCATGGCGGGGGACCGGATATTGCCGAGACTTTGAACGGCTTAAATATTCAAACCGAATTTGTAGAAGGCCTTCGAAAAACGTCTGACGAGGTACTTAACGTTGTTCAAATGGTGCTCGGAGGAAAAGTGAATAAAACATTTGTTACAAAACTTTTCAAAAATAAAATCAAAGCAGTCGGTCTTTCCGGATGCGATGGAGCTATTCTACAAGCAAGGCAAATTCAAGATGGAAAATTAGGATTTGTAGGAGAAGTTAGTCATGTTGAGAGCAACCTCCTTTATAGTCTTCTAGAGCAGGGATATGTTCCTGTCATCTCATCAATCGGAATGGATGAGAATGGTCAGCTTTTAAATGTAAATGCAGATGTTGCAGCAGGAGCTGTTGCCAAAGGATTACAAGCAGAGCGATTGCTTTTTATTACAGATGTAAAAGGTGTTTTAAAAGATGGAGAACTGCTAGAAACGTTAACAGTAAAAGAGGTTGAAAGACTTATTGATGAGCAAGTGATTACAGGAGGAATGATTCCGAAAGTAAAAACAGCTGTAAGTGCTTTGTCATCGTCGTTAGAGAATGTTTATATTGCAAGTGGCACATCTTCATTTTGTAACGAGCAAGGATTAATTGGAACATCTATAAAATATGACACAAAAAGTAAGGAGTGTAATGATGAGCGCGTTATTTCCAACATATAATCGATTAGAGCTTGAAATTGCACATGGAGAAGGAACGAAAGTAACTGATACAAATGGAAAAACATATCTTGACTTTATATCTGGAATTGCTGTTTGTAACTTAGGTCATCGTCCACCTTCTGTGCAAAAAGCGATCGAAGAGCAACTCGAAAAAGTTTGGCACGTTTCCAATCTTTTTCCGGTTTCTCTTCAAGAAGAAGTAGGAGAGCAGCTTGTTACTCATAGCTGCTGCGATGCTGCTTTTTTCTGTAACAGCGGAGCAGAAGCAAATGAAGCTGCAATTAAGCTAGCACGAAAGTACACTGGACGAACAAAAGTGATTACATTCAAGCAATCATTTCACGGTCGAACATTTGCCACAATGAGTGCAACAGGGCAAGGAAAAATTCAAGAAGGATTTGGCCCTCTTTTACAAGAATTTGTTTACCTCCCTTATAACGATAGCGAAGCTTTAGCGAGTGAAATCAATGAGAATGTTGCAGCTGTTATGCTAGAAGTTGTTCAAGGAGAGGGAGGCGTTCACGCTGCAAATGCTGAGTTTTTACAGAATGTACAAAAGCTTTGCAAAGAGAACGGTTCACTTTTTATTGTTGATGAAGTGCAAACAGGTATCGGAAGAACAGGAAAACCATTTGCCTATCAGCATTATGATATTGAACCAGATGTAATTACAATTGCAAAAGGGCTTGGAAATGGATTTCCAGTAGGAGCGATGCTTGGAAAGGGATTCCTCCGTGATACTTTTTCCGTTGGTTCACATGGTACAACATTTGGAGGAAATCCGCTGGCAATGGCAGCTGCAAAAGCTGTCTTGGCTCAGATTTTTGATGAGGGTTTCTTAACAGAAGTCAATAAAAAAGTAGATTATTTTACAGAGAAATTAGCTGAGAATCTTCAACATATTGAAGAAATTTGCGAAGTGAGAGGGAAAGGTTTTCTAATTGGAATTGAAACTTCTGTGAATCAAGGAGAGCTTTTAACAAAGCTTCGTGAAAGTGGATTATTAGCTCTACCTGCAGGACCACAGGTTTTAAGACTTCTTCCACCACTAACTGTCACAACAGAAGAACTGGACGAAGCCATTGAAAAGCTAGAAAAAGTATTTACTGAGATGACTACGACAGTAATACAGTAATGAAAAGAGTAAAAGGTTTGATTGTTCTTTACATCAGACCTTCTTTTTAGAATAAGCTTGTATAAAAATACTTGAAAAGAAATAATTATTCATGAGAGGTGCATTATGAAGGGCTATCTTCATTTAGAAAACGGAGAAACATTTACTGGAGAGCTAGCTAAAACATCAGCAAAGCAAAATGTAGGAGGCGAAATTGTCTTCTTCACCGGAATGACGGGCTATCAGGAAGTACTAACAGATCCTTCTTACAAAGATCAAATTATTGTGTTCACGTATCCGCTTATTGGCAATTATGGAATCAACAAAGAAGATTTTGAAAGTAAGAAGCCTCACGTGTCTGCTGTTGTGGTATATGAAAGTAAAACGAGTAAATACCATTATGAAGCTAATTACTCATTAGAGGAATATTTAAAAAAATGGGATATTCCACTTATTAAACACGTTGATACAAGAGCGGTTGTGAAGAGAATTCGTAGACAAGGAACAATGGGAGCAACGATTGCAACAGAAGCAGCTGTTGTGAATCCGTTAAAAGAAGGAAAGCAAATTCAAGCTGTATCTGTTGAACAGTTCGAAACAATTGGGGAAGGAAAGCGACACGTCGTGTTGATGGATTTTGGCTTTAAAAAATCTATTTTGGATTCTCTTCTGGAGAAAGATTGTAAAGTAACGATTGCTCCGTACAATACCACAAAAGAGCAAATTGAAGCCCTCAAGCCAGATGGAGTTGTGCTTTCTAATGGACCAGGAGATCCTGTTCAAATGAATCCACAACTTTCACATTTAAAGGAAATCGTATCATCATACCCAACCCTCGGCATTTGTATGGGTCATCAGCTTATCGGATTGACTTTTGGTGCATTAACTAAAAAACTTACATTTGGTCATCGTGGAGCAAATCAGCCTGTAATTGATTTGAAAACAAAGCGCGTCGTTATGACATCTCAAAATCATAGCTATGTTGTGGATGAACAAAGTCTAGAAAATACAGAACTACAAGTTCGCTTTAAAAATGTAAACGACAAATCTGTTGAAGGATTAGCACATAAGAAGTTACCTGTCATTTCGGTACAATATCATCCAGAAGCACATCCAGGACCAAGTGAAAGTAACTACATTTTTGATGAATTTTTAACACTTATGAAAGAAGCAGGGAGAGAGAAAGCATATGCCTAAAGATACAACATTAACCACAATACTAGTCATCGGTTCTGGTCCGATTGTAATTGGGCAAGCAGCAGAATTTGATTATTCAGGGGCTCAAGCTTGCTTATCTCTAAAAGAAGAAGGATACAGAGTTATTCTTTTAAATAACAATCCAGCTACAATTATGACTGATAATCATATTGCAGATAAAGTATATTTTGAGCCTTTAACAGTAAGCTCTGTTGAGAAAATTATTGAAAAAGAACAGCCAGAAGGTCTTCTTGCTACACTTGGAGGTCAAACAGGACTAAACTTAGCATTGAACCTTGATGAACAAGGAATTCCAGAGAAGTACGGAGTACGCCTCCTTGGAACGCCTATTGAATCTATTCAAAAAGGAGAGAGTCGTGAGAAATTCCGCGCCCTTATGAAAGAGTTAAATGAGCCTGTTCCTGAAAGTGAAATCGTAACAACGGTTGAAGAAGCAGTAGCGTTTTCTGAGAAAATTGACTTTCCTCTTATTGTAAGACCAGCTTATACGCTTGGAGGAACAGGAGGCGGAATTGCTCATACACTTCAAGATCTCAAAACACTAACAGAAAGTGGTCTTCGTGAAAGTGCTATTTCACAGTGCTTAATAGAGAAAAGCATTGCGGGGTTTAAAGAAGTAGAATATGAAGTTATGCGTGATTACAAAAATACGTGTATTACGGTTTGTAATATGGAAAATATCGACCCTGTTGGCGTTCATACAGGTGATTCTGTTGTTGTTGCTCCGTCTCAAACGCTCACAGATGTGGAGTATCACATGCTTCGTACTGCATCAATTAAAATCATCTCAGCACTTGGAATTGTAGGAGGCTGTAATATTCAGTTTGCTCTTGATCCAAATAGCAAGCAGTACTATCTCATTGAGGTGAACCCACGTGTGAGTCGCTCTTCAGCACTTGCTTCAAAAGCAACAGGATATCCAATTGCCAAAATTGCAGCAAAACTCTCTGTTGGTTACAGCTTAGATGAAATCTTAAATCCTGTAACAGGAACAACATATGCAAGCTTTGAACCTGCTCTTGATTATGTAGTAACAAAAGTACCTCGTTTTCCGTTTGATAAATTTATGGAAGCAGACCGTTCACTTGGAACACAAATGAAAGCAACAGGAGAAGTAATGGCAATTGACCGTAACTTTGAACGAAGCTTCCAAAAAGCCCTTTACTCACTTGAAATGGATAATGATGGAATGGTCCTTCCTTCTCTTGCACATAAAAGTGAAGATGAGCTTGTTGAGCTTATCTTAGCTCAAACAGATGAGCGCCTATTCGGTATTATTGAACTATTGCGTCGCGGTTTTGATGGGAATAGAATTCATGAATTAACAAAAATTGATTTATTTTTCATTGATCATTTCCACCATCTTGTTCAGTTAGAGGAACAGCTTACAGAGACAACGCTCGAAAAAGTTGAAGAAGATTTGTTTAAACTTGCAAAAGAAAAAGGATTTTCAGACGCAATGCTTGCCCATGTGTGGGATACAACTGAATCTGTTGTACGAGCAAAACGTAAGGAAAAAGGAATCATACCAAGCTACAAAATGGTCGATACATGTGCAGCAGAGTTTGCTTCTGAAACAGCCTACTATTATTCAAGCTATTTTGGCGAAACAGAAACAATCCCTTCTTCAAAGAAAAAAATTGCTATCATTGGTTCAGGTCCTATCCGTATTGGTCAAGGAGTTGAATTTGACTACAGCTCTGTTCACGGGGTATTGGCACTTGAAAAAGCAGGATATGAAACAATTTTAATTAACAATAACCCAGAGACAGTAAGTACAGACTTTGAACTTGCTGATCGCTTATACTTTGAACCATTGACTGTTGAAGATGTATTAAATGTGTTAGAAGCAGAAGGGACAATGGATGTTATTGTTCAATATGGTGGTCAGACAGCTATTTCCCTTGTGGATGGGTTAACAGAAGCTGGCGTTTCTATTCTTGGCGTTGGTAAAGAAGTAATTGATGCACTCGAAGATCGTGACCAGTTTTATAAGCTTCTTCAAAAACTAAATATTCCACATATTCAAGGGGAAATGGCAGCAAATGAAGAAGAGCTTGTTCATAAGGCAAAGCAAATTGGATTCCCTGTCCTGATTCGCCCATCTTTTGTAATTGGCGGAAGAGGAATGATGACAATCTATAATGAAGAAGAGCTTGAAAAGTGTTTGGCTAAAGTTCATCCAACACATTATCCAATTTTGATCGATCGTTATTTGAAAACAACAGAAGTTGAAATTGATGCGGTATGTGATGGAGAAAATGTTGTGATTCCAACAATTGTAGAGCATGTTGAAAAAGCAGGTGTCCACTCTGGTGATAGCTATGCATGGTTGCCGGCTCAAAGTTTATCAGAAAAAGAAAAAGCATACATTGTAGATTATGCAGAGAAAATTTCAAAAGAAGTCGGTTATAAGGGGATTATGAACATTCAATATATTGTGCAAGATGGAACTGTTTATGTATTGGAAGTAAATCCACGAGCAAGTCGAACAGTACCACTTGTAAGTAAAGTTACAGGCGTTTCCCTTATTTCACTTTCAACAGATGTATTGCTCGGGAAATTATTGACGGATCTTTGTGAAGAAACAGGATTATTGTCCGATATTCCATATAAAGTGCTAAAATTCCCTGTCTTTTCGACAACGAAAATCTCTGGCGTTGATCCGCATGTTGGACCTGAAATGAAGTCAACAGGTGAAGGAGTTGCCATCGCAGCTACTGCAGAAGAAGCAGCATATAAAGTGTTTAAAAGCTATCTTGAGATTCATGATAAGGGCACAGAAATTTATGTGGACAGCAGTGATATTCCAGAGCTTCTTACTCAGAAAGCGAAAGAAGCAGGTGTCAAGCTTGTAACAGAAGGCGCTATAGAAGATTGGGCTAAAGGAGAGTCCGCTCTATTATTTTTAAGCTTAAAGGATATTTCAGAAGGAAAAGAGAATCGTTTAAAAGCTTTAAAACATGGCTTGTTTGTTATGAATGAGTTAGAGACGTGCTTTGTCTTTTTGCAAGGATATAGTCATCAAAACTATACAGTGCAGTCGCTTCAAGAATGGCAAAATGAGAGAGAAGAGGTTGGTGCATAATGAATTCTTTACAAGCAAACGAAGTAAATGTAAAAGGAAAAAGCTTATTAACATTACTCGACTGGTCAAAGGAAGAAATTGAAGCAGTTTTACAAAAAGGGGTTGAGCTCAAAAAAGAGCGTAAAGAAGGAGAGTTGAATACATCTCTTAATGGTCAAACCCTTGGTCTTATTTTTGAAAAGTCTTCAACACGTACAAGAGTATCGTTTGAAGCTGGGATGATGCAGCTTGGTGGAAATGCGCTTTATCTAAATGGGCAAGATTTACAAATTGGTAGAGGAGAAAGCATTCACGATACAGCTAAAGTGCTCTCAGAATTCATTGATGCTATTATGATTAGAACGTTTGAGCATAGCAAGGTAGAAGAACTTGCAAAGTATGGTTCAATTCCTGTAATTAACGGTCTTACAGACGAGTTTCATCCATGCCAAGCTCTTGCTGATTTGATGACGATTTATGAAGAAAAAGGTACATTGAAGGGATTAAAAGTAGCTTATATTGGGGATGGCAATAATGTAGCTCACTCTTTAATGATTGCATGTGCCAAAGTAGGGGCTCATTTTTCAATTGCTTGTCCAAAAGGCTATGAGCCTAAAGAGTGGATTGTGAACGAAGCACGAAAAATTGCTGAACAACAAGACGCAAATATCAATATTGTAGAGAACCCTGTTGAAGCTGTCCAAGATTCAGATGCAGTTTACACAGATGTGTGGACAAGTATGGGGCAAGAAGCTGAAAATGATATTCGCTTAAAAGCTTTTTCAAACTATCAAGTAAACGATGAGCTTGTGAAGCATGCTAAAGATGACTACTTGTTCCTTCATTGTCTTCCTGCACATCGGGAAGAAGAAGTAACAGCTTCAGTAATTGATGGAGACAACTCTTACGTTTTTCAGCAAGCTGGAAATAGAATGCACGTTCAGAAAGCTCTGTTACAGCTTATTCTTGGCTAAAAAGGATTTCAAGCAGCACACTTTAAAGTGTGCTGCTTTTTTGTTTAAGGATAGAAAGAGTCGGGAACTTCAACACTAGAAAGAAGGACAAATTAATTTTGTGGGTAGAGAGGATGAAAAGATCAATGAATGTACTTATTGTTGGAGCAAACGGTACTACAGGAAATATTCTTGTCGAAAAACTAGGAAAAAGCGGTGAACACAAAGCAGTTGCCATGGTTCGAAAAGAGGAACAAAAAGCCAAAATGGAGCAACTAGGAGCAGATGAGATTGTGATTGCTGATCTTGAAAAAGATATAGAACATGCTGTAAAAGGAATGGATGCCGTCATTTTTGCAGCGGGATCAGGTTCAAAAACCGGTCGGGATAAGACATATGCTGTTGATCAAGAGGGAGCGAAGCAACTTGTAGATCAAGCGGAAAAGCATGGAGTAAAACGTTTTGTTATGTTGAGTTCCATGGGAGCCGGAAATCCAGATGCTACATCAGACCAGAATATGAAAGCTTATCTTGAAGCAAAAGGCTCTGCTGATGAGCATCTACAGAAATCTAGTCTATCCTATGTAATTGTGCGTCCTGGACCCCTTTCTAATGATGAGGAAAATGGCCAAATTGAAGCAAAAGAAAAAATTGAAGATATGAAAGACCGCTCCATTCCGAGAGCAGATGTTGCAAACGTGTTGATTGAATCTTTAACAAACGAGCATGTAACAAATAAAACATTTGAGATTTTATCTGGTGAACGTCGTATAGAGGAAGCACTTGAAAACATGTAGAAAACGGCCGATATGGCCGTTTTTTCTATGGAAGTTTTTAATAGGTAGTAATGAAGCTTAGAAAGGGTATATTAAGAGGGCGGAAAAGCTTATAAGGAGGTTTTACAATGGGTCAAAATCGACACTTTACACCAGGACAAAAAGCTCCTAACAATGGCCGATATATTGAAATCGGTGAGACAGGAAGCAATGTAAACAATCCGAAGCAATTGAAGCTTAAAGCAGGCGATCGTTTCCCTGAAACGTCAAACGATGACCGTCACTGGACATATATGAGAAAACCATAACAGTTGGAGCTCGCTTTTATTTTTTAAAGCGAGCTCTGCCTTTTTCGTTTAAAATGGAAGTGAAAGGGGTACGTATAAATATGTTAAACAATACAGTAAAAAACATTACAGAAGTTGATGTACATAAAAGGGAAGAAGCAACCAAACGTGTAGACACGCTTATTAAGCCATTAAAAAGTTTAGGAAGACTTGAAGAGCTCTACATACAGCTTGCAAGCATTACTGGAACTCTACATCCAAAAGTAGATAAAAAAGTTGTGCTCGTAATGGCTGGAGATCACGGCGTATTTTCAGAAGGAGTAACAGCTTTTCCTCAGTCTATTACTGCTTTGCAGACAGAGCTTTTTACTAAGGGAGTTACAGGAGTTTGTGCTTTAGCAAGACAAGCTAGAGCAGAAGTTATTGTAGCAGATGTAGGCGTTGCAGCGGATATCAATCATCCACTTATTCGAAACTATAAAATTGCTTATGGAACAGGAAATATTAGAAGGGAAGCTGCCATGACAAGACAGAAAGCAGTAGCGGCACTTGAGGTCGGTATTCGTCTTGCTAATGAGCAAATTGATCAAGGGAAAAACTTGCTTGGCACAGGAGAAATGGGGATTGCTAACACAACTCCAAGTGCCGCCATTGTATCTCTTTTTACAGGGAAAGATCCAGAGGAAGTAACAGGGGTAGGAGCAAACCTTCCAACAGCAAAGTTGTCACATAAAGCCCTTGTCATTAAAGAAGCAATTCAACGACATAAGCCTAATAAAACTGATGGGGTGGACGTTTTAGCGAAGATTGGCGGATTTGAAATTGGGGCAATGGCCGGAGTTATGTTAGCTGGTGCAGCGCGGAAAATTCCTGTTGTTGTGGATGGATTTATTTCAACATCAGCAGCCCTTATTGCTCATGCTATTGAGCCTAAAGTTCTTCCTTATTTAATTCCTGCTCATTTATCAATGGAGCAAGGAGCAAAAGCAGCAGCCGAGTTTTTAGGATTTAAACCTTTGTTAGAACTAGGACTTTGTCTTGGAGAAGGAAGCGGTGCAGCTCTTTCTTTTAACATTATTGAAGCAGCAACATTTATGAATGAAGATATGATGACTTTTGAAGAAGCAGGTATGAAAATCTAAGCATTCGAGTTGTTCTAAAAGGAAAAAATTTATATACTATTACTAAAGGTCAAAGAAAGTCAAATTAGTGAAATGGTGTGTGATTTAAATGGATATGAATTCAATGACAGGGAAAGTGCAGGAGGCCATTCAGCGTGCGCAAAATCTTGTAATTGAAAAACATCATCAGCAAATTGATCTTATTCATATGCTATCGGCTCTTTTAGAAGACAGAGAAGGAATAGCGCAGCGCATATTGGAAAAATTGAATATTTCAGTAACGGACTTTAGAACTGATGTTGAAAAAGCTGTTGAGCGGAAACCTGTTATAACAGGATCAGGAGCCCAAGGGGGGTCCATTTATATTACGAGCTCTTTTTCGGCTCTTTTACAACGAGCAGAAAAGAAAGCGGAAGCTTTTAAAGATGCCTACATTTCAGTAGAACATATTGTACTTTCATTAGCAGAAGACGAACAGAAAGAAATTAAAGACTTATTTTCAAAATATAACCTAACTGAAAAAGAAATTTTACAAGTTGTGAAAGCAATAAGAGGTGATTCCCACGTGAATAGTCAAAATCCTGAAAGCACATATGAAGTGCTTGAGAAATACGGACGTGATCTTGTTCAAGAAGTACGTGAAGGGAAAGTTGACCCTGTCATTGGAAGAGATGCAGAAATTCGTCGTGTTATCCGGATTTTATCCAGAAAAACGAAAAATAATCCTGTGCTTATTGGGGAACCTGGAGTAGGGAAAACAGCGATTGTGGAAGGATTAGCGCAGAGAATTGTACGCAAGGATGTACCTGAGGGGCTTAAAGATAAAACGATCTTTTCCCTTGATCTTGGAGCGCTTGTTGCAGGGGCAAAGTTTAGAGGGGAGTTTGAGGAAAGACTAAAAGCTGTTCTTCAAGAAATTAAGAAAAGCGATGGTCGTATTTTACTTTTCATTGATGAGCTTCATACAATTGTTGGAGCTGGTAAAACAGAGGGGGCAATGGATGCTGGTAATCTCCTTAAGCCAATGCTTGCTCGTGGTGAACTTCACTGTATTGGAGCGACAACTCTTGATGAGTATCGTCAATATATCGAAAAAGATGCTGCACTTGAACGAAGATTTCAACAAGTTCAAGTAGCAGAGCCAACTGTTGAAGATACGATTTCAATTTTACGCGGATTAAAAGAACGTTTTGAAATTCATCACGGAGTCAATATTCACGATAGAGCGCTTGTTGAAGCAGCAACGCTTTCAGATCGTTATATTTCAGACCGTTTTTTACCTGATAAAGCCATTGATTTAATTGATGAAGCATGTGCAACAATTCGTACAGAAATTGATTCAATGCCTGCTGAGCTTGATGAAGTAACCCGACGCATTATGCAGCTTGAAATTGAAAAGGCAGCTTTAAGTAAAGAAAAAGATAGCATAAGCCAAGAACGTCTCAGCATTCTGGAAAAAGAGCTAGCAGACTTAGAAGAATCATCTAAATCAATGCGTCTTCAATGGGAAAAGGAAAAGGGAGATATTGAGTCACTTCAAGAAGTAAGAGAGCGTCTTGAAAAAGCTCGCCGTGATCTAGGGGAAGCTGAAGGAGCTTACAATTTAGAAAAAGCAGCAGAGCTGAGACATGGCCAAATCCCTCAGCTTGAAAAAGAACTAGCGTCTCTTGAAAAACAAATGAGTGAAAGAGAAGAACACAGCTTGCTCCGGGAGGAAGTAACGGAAGAAGAAATTGCCGAGATAGTAGGAAGATGGACTGGAATTCCAGTTGTTAAGCTTGTTGAAGGAGAAAGAGAGAAACTGCTTCGCTTAGAATCTATCCTAGAAGAGCGTGTAGTGGGACAAAGTGAAGCTATCGAACTTGTCACAGACGCAGTACTACGTGCAAGAGCTGGTGTGAAAGACCCTAGTAAACCAATTGGTTCTTTTATCTTTTTAGGGCCAACAGGGGTAGGAAAAACAGAGCTTGCAAAAGCGCTTGCTCAAAGCTTGTTTGACAGTGAAGACCAAATGGTTCGCATTGATATGTCAGAGTATATGGAAAAGCACGCTGTTTCCCGTTTAATCGGAGCTCCTCCTGGATATGTGGGATATGAAGAAGGTGGACAATTAACAGAAGCAGTGCGTCGTAAGCCTTATTCTGTTATTTTGCTTGATGAAATTGAAAAAGCTCATCCAGAAGTATTTAATGTTTTATTACAAATGCTTGATGATGGGCGTATAACAGATTCTCGCGGAAAAACCGTTGATTTTAAAAATACAGTAATTATTATGACATCAAATATTGGATCACATTACCTTCTAGAAGGATTAGAAGACGGTAAGCTGACAGAAAGCGCACGTGGAAGCGTTATGAATGAGCTTCAAGCCCATTTTAGACCAGAGTTTTTAAATCGTATTGATGAAACAATTTTATTTAAGCCACTTACTGTACGTGAAATTACAGGGATTGTAGATAAAATGTTAAAGGAGCTTAGCGAACGATTGCAAAATCGTCAAATTTCTGTTGAATTAACAGATGAAGCTAAGCAGTATGTAGCGAAAGAAGGATTTGATCCTGTATATGGAGCAAGACCTCTCAAACGTTTTATTCAAAAGAATATTGAAACCAAAATTGCACGTGAAATCATTAAAGGAACTATTCAAGATAATGATCATATCGTTTTCGATATGCAAGACGGCGAATTTTTCATTACAAAATAAAAAGCAGAGGATTAATCCTCTGCTTTATTCTTTACCAAGTTCTACTTTTCTTTTTTCTTCTTCACCAGTGCCAAGTGCTTCTCCTAGGATAATAACTAGTACTGTTACAGCAACAGATAAAATAGAAGCAACGGTAAAATTATATGTACCACCTTGCATCGAATTTACAACATATGCTGTCATGTTTACTAATAAAAAGCTCCAAAATAAAGATACGATAACTCTCAATTCCTCACCTCATTCTCCCTGCTTTTGCTCCTATTGTACCACAGCCTTTAGAGGATTATCATTGTAAAGAAAAAAACTTTTTGAACATTTTAAAACAGATGAAAAAGAAAACAGATACTAAAAAAATGCGGAGACTAGGCGCTCTACCCTATCATTTCTCTTGTTTTCTCATAGACTGTTCATAGCGAGAGAACATTTTGCTTTCTTGTTAAAGTTAGAGAGTAACTATTCGGGGGACAACATTATGAATTGCCGTTACTTTATGCTTGAAAATCAATGGAACGTTATTCATCTTCCTGAAAAGCCAAATGGATTTGGTATTTTAATTTTAGGGGACAGCAACCATTTTGTAGAAGGTTCAACTAGTTTATGGACTCAGCATAAGGGGAGAGAACGGCTGGTAGACTGCTTACTTGAAAAAGGATACACAGTGTTTTATTCAAACTTGTTTGGAGCAAATTGGGGAAGTATAAAAGCTTTTCGTTTAGCAAGACAGCTTTATCATCTTGTTATACGTCAGGAGATTTTAAATCGAAAAATCCATTTATTAGCAGAAGGGATGGGAGGGCTTCTTGCTCTTCAATTGATGGAAGAAATGTCTGAGGAGATTCGATCTACTGCTTTTCTCAATCCTTGTTTAGATTTTGAGCTTTACTATAAGCAGGCTCAAAAACATCCTTTTTTCTTAAAGCGTCTTGAAAAAGAGTATCGTGAAGCACATAATCTAACACGTTCCACGACGCGTGAGGCAATGGAAAATCATGTGCGGCTTGAATATTATCAAAACGAAGTGCCAGCCAAAATTTGGGCCGATGTACGAAATTCTTCTCCGTATTCTGTTGAGCATAGTAAGCAATATGAAAAATTGAAAGGTGAGCAAGGAGGAAATGTAGAAATTTCTTTTTACTTGCCTGAGAAACAGTATTTATTTTCAAAAGCGCTTTGTTCATTCTATAAGAGCTGGGAACAAGAACTATAAAGAGTAAGAAGACCTTTTTAAAAAAGGTCTTCTTTTAGTGGAAATAAATAAGTATTGCAAAGCTTATTTCACGCATACGATACAGTATCATAATTAGAGAAGGAGCCTTCATATGAAAAAGGTAGCTATTATTGGTGCAAATAGATTTTTAGGTTTTCATTTAACAAAAATCTTCTTAGAGCAAGGTACAGAAGTTTATGGATATATCCATGATGGTCATCCTGCAGAAGGAATTGTGCGAAAAGAAATGTCCTTTATGTATGGCCGTAATGCAAACTTTACAGAAGTAACAGAACTTTCTAGAATTTTTGAAGATCGAAATATTGAAGCAGTGTATTTTACTTACATAGATGGAGGAGATCTTTATAGACGTTCATTTTTAAGAGGTAAAATGGTTGAAGCTTATGATGCATTAAAACAGACTATCTCTTTTTGTAAACGCCAGCATATTCCCCTCATTTTTCCATCATCTCTAGAGGTTTTCGGAGATCATCAGCAAACTGTTGAGAAAACCACGCTTCCAGAACCGACAACAGCAGCTGGTAAGCTATATTATGAGTTTGAAAAAAAACTTCAACATCACTGTAACCAAAAAAGTTGTTATATCGTACGATGTGCCACACTTTATGGGCCATTACAGCCTATGTCAATGGTTTTTCAGCAATCTTTCCTTGGAAATCAAATCTCTAAAATTTCGGAAGACAAACGAGATCTATTATATGTAGAAGACGTTGCATTAGAACTTAGTGATGAGAGTAAGCTAAATAAATTGGATCCTCTTTCCCATTTTATCTCTGGTCAAAAGAGACAATGGCAAAAAGCAGCATCCTTAGTTGGAATAAAAGGAGACAAAAATAGTCCTCATATCTTTTGTCAGGGCCATCATATTGCCCATACAAAAGTTGAGGAAGGAATTGAGAAACAGAGAAAGAGTACAGAGTTACTGTTTCTGGAAAAGTAATAAAACCTTTTATCTAATGGAGGAAATAGGTTTTTACAAAGGGTTATCAAAGTTGTAGAATATAGGAGAACTAAACATTTGACTCGAGGCAGTGAAAGGTGTAAATGAGAGAAATGAATAACAAGAAGAAAGGTTTAGGGCTTCTATGCCTTCTTTTTTTGCTTTTAACAGGGTGTGACAATAAGCCACATAAAATCGAAAAAGTGGGTTTGCTTATCCCAAGTACTGTGAATGATCAAGTATGGGGGACGAAAGGTTATACAGGACTTGTGGGTATTCAATCTGAGTTTGGTGTTGATATTTTTTATAAAGAAAAAATAGATTCAGAGAGTGTCATAGAAGAAGCGGTAGAAGAATTTCATAAAAGAGGCGTCAATTTAGTCTTTGGACATGGTGATATTTATACGCCTGTCTTTAATAAGCTTGGAAAAAAGTATCCTGATATGCATTTTGTAGGGTTTAATGGAGATGCAAAAGAGGATAATGTAACAAGTTTGAATTTTAGCGCTTATGCTATGGGTTTTTTTGGTGGCATGGTAGCGGGAAAGATGACGGAGACAAATCAAGTAGGAATCATTGCCGCGTACGCATGGCAGCCAGAGGTAAAAGGGTTTGCTGATGGAGCTGCTTTTCAGAATAAGAAAGTAAATGTTGATATTCGCTATGTTCATAGCTGGGACGATGTGCAAGCAGCATCGCATATTCTTAACAATATGCTTCAAAAAAATGTTGATGTTGTATATCCAGCAGGGGATGGCTATAATGTTCCACTTATTGAAGAATTGAAAGAAAGAAACCTTTATTCAATTGGATTTATCTCTGATCAGAGCCATTTTGGTGGAAATACGGTATTAACAAGTACTGTTCAGGATGTTGCTCATCTTTATGTTGTCGCAGCTGAGAAGTTTGATAAAGGCGAGCTGCAGTCAGGGAATGCTTACTTTGATTTCCAAGATGGAGTTGTTTCAATGGGGGAATTTAGTCAGAATATAGATGAGTCGTTTCGAGAAAAAATACAGCGAGATATTGAAACTTATCAAAAGACAGGAAAGTTACCAAATGAAAAGTAGCGTTTCTTCTTTTTTTTCGTTAAGATAGAAACAGTAACGTTAAATAGAAAAGAGGAACATAAGATGGATGAAAAAGGTATGCAGTTCATGCAAATTGCAATGAAGTATCTTCCAGAGGCAAAGCAGCTCTTAGATGAAACAGGAGCAGAGCTTACCGCCGAACATCTTCAGCCGTTTATGTCATTGCTTACAAAAGTGATGAATGAAGCATATGAGCTTGGTAAACAAGATGCACTAAATTCTGAAGAAGCATAAAAAAAGCAGCTAAGAGTATCCTCTTAGCTGTTTTTTTCTTAGAACGTTTACTTGTTTAACCACTTTAGAAAAAGAGGAGAAATTTCTTTTAAAAGAGGCTTCACACGTTCTAAAGAAGCCATAATTTCAAACATTTGCTCAAAAAGTTCCATATTCTCATAGGTTTCAAAATAATTTGTTTCTTCAGCTTCTACTTTTTGGATTTCTTCGAATTCAAAATCTTGTTCTTCAGTCTCTTTTTCTTCTTCCTTTGTTGTTGCTCTATAACCGAACATAAGCTTAGAGAAATGGTCCATTTCACGGTCTGCCAAACCTTTCCCCTCCCTTTGACTAAATTACCCAATCCTCAATTATTACTATATGATAGGAACTTAGAAAGGTTTAGGGCAAATAACTATAAATACTAAACTTTTTGAGAGAGTTGTATAGAATGAAGTGGACAAATACACTAAAATAATTTAAAATTAGTACCAAGTCATAATAATTGATATTAAATTACAATGCTATTTTGCTCAGTTCAGTCTCAGGGGGACGAGAACAAAGCGATTTTTTTATGTCTTAAAAGTTTTATTGTATAATAGAGAGCGTGTAAAAAATAAATGATAGTAAATGATAAATAAAAGAGTTTTCTTTTAAAGGAGTTGCTCATATGAATGCAGGAATAATTGGAATGGGGCGCTATTTACCAGAAAAAATCCTCACAAACCATGATCTTGAAAAAATGGTGGATACATCTGATGAATGGATTCGCACAAGAACAGGAATTGAACAGCGTAGAATTGTAGCAGAAAATGAAAAAACATCGGATATGGCTTATCATGCTTCAGTAAGAGCTCTAGAGGACGCAGGTATCACAGCGGAAGAGCTTGATATGATTATTGTATCAACTGTAACACCAGATCAGCCATTCCCAACAGTTTCTTGTATGATTCAAGAGCGACTTGGTGCAACTCGTGCAGCAGCGTTAGATATTAGTGCTGCTTGTGCAGGGTTTATGTACGGTGTGATTACTGCAAAACAATTTATTGAAACAAATGCGTACAAAAATATTCTTGTTATCGGAGCTGAGACGCTTTCCTCTATTACTGATTGGAATGATCGTAATACGGCTGTTTTGTTTGGAGATGGAGCAGGGGCAGCTGTGATTGGACCAGTATCAGAAGGAAGAGGAATTTTATCTTTTGAGCTTGGAGCAGATGGAACAGGCGGAAAACACCTTTATCAAAAACAAAAAGATTTTATTTTTATGAACGGTAGAGAAGTATTCAAATTCGCCGTTCGTCAAATGGGAGAATCTGCAGTAAATGTAATTGAAAAAGCAGGCTTATCAAAAGAAGATGTGGACTTTTTAGTTCCACACCAAGCAAATATTCGCATTATGGAATCTGCTCGTCAGCGTCTTGATCTTCCTGAGGAGAAGATGTCTAAGACTGTGAACCTTTACGGAAATACATCAGCAGCTTCTATTCCGATTTCTCTTGTTGAAGAGCTAGAACAAGGGAAGATTAAAGATGATGATGTGTTAGTTATGGTTGGTTTTGGCGGTGGATTAACATGGGGCGCGATTGCTATGCGTTGGGGAAGATAAGCTTTTTATAAAAAATTCTTTATTTTAAGGTTTGAAATGAAAGAAAAGGAGATGTCTACATGAAACGTCGTGTTGTTGTTACGGGTGTTGGGGCTTTAACACCACTAGGGAATGATGCTAAAACATCATGGGAAAATGCTATTAAAGGTGTATCAGGAATTGGAGAACTAACAAGAGTTGATAAAGAAGAGTTCTCTGCAAAAGTAGCGGCGGAAGTAAAAGACTTTGAAGTTGAAAAATATATGGATCGTCGTGAAGCTCGAAAGATGGATCGCTTTACTCAATATGCTGTTGCTGCTTCACTTATGGCGGTTGAAGATGCAAAACTTGAAATTACAGAAGAGATTGCTCCAAACGTTGGAGTATGGATTGGTTCTGGTATCGGTGGAATGGAAACATTTGAAAACCAGTTCACAACATTAACAGAAAAAGGCGCGCGCCGTGTGAGTCCTTTCTTTGTACCAATGATGATTCCAGATATGGCAGCAGGCCAAGTATCAATTGCTCTTGGAGCAAAAGGATTTAACTCTTGTACTGTTACAGCTTGTGCTACAGGAACAAACTCTATTGGAGATGCATTCAAAGTTATTCAACGTGGTGATGCTGATGCAATGGTTACAGGAGGAACAGAAGCGCCAATTACAAGAATGTCACTAGCTGGTTTCTGTGCAAACAAAGCTTTATCAACAAATCCAGACCCAAAAACAGCTTGCCGTCCGTTTGATAGTGACCGCGATGGTTTTATCATGGGAGAAGGTGCTGGAATTCTTGTGCTAGAAGAGCTTGAGCATGCACTTGCTCGCGGTGCTCACATTTATGCTGAAATTGTTGGTTATGGTGCGACAGGAGATGCGCATCATATCACTGCTCCAGCTCCAGGCGGAGAAGGCGGAGCTCGCGCAATGCGTATGGCTCTCGAAAATGCAGGATTGAAACCTGAAGATATTGATTATATTAACGCACACGGTACAAGTACAGAGTATAACGATAAATATGAAACAATGGCAATTAAAGAAGTGTTTGGTGAACATGCTAAAAAACTTGCCATTAGCTCAACAAAATCAATGACAGGTCACTTACTTGGAGCTGCTGGTGGAATTGAAGCAATCTTTAGTGTAAAAACGATTGAAGATAGCATTATCCCACCAACAATTAACTATCAAACTCCTGATGAAGACTGTGATTTAGACTACGTACCAAATGAAGCTCGTTCTCAAGAAGTGAACGCAGTATTAAGTAACTCACTTGGTTTTGGTGGTCACAATGCAACTCTTATCTTTAAAAAATATCAATAAAGGCTAGACTTCAAAGTGCTCTTTCAACATTAAATGAAAGAGCGCTTTTTTGTGCATTTTCCTTTTCCCCGCATATGATGTCATAAAAGCATAAAGGAGACTTAAAATATGCAGGTTATGAAGATGTACGAATGGGAAAAGGAGCAAGTAGTTTCAAAGCTCATCCCTTTTTTTAAAGGATATGACAACCAGCACATCTTACCTCTTTTACAGAGGAATGGAATGCTTCCCATTCCTCAGTGGGAAAAGGAAAAGATACGTCCTATTTTTTCAAAAGAAGTGCTTTTATGTATTAAGAAAACGTATAAGGAATTGCAAAAAGAATGGGAAGGCCCAAACGTTCCTCTTTTTCTTGCACCACTAGACGTAATGAAGAAAAAAATGGTTCGCACTCAGCGTGGAAAATCAGGATTAGCCTTTAATGATAAGGTGTTTCTTTTCTTGAGCGAAAGTTTACCTTTAAAAGAGATTCAGGCAGTTCTTGTACACGAATATCACCACGTATGTCGATTACACAAAATAAATAAAAAAGAAGAAAACTATACACTCATTGATTCTATTATAATGGAAGGACTTGCAGAGTCTGCTGTTCAAGAATACGTTGGAGAAGACTATGTTTCTTCTTGGACTTCATACTATACAGAAAAACAGGCTCATCATCTGTTTAAAAAGGTAATTAAACCTTCTCTACATGTAAAAAGAAGAGAGCGAGCTCATGATCAATTGCTTGTTGGAGGGGGATTTATGCCAAGGATGGTTGGGTACCATGTTGGTTTTCAAATTGTTCAAACTCTACTTTCAAACCAATCTTACAAAATGAAGGATTTATTTTTTTTAGACGGGCAGAGCATACTAGAAAAGTCAAAGTGGGCTGAGGAAAACTTTTCATAAAACTTTAAAAACAGCGTTTTATAGGAGAGTAGAGGGGGGAATTTTATTACAAAGGTAGTAAGTAAGTTGTGGTCTTGTTAAGATTACCTTTCTTATGGAAAGCATCTTCTTAAACCTTTAAAATACATTTCTTCTCTTTCATATATCGAAAAATGTAGAGGAATGTTGGATAAAATATGTGTTGAAATAGAATAAAAAGAGTTTTCTATGCCTATACTGATTTTTAATAAACAGTGATAAAGCGAGGGATAAAAATGCTATATCTTCATGACGTATGGGTCAATTGGTTTGAGGGTGAAGAAAATGGTTACAATGTATGTTCATTTCATGAATGGAGAAAAGAAGATACTGTAGAGTTGTTAGATCAGGCTCCGCTTCTTAAAATTAATTCTCTGCTTTTTGATTACATTGAAAACGATTTAGCCGAGCTTCCAGAGCAGCTTCTATCTGATATCTATCAAAAAGCATATATCAGAAAAAATCATGAACGCATTCAAATGGACTATTGTTTTATTGTAACAGATGGAAAAAATATTTTAGCTATTGATACAATGGGATATCAAATTCCAATTCGCAAAAGTCGTCTTATTCCAAGGCAAGAGCAAATTGTTTATGAGATGGTGAAAGATGAAAATGAACTTTTCTTTCAATTCGATAAAGAGCAGCTCTTAAAAAAGGAACATCATATTTTATCGCCGTCTCCTATATTAATGAATGGCTTAACACGAAAAGAAAGACAGCTTAAGCAACTTCTTTTTATGGCTTTAGATCAATTACATACATCAAAGAATACAGCTCAGCTTCGCTACTGGTACACAGAGTGGAATCCAAGTGAGTATGAAGTAATTCAAACAATGGCTTTTAACGAAGTGTGGGAGCGACTTTACGAAGAAACAAAAGAAGGATGGTCAGGACGACACCTTTTACTATGTGAACGACTTGTAAAAGGACAGCCATTCTTTGAAAAACTGTGGGAAATGGAACAAGAATCAAAGGTAAATTAAAAAAAGGCTGCACTTGCAGCCTTTTTTAGCGTTTGCGTCCAATCCCCATTGCATTACGCATTTTTCTAAGCATTTTATTTGCTGTTTTGTTCGCTTTTTCAGCACCTTGATCTAAAATGTCATCAAGTTCTTTTGAATCAATAAGTTCGTAATAGCGTTTCTGGATAGGAGCAAGAGCGTCAATTACGACTTGTGCTAAATCACTTTTGAACTCCCCGTAGTTTTTCCCTTCATATTGGGCTTCCAGTTCTGCAATTGTTTTATTCCCAAGGATAGAATAGATGCCAAGTAAATTTGAAATGCCTGGTTTTTCTTCGCGATTATATTTTACGATTCCTTCTGAGTCTGTTACAGCACTTTTAATTTTTTTCTCAATTTGCTTTGGCTCATCAAGCAACGTAATAAAAGCTTTTTGGTTTGGATCTGATTTGCTCATTTTTCTAGTTGGATCTGCTAATGACATAACGCGTGCACCTACTTTAGGAATACGCGGTTCTGGAATTGTGAAGATATCATTGTGTTTTCTATTAAACCGCTCTGCTAAATCACGTGTTAATTCAATATGCTGCTTTTGGTCTTCACCAACAGGTACAACATCTGTTCCATAAAGTAAGATATCTGCAGCCATCAATGGCGGATATGTGAGTAGTCCTGCAGAAACGGCTTCTTTTCCAGCGGATTTATCTTTGAACTGTGTCATTCTTTCAAGTTCTCCAATATAAGCGACGCATTGTAGCAACCATCCTGCTTCAGTATGTGCTGGAACTTCTGATTGAATAAACAGCGTTGATTTTGTTGGATCAATCCCCACTGATACGTAAAGAGCTGCTAAACTGCGGATATTTTTGCGCAGTGCTAGACGATCCTGAGGAACTGTAATTGCATGCTGATCAACAATACAAAAATAACAGTTATACTCCTCTTGTAAGTCTACAAAATGTTTCATTGCTCCAATGTAGTTCCCTAATGTAACGGAACCGCTCGGCTGAATGCCTGAAAAAATAGTTTCCATTTGTTTTTCATCCTTTCTTTATTGAACGCTAAAAAACCGATTCATCTCTAGTAAATACTAGGGACGAATCGGTTCGCGGTACCACCCTACTTGCTTTTAAAAAGCCAGCTCGTATTCAGTAACGTTGAATAATACGTCTAAGCTTTGCACTTAGAAGCTCAAAAGTCCATTCCATATGAGTAACTGTTTGTTCACACCAACCACAAACTCTCTGAAAAAGTCACATTCCATATGTACTATTCTTTCTCATTGCCTGATATTAAATCTCTGCTTCTATTATACATAAATGATTCGAATTCTCCAAACTCCAAAATGATAAAATTTTTGTGTAATATTATCTCCCATACTATATGCGAAAAGCTTTTTAGATAAAGTCATTTCGGATTCCTAAACATTGTGAATTAGCTATATGTTGGTTGTTTCACAAGAGCGGTATAGAGTTTAGCTGGTAATTTCTATCTGACAACTTCTTTTTTTTTATGAAAATTATAGAAAATTAGTATTGCAATAAATTTTTAAACTATTTATAATAAACGTAATCCACAGAAATTTTACAAGTTCATTACAACATTTTAATTTTCAGAAAAGAACAAATAAATGGTCAATTCATCCTTATGAACGCGATGTTATAAAACATTACATAATAAAATGAATAATGAGCCATTCATCTTTTATCTACTAAAAGAACTACTAATTAATACTGTCCCTATTCTGAAAATTTAGATTAGTAGGAACTTATGCGTGTGGTTGCTGACAAATAGAAAAAGGGGGAAACGATCGTGCAAAAGAAACGATGGGCAATGCTTACAAGTTTACTACTTGTTTTTACACTTGTCTTGAGCGCATGTGGATTCGGTAGTAAAGAATCTTCAAGCGGTGGAGACGGAGGTGATGGTGGTTCTAAGGACACGTTGAAGATTAATATCGGAACTGAGCCATTTTCACTACATCCTGGTTTAGCAAATGATAATGTATCAAGTAACGTTTTATTACAAACATTTGAAGGGCTAACGCGCATTGGAAAAGATGGAAAACCTGAAAACGCAATGGCTGAAAAAATTGAAACGAGTGAAGACAAGAAAACATATACTTTCACAATTCGCGATGATGCGAAATGGTCAAACGGAGATCCTGTAACAGCAGGAGATTTCGAATATGCTTGGAAATGGGCATTAGACCCGAACAACCAATCACAATATGCTTATCAGCTTTATTATATTAAAGGAGCAGAAGAAGCAAATACAAAAGGTGGAAGCCTTGATGACGTTGGCGTAAAAGCAGTTAACGACAAAACATTACAAGTTGAGCTTGTAAACCCAACACCGTTCTTTGAATCGTTAACAGCGTTCTACACGTATTACCCAGTGAACAAAAAAGTAGCTGAAGCAAATCCTGAATGGTACACAAATGCTGGTGAGAACTATGTATCAAACGGACCATTCAAAATGACGAAATGGAAGCATGGCGGTTCTATTACAGTAGAGAAGAACGATCAATATTGGGACAAGGATTCTGTAAAGTTGAAAAAGATTACAATGGCAATGGTTAAAGACGCTCAAACAAACTTAAATATGTTCAAAAAAGGTGAAATTGATTGGGCTGGTCTTCCGTTTGAATCTCTTCCAACAGAAGCGATTCCTAGTTTAGAGAAAGATGGTTCATTGAACGTTGAACCAATTGCCTCTGTATATGTGTATAAGTTTAATACAGAACAAAAACCATTCGACAATGTTAATATCCGTAAAGCACTAACTTACGCAATTAACCGTCAAGCAATTGTAGAAGAAATAACACAGGCAGGACAACTTCCAGCAATGGCGCTTGTACCGCCAACAATGGAAGGTTTTAAAGATAATGAAAAAGGCTATTTCAAAGATCATGATGTGAAAAAAGCAAAAGAATATCTTGAAAAAGGTTTAAAAGAAATGGGTCTTAAAGACGCATCAGAACTTCCGAAAATTAACCTTTCTTACAACACAGATGACGCACATGCTAAAATTGCGCAAGCAGTCCAAGAAATGTGGAAAAAAGAGCTTGGTGTTAACGTTGAGCTAGATAACTCAGAGTGGAACGTATACATTGATAAACTTCATAGCGGAAACTATCAAATTGGTCGTTTAGGCTGGCTTGCGGACTTCAACGATTCCATTAACTTCCTTGAGCTTTATCGCGATAAAGAAGGCGGAAACAATGATACGAATTGGGAAAATCCAGAATACAAAAAGCTTCTAATTGACTCTGCGCAAGAAACAGATCCGAAAAAGCGTGAACAAATGCTAAAAGACGCTGAAAAAATTATTATGGATGAGTTACCAATTGCACCAATCTATTTCTATACAAACCCATGGCTGCAAGATGAAAACTTAAAAGGAGCTGTCTTATCAGGACTTGGTGATGTACAGTTCAAATGGGCTTACTTTGAATAAAAAGTAATTTCATATGAAGACGGAAAGTATATGAGAGTCGTGTTCTCATATACTTTTCTGTCTGAAAAACGCAAAATTTGTCAAACCGTGGAGGTGTAGTGCTTTGTTAAGATACATTGGAAAAAGACTAGTTTATATTCTTATTACACTATGGATTATTGTGACAGCTACGTTTTTCCTTATGCAAGCAGCACCAGGGGGACCGTTTTCCGGAGAGAAAAAGCTTCCACCTGAGATTGAAGCAAACTTAAATGCACATTATGGTCTAGATCAGCCGCTTTATAAGCAATATTTTGATTACTTAGTTTCAGTAGCACAGTGGGATTTTGGTCCATCATTTAAATATAAAGGTCAGACAGTAAATGACCTCATTAATTCAGGATTTCCAATTTCTTTTACATTAGGAATGGAAGCGATTCTACTTGCTTTAGCGCTAGGAGTGCTATTAGGAGTTATTGGAGCATTAAATCATAATAAATGGCCGGATTATACGGTAGCTGTTATTGCTGTACTTGGAATATCTATCCCAAGCTTTATTATGGCAGCTGCTCTTCAGTATATCTTTGCCATGAAGCTAGGTTTATTCCCTGTTGCACAGTGGGAGTCATGGGCACATACATTTTTACCAACACTAGCCCTTGCTGCAACCCCGATGGCATTTATTGCTCGACTTACTCGTTCTAGCATGATTGAAGTACTAGGAAGCGATTATATCCGCACAGCAAAAGCAAAAGGATTAAGTAGAGCAAGAGTAACCATTACGCACGGCATTCGTAATGCAATGCTTCCGGTTATTACGTATATGGGACCTATGACTGCTGGAGTATTAACAGGAAGTTTTGTTATTGAAGATATCTTTGGAATACCGGGTCTTGGGGCTCACTTCGTTAACAGTATTACAAACCGTGATTATACAGTAATCATGGGCGTTACCGTCTTCTTCGGTGTCATCTTACTATTATGTGTATTACTTGTTGATATTCTATACGGATTTATTGATCCGCGTATTAAAATCTCCAAAGCGAAGAAAGGAGCTTAACTCATGCAACAAATTCCAAAAGAGATGTTTGAACCTGTATCTACTAATCATAATGAGGCTGAGAAAATTTCGAAGCCGAGTCTATCATTTTGGAAAGACGCTTTTCTTCGCTATCGAGAGAACAAGCTTGCGATGTTTGGCACAGTGCTGATTATTCTTCTCTTAGTAATGGCTATCTTTGCTCCAATATTTTCAAAATATGACTATGAAACAACAAATTTATTAAATACAAATCAACCTCCTTCAAGTGAGCACTGGTTTGGAACGGATGACCTTGGACGAGATATTTTCGTCAGAACATGGGAAGGTGCACGTATTTCTCTTTTCATCGGCCTTGCTGCTGCTTTTATTGACTTAATTATTGGGGTGATTTGGGGAAGTATTGCAGGTTTTCGCGGTGGGAAAACCGATGAAGCAATGATGCGGATTGCAGATATTTTATGGGCAATTCCTTATCTTTTAATGGTTGTTCTTTTAATGGTTATTTTGGATAAAGGACTGCTTCCAATGATTATTGCAATGTCGATTACAGGATGGATTAATATGGCTCGTATTGTACGCGGGCAAGTGCTCCAATTAAAAAACCAAGAGTTTGTGCTTGCTTCTCAAACATTAGGGGCAAAAACAAGTCGCCTATTGTTTAAACACCTTATTCCAAACTCAATGGGTCCTATTCTTGTAACAATGACGTTAACGATTCCAAGCGCTATTTTCACAGAAGCATTTCTAAGCTATCTTGGCCTTGGGGTTCCAGCTCCATTAGCAAGTTGGGGAACAATGGCAACAGAAGGAGTACCAGCCCTTGAATACTATCCATGGCGTTTGCTTTTCCCAGCCACGTTTATTTGCTTAACGATTTTTGCATTTAACGTAATTGGAGACGGACTGCGTGATGCGTTAGATCCAAAACAAAGAAAATAAGGGAGGGTGAAAGATGTCACATTTACTAGAAGTGAAAAACTTATCAGTATCATTTAAAACATACGGTGGGGAAGTCCAAGCGATTCGAGGCGTGAATTTTCATTTGGATAAAGGTGAAACACTTGCGATTGTAGGGGAATCTGGATCAGGGAAAAGTGTAACATCACAAACAATTATGAAACTCATCCCAATGCCTCCTGGTTTTATTAAAAATGGGGAGATATTGCTTGATGGAGATGATATCGTTCCAAAAACAGAAAAACAAATGCAGGCTATCCGTGGAAAAGATATTGGGATGATTTTTCAGGACCCAATGACAGCTCTTAACCCAACAATGAAAGTTGGAAAACAAATTACAGAAGTTCTTTTCAAACATGAAAAAATCTCAAAAGAGGATGCAAAAAAGCGTGCAATTGAGCTATTAGAGCTTGTTGGGATACCAATGCCTGAAAAACGAGTCAATCAATATCCTCATGAATTCAGCGGTGGAATGAGACAGCGCGTTGTTATCGCCATTGCGCTTGCTGCAAAACCGAAGTTGTTGATTGCAGATGAGCCAACAACAGCACTTGATGTAACAATTCAAGCTCAGATTTTAGAGCTTATGAAAGATTTACAAAAGAAAATTGACACAGCTATTATTTTCATCACGCATGATCTTGGAGTTGTTGCTAACGTAGCAGACAGAGTAGCGGTTATGTATGCAGGGCAAATTGTTGAAACAGGAACAGTCGATGAGATTTTCTATAATCCAAAGCATCCATACACATGGGGGCTGCTTGCTTCAATGCCAAGTCTTGATAACGATGCGCAAACAGAGCTTCTAGCTATTCCTGGCACACCTCCAGACTTGATTAACCCGCCAAAAGGAGATGCTTTTGCGCTAAGAAGTTCATATGCGATGAAAATTGATTTTGAACAAGAACCACCAATGTTCAAAGTGTCAGACACGCACTATGCAAAGACATGGCTTTTACATCCAGACGCACCAAAAGTTGAACCACCACTTGCTGTTCAAAAACGCATTAAAGCACTTAATACAAGTTACGATAACCCAGTGTTAATTGAGGAAGGTGAGCAAAATGGCTGAGAAACTGCTTGAAATTCAAAATTTAAAACAGCATTTCCCATCTTCCAAAGGAACGGTAAAGGCTGTTGACGGGATTACATTTGATATTTATAAAGGTGAAACACTTGGACTTGTAGGAGAGTCTGGGTGCGGGAAATCAACAACAGGCAGAAGTATTATTAGACTTTATAATGCAACAGATGGAAAAGTTCTTTATGAAGGAAATGATGTTCACGATAAAAAATCACGCTCAGAGTTATTACAGTTCAACCGAAAAATGCAAATGATTTTTCAAGATCCTTATGCATCTCTTAATCCACGTATGACCGTTGGCGATATTATTGCCGAAGGCATCGATATCCATGGTTTAGCGAAAAATCGAAAAGATCGTATGGAAAGAGTATATAGTCTTCTGAATACAGTTGGATTAAATAGAGAACATGCAAACCGCTACCCGCATGAATTTAGCGGTGGACAACGTCAAAGAATTGGTATTGCACGAGCGCTTGCTGTTGAACCTGAGTTTATTATTGCAGATGAACCAATCTCAGCTCTTGATGTATCAATTCAAGCTCAAGTTGTAAACTTATTGAAAAAACTGCAGCGCGAGCGTGGACTAACCTATTTGTTTATCGCTCATGATTTATCAATGGTCAAATATATTAGTGATCGAATTGCAGTAATGTACTTTGGGAAAATCGTTGAGCTTGCAACAAGTGAAGAGCTTTATCGTAATCCAATACATCCATATACAAAAGCCCTTTTATCAGCTATTCCGCTTCCAGATCCTGATTTTGAACGAAAGCGTGTAAGACAATCATATGACGTGACAGTACATGACTATACAAATGAAACACCTTCACTTCAAGAAGTTGCTGATGGTCATTTTGTTTATTGTTCAGAGTCAGAGCTTATTCAATATCAAAAAGATTATTATAAAAGTTAGCGAGCATACTCTTTTAGAGTTTGCTCTTTTTTAGATTTCAAAGAAGTTTAGGTTTTCTTCTTCACGGGTATGGGAAGAATGGTTATAGAGCGACTCACTTTTTAATTTGGATAAAAGGGAGAACGCTAAAAAATAAGGGAGGACTACTATAAGACAATGAATTGGTATGAGAAACTGAGCGAATATTTTCCGGTGGAGGAAATGAAATCAAAGGACCATATTGAGGCACTGCTAAGTGAACAAGGAGATATTTATCACAAAGATGAAAGTTCAAACCACGTTTTAATGTATGTGGAATTTGATGAGTTTTTATTTATTGATTATTTATTCGTATCAGGTAAAACAAGAGGGCAAGGTCTTGGTAATAAACTCCTTGATAAACTCAAAGATAAAAGAAAACCAATCATTCTAGAAGTGGAACCCGTTGATGAAGATGATCATGATACAGAAAAACGACTTCGTTTCTACAAGAGAGCAGGTTTTAAACATGCTCGTTCAATTGGCTATCGTCGCCGTTCTCTTGCTACAAATGAAGTGAATACAATGGAGATTCTATATTGGTCACCTAATGAAGAAACAGAAGAAGATATTTTAGAGCATATGAAAAGAACATATGAGACAATTCATACTTATAAAGATAAACAATGGTATGGCAGATCTTATCTAAATGCTGATGAAGTATTAAAGCTTCGTGAAGAAGAACATGATAACATTCTAGATGATTTATAAAAAAGACAGGATGAATATTCATCCTGTCTTTTCCTTTTTCTTTATCCTTCTTTGTTCGAACATATAGTATAAAGTTGGAATGAAAATGAGCGTAATAAAAGTAGAAACTGTAAGACCAAATATAATGACAATTGCCATTGGACGCTGGATTTCTGTGCCTTCTCCAATCCCGAACATAAGGGGAAGAAGGCCAAGAACAGATGTGAGAGCTGTCATCATAATAGGGCGGAGTCTTGTAGGGCCAGCGAGTAAAATGGCTGCTTTGGCATCGTATCCTTCTTCTCTGAGCTGCTTTAAATAGTCTATAAGCACAATGGCGTTATTAACCACAATGCCTGTCAAAATAAGAATTCCCACAAGAGAACCAACCCCAAGCGGTTCATTTGTGATGAAGAGCCCAAGAATAATCCCAATGAATGTTAATGGAACGGAAAACATAATTAAAAAAGGATGAAAAAACGATTCAAACTGAGCAGCCATTACCATATAAACAAGTACAACGGCAAGTGCAAGGGCAAGAGATAATTTATAAAAAGCATCATTCATTTGTTCATTTTGTCCGCCAAAGGTTACTTTGTATTGATCATTTGGTAACGGCAAGTTTTCTTTCAATGTTTTTTCAATATCTTTCGTAATGGTACCGAGATCACGATTTAGAATATCAGCATTTACGGTAATCTCTCTTACTCTGTCACTTCTTGTAATTTGAGAAGGACCCGTATCTCTTGAAATGGATGAGACAGCTTTTAAAGGAATAGATGCCCCCCCTTGTGTTTGAATAGTAAGATTCTCAAGCTCCTCTGTTGAGGAAATGTACTTTTCGTCTACGAGAAGACGAACATCAAGCTCTTCACCAGCGTTTCCTGAAAGTTTTGTTGCAACAAGACCTTTAGTGGCGTCTGAGACTGTTTGAGCAACAGAAGCACTGCCAATTCCATATTGAGCAGCTTTATTACGATTAATAGAAATACTAACTTCAGGATTTCCTTCTTCATAATTTGCTTTCGGTTCTCTTACTCCATCTACTTTTGAAATAAGGTTAATTGTTTGGTCTGAAAGGCTTCGCAATGTTTCAAGATTAGGACCTGATATTTTCAAAGAAATAGGATTAGCAGAAAAACCAGAAGTCCCAGAGGAAACCGTAATATCTGCGTTTGGGATGTTTTTTAACTTCTGGCGAATGTCCTCTGCAATTTCTAAATCGGTTCTTGAACGATTTCCGATATCTGTTAATAGAACGCTATAATTTGCTTCATTATTGCTATTTCTGCCACCCATTGAAAAACTGCTGCTGCCACCAATCGTAACGTACGTGTTCGCAATTTCTTCAACAGGTCTTATTCTCTCATTAATTTCCTTTACTTTTCGGTACGTTTTCTCAACTGTACTTCCAGGAGGAAGTTCAGCCTCAATAGATAGATAGCTTTGATCTTGTGAGGGTAAAAACTCTGTGCCAATAAAAGGTATCCCTGCAAAGGAAAGAAGAAAAAGAACAATAACAACACCGACCGTTTTTTTCGGATGTTTTAACGAAGAGGAAAGCAGTGCTTTATAGCGATTGTTGAATTTATCGAAGACACTTTTTTTCTCAATCTCCTTTAACTTTAAAATTAGAGAAGAAAGAAGAGGAACGATAATAAGGGCCGTAAATAGAGCGGCAAACTGAGAGTATGAAACAACAAGAGCAAGCGGTTTGAAAAGTTGAGCAGCAAGGCCATCGACAAAGATAATCGGTAGAAATACAACAACGCTTGTAAGAGTAGAAGCAATAATTGCCTGTCCAACTTGATTGGTACCTTTTATAGCGGCGTCTTTTTTTCCTTCTCCTTCTTGTCTTAAACGATAAATGTTCTCCAAAATAACAATGGCATTATCAACCATCATTCCGACACCTAAGGCAAGCCCACCAAGCGTCAATAAATTGAGTGTTTGGTTACTGAAATACATAAATATAAACGTTGTCATAATGGACAGTGGAATCGCTAAGGAAATAATCATTGTACTTCTAAAGTTTCGTAAAAATAGAAAAAGAACGAAAGCAGCAAGTAAACTTCCTACAATCATATTGCTTGAGACAGCAGAAATGGATTGGTTAATAAACATACTTTGATCGAAGATGGTCTGAATCTGAATGTTGCTTGGAAGCTCTTCTTTCAAATTTTCTATCTCATTATGAATATTTTTAGCAACTTGTACTGTATTTGTTCCTGACTGTTTTAAAATAGAAAGACCAACAGCGTCTTTTCCATTTAAATAACTTAACCCATTTTCTCTTTGTGCTTTTTGTTCTATTCCTACTAAATCGTTTAAAAGAACAATTCCTTTCTTAGTTGGAATGGGAAGCATTTCTAAATCATTTAAAGAGTCAAACTTACCTGTAATGCGAATTGGCAGTGTTTCTTGGTGATCTTCCACATTTCCGCTAGGTAAATCAATATTCTCTGATCCAATGATTTCTTGTAGATTCTTCAATGTGATGCCATAAGAAAGTAGCTTTTGCGGATTTGCAATAAGTTGAACTTCTCTTTCTGGTCCACCTTCAATAGAAGTTGAGGCAATTCCATCGAGCCGGTCAACCGCTGCCTTTACTTCCTTCTCTGCTACTTCTTTTGCGTTTTCAATATTTCCCTTTGTATCTGTTATAGCAAGCTGCATAATGGGAAGATCACTTGGGTTGAAGCGAAGTACTTTTGGTGTTTGGACACCATCTGGTAGAACATCACGAACCGCATCAATTTGTTCTCTCATTTTTAGAGTGGCAAAATCCATATCTGTCCCCCAATTAAACTGAACAAGAACAAGAGCACCACCATTTTGAGAAACAGAAGAAACCTTTTCAATATTTGGAATGGTCCCCATTGCACCTTCAATCGGTTGGGCAAGCAAATTTTCTACTTCTGTTGGACTCGCTCCATCATATGTAGCTGTCACAACGGCTGTAGGAAAGGTAAGTTCAGGAAATAAATCAATAGACATGTTTTTAACGCTAACACTGCCAAGGATAATAAGAAAGAGAATAACCATTGACATAGCAATAGGACGAAGAACAGAGAATTGGACAATTTTCATGAAACGTCTCCTTTGATCACTTCTACATCACTGGTGTCATTTACATCTTCTTTTCCTTCAATAATTACAAGGTCTCCTTTTTTTAGCCCTTTTTTCACTTCATATGCATTATCACTTTTTATTCCAAGTTCAATTTCTCGTCGTTGTGCTTTATTATGATTTGCAACATAAACGTATGGTTTAGAATTGTTATAAAGCAAAGCTTCTACTGGAACTGTAAGAGCATCTTTGACTTCTTGAACAGAAACCGAGGCAGAAACCCGAACACCACTTTTAATGGCACCGTTCTCATTTTGTACAGAAATGGAAGCAGGAAATAGGCCTGTCTCTGGATTTGCTGTTGGAGAAATGCTTGTAACTGTTGCTCGGTAGTTTTCTTTAATTCCATCAAAAGCAAGGGAAGCATTCATATTTGGTTTTATTTCTGCTATTTCATAGCTGTTTAGCTGAAATGTTGCTTGTATTGTATCTTGATTCACAATGACAGCAGCAGGAGAGTTTGGTGAAAGTGGACTTCCTTCCACAGCTGTAATATCTGCAACTTGTCCACTGAAAGGAGCCCTGAGGACAGTGTTTTCAACCGCTGTCTTAGCTTCATCAACCGCTACTTGTGCTTGTTGTTTTTGTAGATTCAACGTTTCTGCTGGGACAGTTGTTGTTTGGTTTTCTAGAATCTTTTGAGAAAGTTGAGCCTGAGTTACCACTACTTCTAGGCCTTTTGCTAAAGCTTCTTGTTGTCTTTTTTCTCCTTGCTCTATTCCCTCTAACAGAGATTTAGAAGCAGAAATAGAGGTTTGCAAATCTTTACGAAGCTTTTGAACTTCAGCACCAATTTCTTCATTTTTAGTTTCATTTAGAATGGAATCAATAGATGATAATGTATCCGATGCTGTATTAAGCTGTTGCTGAGCTTTTGTATCGTTAAGCGTAATAAGCACATCTCCTTTTTCTACGCTATCGCCTACTTTAACATGAACTTTTTCCACAGGAAGGGGGAGAGATGTTACAATAGGAGCCTGTTTGGCAGGCTTAGCTATGCCTGATAGCTCCATTAGCCCTGATATATCTTGTTCTTTTACTTTGGCTGTTTGAATGGGGATGGCTGTTTTCTCAGTATTATCCGTTGTAATTTCTTTTGGAGCACAAGCAGCTAAAGTAAGAATACTGGTTATTAACCATAACTTACGCATATGTTCACCGCCTTGATGAGTTTATGTAGTATCTCTTCATAAATAAATGAACTCATATTTAACGTGCGCTCTTTTTCAACTTTTATAACGAAAAGGGAGGAATATTCCTTCAGATAAGCCAAATTTTACAGGATAACTTCCTTTTTAAGAAAAGAAAAATAATTTGTTCAAAAAGTTGTCACGAATATTTATCAAGAACATGAAACCCCTTATGACGTTTATTCGTATATTAGGTGTGGTAAAAAAAAAGGGAAGCACAAGAAAAATTCGAAAAAGTATACCATTAAGGTCAGATTTGTTGTATAATACTGATAGAGATTCTCAATTTAAACTTATTTTAAATTAGTATCTATTTTAAATAAGTATTATACAAACTATGCTATTTTTAGTATACAAAAAAGAACCGCTTCCATCATGTTTGAAGTGTTTATGATTTTATTCCAATGAGGAGGAATGAAAGAATGGTTACACTATATACTTCACCAAGTTGTACTTCATGTCGAAAAGCAAGAGCGTGGTTAGAGGAAAATGATATTGCTTATACAGAACGTAACATTTTTTCAGAGCCATTGTCTATTGATGAGATTAAAGAAGTTCTGCGTATGACTGAGGACGGAACAGATGAAATTATTTCAACTCGTTCTAAAACGTTCCAAAAGCTGAACGTTCAGCTCGATGCAATGCCATTAAAAGATTTATACAGTCTAATTAAAGACAACCCTGGTTTATTGCGTCGCCCAATTATTCTTGATGAAAAACGCCTGCAAGTTGGATATAACGAAGATGAGATTCGTCGTTTCTTACCAAGAAAAGTTCGTACATTTCAACTACGTGAAGCACAAAAATTGGTTAACGAATAAGAAACATATTTCTTTCTATAAAAAAAGTGGCTTAACAATAAGTTAAGCCACTTTTTTTCGATTTGTCTTTTTTTGATTGACAATAAATCCAATTGCAACGACAAATATAACAAGCAGTGTTGGAACAATGTAGAGAGTTGACGAGGAGTGAAAGAAAAAAGCAAGCTTTTCTTCGTGGGTGATCATTTTACCTGCTGTAAACGCAAGGATACCAGAACCAACGTATACAAGAAAAGAAAATTGCTCCATCAAGTAAAGAACTATTTTGCTTCCCCAGACAATAATTGGAACTGAAACAAGCAAGCCAATGACAACAAATGTTAAGTTTCCGTGTGCAGCTCCAGCGACAGCTAGTACGTTATCAAGACCCATTACAATGTCCGCAAAAACAATCGTTTTGATGGCCGCAAAAATGGACACACTAGCCTTAATATGTTGTTGTTCTTCTTCTTGGATCAGTAGCTTAATGGCAATGCTTATGAGCAAAATACCACCAGCGAACTGTAAATAAGGGATCGTAAGCAAATAGACAGCAACCATTGTCAGAAGAATGCGTACTATAATGGCAAGGCCTGTACCAAGTACAATCGCTTTATTACGCTGATTTTCTGGTAAGTTGCGGCAAGCAAGAGCAATAACAATGGCATTATCGCCTCCAAGTACAATGTCAATGCCGATAATCATTAAAATAATGGTGAGCGCTTCAAGTTCCAATTTGACATCCTCCCATCTTCATTACCTAAATATATTCAAAAAAGTCTCAAGCTTGTCTGTTATTTTTTAATTGAAGAAAAAAAGTGATATGAGAGTCTTCTCAAACATTTTATTTTCTTTCTGAGGTATTTTGTCATACAATGAAGATATAATTTACCGTAGTAATGAATATCTACAGTGAGAGCAGAAGTTTTTAGTACCGAAGTCTTCCACTTCTATTCAAAGTCCTTTTTGGGAAACTAATGTTAAGATTTAAAAAGGGAGAGAGGAAGAAACTTTACGAAAAACGTGTTCTAGTGTAGAATATGTCCAACGCAAAGCAAAGAGCTGATGTATAACGTTTTCTCGGAGCGATTAAGAATGAATGTAAGTGGGTAAAAGAAATACAAAAAAGGGGTCATACCGTCCCTTCAGAAACAGGTCAAATGCCTTGTAATGAAAACGAGAAGGGAGAGAGCTACGAATGGAAATAGAACGCATAAATGAAAATACAGTAAAATTTTACGTTTCCTATATTGATATAGAAGAAAGAGGCTTCGATCGAAATGAAATTTGGTTTAGTCGCGAACGAAGTGAAGAACTCTTTTGGGATATGATGGATGAAGTTCATCACAAAGAGGAGTTTACAATTGAAGGTCCTCTTTGGATTCAAGTGCAAGCAATGGATAAAGGAATCGAGGTTGTCGTTACACGAGCAAGTCTTTCTAAAGATGGTCAAAAATTTGAAGTCCCTGTTGGGGAAGACAAAAAAATTGATATTCCTGTTGATGAAAAGTTGGAATCCTTGCTTGATGATCATAATATAAGTGAAGTTGCTGAAGATGAAAATGATGAAGAATCCCTTCAGTTTGTACTTCATTTTAAAGATTTTGAAGATCTAATTTCTTTAAGTCATCGTATTCAGCTTCCCGAAATTCCGAACAATTTATATGCTTTCGAAAATCGTTACTACTTATACGTAGAGTTTTTCAACTGCCAAGATGACATTGAAAAGTTAGACGATATTCTTAGCATTTTGCTTGAATATAGTGAAGAATCAAGAACAACTGTTCATCATCTTGAAGAGTACGGTAAGCTTGTTATGAAAGAGAATGCACTAGAAGAAGTAAAAAAACATTTCCCACTTCTTGCAAATTCTTAACTTTTAGTTTTGAGCTTGAAGGTTGTGCGATATATATAATATGTGGAGAATGAGTCGTTGCCTTGTTGTGGTAACGACTTTCTGTTTTTTCACAATATAAAATGAAATAGGTGCATATTTGTTGAAGAACGGAATTAAGCTTATTTTATTTGTTTTCGTTACCGTCTCCTTCGTTCTATTAACTGAACGTTTATGGAACAGTACACTGCTTGGCATCTTGAGCGTTCTTATGACAATAAGCGTTATTTTCATTAGCATCCTTATTTCTTTAGAAAATCGCCATCCTAACCAGACGCTTACTTGGCTCGTTGTTCTTGGAAGTTTCCCACTTTTTGGCTTCATTTTTTATATATTTTTTGGACGTAACGTTCGGAAACGAAGACTTTTCGAAAAGAAAGGGAAGTTAGATGAAAAAGTTCTCAAAGAACAAGAGGGAGAACTTTTTAAAGATGTTCAACATCCGTTTAATCAGCACGAAAAACGATTGTTCTATCTTGCTCATAATGTTGGTAAAAGCCCAATTTCCTTTAAAACTGAAACGGAAACATTAACAAATGGAACAGAAACGTTTGCTACCATTATAAACGCTTTGTATAGTGCAAGACATCACATTCATTTAGAATATTATATTGTAAGAAGTGATAAGTTAGGAAATCAGATTAAAGAAATTCTCATTGAAAAAGCTTTGCAAGGTGTGAAAGTTCGTTTTTTATACGATGCAGTAGGAAGTTTTAAACTGAAAAAAAAGTATATAAAAGAGCTTGTAAAGGCAGGAGTAGAAATGGTTCCTTTTCTGCCTGTTACTTTCCCGTTGCTAACAAGCAAAGTGAATTTTAGAAACCATCGTAAGTTAATTATTGTAGACGGCTCTATTGGTTTTGTTGGTGGATTGAATATTGGAGAAGAGTATCTTGGACATAGCAGGCATTATGGATTTTGGCGTGACACCCATTTGAAAATAAGAGGAGAAGGTGTTCGTTCTCTTCAGCTTACCTTTTTACAGGACTGGTATTACATGACAGGAGAGGATTTGTTGAACTCTATGTATCTTTTTTCAACACTTCCTGATGTGAAAAAAGACGGTGGTGTCCAAATTATTGCTGGAGGTCCTGATAGAGAATTTCAAGTGATTAAGCAGCTTTTTTTCTCTATGATTACAACAGCAAGAGAGTCTGTTTGGATTGCATCTCCTTATTTTATTCCTGATGAAGATATTGTGACTGCTTTAAAAGTCGCTTCTTTGAGCGGTGTTGACGTGCGAATTTTAACTCCGAAACGGCCTGATAAAAAGATTGTTTTTTATGCTTCTCGGTCTTACTTTCCTGAGTTGATGGGAGCTGGAGTGAAAATATATGAATATGAAAAAGGTTTTTTACACAGCAAAATTATTATCGTAGATCATGAAATAGCTTCCATTGGGACAGCTAATATGGATATGAGGAGCTTTCATCTGAATTTTGAAGTTAATGCTTTTCTTTATAAAACGGGAAGCACCCAGAAACTTGTGTATGCTTTTTTAGAAGATTTTGAGGATGCGAATCATCTAGAAAGTAAGCAATTTGCTCAAAGGTCTTTAGCCATTCGTCTTATAGAATCAGCGTGTAGACTCCTATCTCCTCTTTTATAAAGTTCTCTTATTGAGAACTTTTTTTATGGGAAAAAGGATTTTAGAAAATGTTGTCGAATAATGACTCGTACTCTAAAAAAACAAAAAGGGGAGGTTTTAAAATTTTGCTTGTTGCTCAAACTGAAACAGGTCAAAAGATTACTTTGTTAGAACGCTATTCATATGATTATTATCAAGCCCTAAAGGAAACAAAGTTTTACTGTCCAATTTGTAAAGGAAAGCTTATATTGAAAGTAGGGGTGAAAAACATTGCTCACTTTGCTCACGAACCGCAATCATCATGTGCCTGCGAATATGAAAGAGAAACACCTTATCATTTAGAGGGGAAAAAAGGCCTCTACAGATGGCTCGAAAAACAAACAAAAGTAAAAATGGAAGAATATTTGCCTTCTATATCACAGCGTCCTGATCTTTTTTTACCTGCTTCTCATATCGCTATTGAATTTCAATGTTCAGCTCTTTCGCTTGAAGCACTTCGAAAGCGAAATAAAGGCTATTACCGTTTAAATGTTACGCCTCTTTGGATCTTAAGTGCGAAACGTTTTAGAAGAAATACAAAAGGAAGTCTGAAGGTATCCTATAATGAATGGAAGTTTCTTCAACCCCCAGTTTCTCATTCATCTCCCTATCTCCTCTATTATTGTCCGAATTTTTCCCGTTTTACTATCGTTAGCGATATTATAGCTTTCTCCCCGACATCTGTATTTGCCACTGTTTCTTACTACAGCACAGCTTCCTTATCTCTCCACTCTCTTTTTCATCCCCGTTACTCAAAAGCTTCTTTCTTTGTGCCTTGGGTTATTAAAAAAGGAGAATGGAGAATGAAATACGCCTTATATCCGAAAAATCCGTACGCCCCTCTTTTAAAACTTCTCTATACTAACCATATTCCTCCTTCTCATTTTCCTAGTGAGGCCGGTCTGCCTGTAAAAAGTGGTTATTTCATTGAGAGCCATTCTTGTGTGTGGCAACTTTATATATTACTTGATCATTTTCTACCTCAAAAAAGAAATTGTATTATCCACTATGAAACCATTCTCAAGCAGTTTAAAAGAAGGATACAAAGTCGACATGTAAAATTACGAGAACTTCCGATGATAACAAAAGGAAGCTTTGAAGACGCTTTGAAAGAATATTTAAGGTTGCTTAGTACTGTTGGATTTATTACTGAGATAGAAACCAATTGCTTTTTAATCAACAGAATGTGGACAACAATGCCTATACACAAGCATCCAATTGATGGGGACTATCAAATTATGAATAAACTCCAACTCAAACAGCAAAAAGGATGACAGCATAGAAAGAAAACGATACGATAAAAGGATAGGAAAAACATCCCTATGTTTGAAAAAAAGCAGGGAAGCATAGAATAAACAAAGAATTTATAAAGAAGTAGTAAATTTTTTAACAACTAAATTTGAACAATTAAGATATGGAGGGAAAATGATGACAGAACAAACTAAAAAACTACCAGCACGCAGCGAAATTCCTGAGAAGGATACGTGGAGACTAGAAGATATTTTTGCAACAGATAAAGAATGGGAAAAAGAATTTGATGAAGTAAAAGAACTTATCCCATCTGTTACAGCTTATGCGGGTAAATTAGGAGAGTCATCAGAGAACCTATATAATGCTTTAAAAACACAAGATGAGGTAACACTAAGAGTAGAGAAACTGTATGCATATGCGCATATGCGCTACGACCAAGATACAACAAACAGTTTTTATCAAGGATTAAATGACAGAATTCAAAATTTATATACGCAAGTAGCAAGTGCCTTATCATTTATGACACCAGAAATTTTAGCTATTGAAGAAGAGAAGATTTCTTCTTTCTTAGAAGAGAATGAAGCATTGCGTCTTTATAAACATGCTTTAGAAGAAATAACAAGACAGCGTCCACATGTATTATCCGCTGAAGAAGAAGCATTACTAGCTAAAGCAGGAGATGTTTTAGGGGCTTCAAGCACAACATTTGGAATGCTGAATAATGCGGATCTAGAGTTTCCAACGATTAAAGATGAAGAAGGAAACGAAGTAGAAGTAACACATGGCCGCTATACAAGATTTTTAGAAAGTGAAGATCGTCGTGTTCGAAAAGAAGCATTTTCAGCAATGTATGATACATATGGGAAATTTAAAAATACGTTTGCAAGCACGCTATCTGGAACAGTAAAACGTGATAATTTCAATGCGCTTGTTCGGCATTATGAGTCAGCCCGTCAAGCAGCTCTTAGTGCAAACAACATACCGGAAGAAGTATATGATAATTTAGTAACAACAATTAATAAACATCTTCCGCTTCTTCATCGCTATACGAAGCTTCGCAAAAAAGTGTTAAACGTTGACGAGCTTCATATGTATGATTTGTATACTCCGCTTGTTAAAGACGTTAATATGAAAGTAACGTACGAAGAAGCAAAAGAATATACGTTAAAAGGCCTCGAACCTCTTGGAGAAGAGTATAAAAGCGTACTTGAAGAAGGATTTAACAATCGCTGGGTTGATGTGCATGAAAACAAAGGAAAACGCAGTGGAGCCTATTCTTCTGGTTCATATGGCACAAACCCTTATGTACTCATGAACTGGCAGGATAATGTGAACAATTTATTTACTTTAGCACACGAATTTGGCCATTCTGTGCATAGTTACTATACAAGAAAAACGCAGCCATATCCTTATGGAGATTACTCTATCTTCGTAGCGGAAGTTGCTTCAACAACAAATGAAGCACTTTTAAATGAGTATTTATTAGAGAATTTAGAAGATGAAAAACAAAAACAATATGTGTTAAATCACTATTTAGAAGGATTCCGTGCAACTGTATTCCGTCAAACAATGTTTGCGGAATTTGAACATGATATTCATGTGAAAGCGCAAAACGGCGAACCGTTAACACCTGAACTTCTTTCTAAAACATACTATGATTTGAATAAGAAGTATTTTGGGGAAGATATGGTGATTGATGAAGACATTAGTTTAGAATGGGCACGTATTCCTCATTTTTACTATAATTACTACGTTTATCAATATGCAACAGGTTTCAGTGCTGCAACAGCTTTAAGTAAACAGATCTTAGAAGAAGGAGAGCCAGCTGTTGAACGCTATCTAGAGTTCTTAAAGGCTGGAAGTTCTGATTATCCAATTAACGTATTGAAAAAAGCAGGCGTAGATATGACAAGTGCAAAACCAATTGAAGAAGCTTTAAAAGTATTTGAAGAAAAACTTGATGAAATGGAAAAACTTCTAAATCAATAAGAAGAAAGGCAGGAGATTATTTCCTGCCTTTTTCTATTTGAATCCTGAAAAGCGCTTTCGGTTATTAAGATAGGAGAAGAAAGCTAAAATAACAAGGAAAAAAAGAGGCGCAGCAATAAGCAAAGAAACAAGGTTTAATAAAGAAAGACCATAGAACAGGAACGAGCAAAAGGCAGTGAAAAAAAGCAAAAGTGGATAAAGTTTTTTCATGTTTTTCTCCTTTCTGTACTTTTGCTACTATATATATGAAGAAGAAATCATAACATCCGTATTAAAAAGTTTGACAAAAATGTGAAATGAAATACAAAGTACTTGTCAGCACTAGATAATATTTGCTATATTATAGATGTGAAATTAATCACAAACATATACCCCTTTGTTTGACCGTGAAAAATTTCTCCCATCCCCTTGTTGTCTTAATGACAACGAGAAAGACCCAGCAAATTTGCTGGGTCTTTCTTTTGTTTAAAAAAGATATAAGGACTGTTTTAGATGATTAAATAATATAGCGCCAAAATGTTCCATGTTTGACAGGGACTTTTTCAACACGCTGTTGAAGCTGAAGTTTTTTTAGCACTTTTTCAGCTTGTTCGATTGATAAATCATAAACAACTGCAACTTCTTTTGTGGCCACAAATGTATAATATTCTAAAAAGATTTCAAGCGGTGGCAGTGGAGAAGGATCAGGCACTTCTTTTAACATTTCAAATAAAATGTTTTTAAATAATTCATAATCATAGTATCCAGAAACTTTAATTCCTTCATCCTCAATATTTTCGTTAAAGAACACAAGTGTTGGACTTTGATCAACGTCCATTTCATACATAATCTTTGCATCACATTGGAAAGCTTTTGCAGAGCTTTCGCTTAATAAGTCTTTTTTAAATTCTTCGACATCAAGTCCTACTTGTGCGGCAAGGTCAAGCAGTACATCTGGGTCTGTAACATTTTGTTTTTCAAGAAAAAGCGTTTCTTGCATTGCTCTTAAAAACCGTATACCATGCTGTTTTCCTTGAAGCCACGCTGACTTAATAGCAATTGAAGCTGCATGTGGAGTAGAGATTGGATTTTCTAGCCACAAGCTTCCATCACAGGACATTCCAGAACGACTCCCTGTTTTTTCCCAAACTTGCGCCATTTTTTCAGGCTTTGCTTTTTTTAACGTATTCAGACTCGTTAACTGAGCAGATAAAACATGTTTAAGACTAAAATACTCTCCGTATTCAATTTGAAGTTTTTTAACAATCGGCTCAAGTGCCCAACATTCTGGACAAAGTGGATCAACAAAAAAGTAGACTTCGACCGGCTTTTTGTTTGATCCTCTGCAAAGGTGTTGTAAAGAGAACGCCTTTCTTTTTTCACATTGTTTATTGTTCAAGGTAATACGCCTTCTTCATCTGGAGTATTCACCATATGCTGAGCAGTGAGCGTGAGCCGATGAAAAATTTGGGTTCGCAACATACCGTTAAGTCCTACTTCATCCATTGCGTCACTCATACAGGAGAGCCAAGCCTTTGCTCGCGCTGGCGTGATTTCAAAAGGCAAGTGCCGAGCCCTTAACATTGGATGTCCATGTTCGTTTGTGTAATCGGAAGGCCCTCCTAAATACTGTGTTAAAAACTGTTTTTGTTTTCGAGCTGTTTCAGTTAAATCGTCTGGAAAAATTGGAGCTAAGTCTGGATGGTTTCCTACTCTCTTATAAAAAGCTTCTACAAGGTCAGAAATCATGTGTTCACCCCCGATAGCTTCATAAGGCGTCATATCTCTTTTTTCCATTGTCATAACTCCTTTATAAAAAATCTCTATTCAAACATAAAATTGTGAATAAATCCAAAATAGCTTTGTTTAGGTTATGTCCGCTTTCGTTAATATATTGCCAAAAACTTAATGATTCTACTATAGCAATAACAGTCAGAAACAACGGTTTACTTTGTTATATTGTAGCAGTCGTCTCTCTTTAACTCAAACTATCCGCCTATAAGCATCATGCAAAAAAAAGCTCCTATCTTAGACAGGAAGCCTTTATACTTGATAATAACCCATTACTTTTTTCACATATTCTTTCGTTTCAGTAAAAGGAGGAATTCCTCCATATTTGTCTACATTGCCAGGACCTGCATTATAGGCAGCAAGAGCAAGGGAGACATCCCCATCATATTTCTCAAGCATCTTTTTCAAATATTTTGTTCCCCCTCTTATGTTTTCAAGAGGGTTTAAAGGATTTAGTACACCTAGACTTTGTGATGTAGCTGGCATAAGCTGCATAAGGCCTAATGCTCCTGCACCGCTCTTAGCATCTTTTTTAAAATTAGATTCTTGTGTAATGACGGCTTTGATGAGTTTAGCATCTACTCCAAATTCTTCACTCGCTTTATGAATAAGGTTCATAAATGGCTCATCCCTTTTTTCTGACGCTTGTGCTTGTACAGGTGGGCTCGTCATACTCAGAGGAGAGGAAAGTGTAAGCTGATTCTGCAAAAAGGCAGTGCCAGATGAACTTTTTTCCACTTCAGGTGATGAAGCGGATGTCAGCAATACATCGCTAAGGATCGATGAAAATAGAGAGTTTAAAGATGATTCATTTGCGGGTAGTTTATTAGATGTCATCGTTTGAAAAGCCTGAAGCTGTAGAATTGCTAAATAAGATTGAATATTATTCATCATGCTCTCCTAGTTGCTTATGTTTTAAGTTGAAAAAACGCTGAATTTTATTGTTCGTTTCTCGCATTGGAATATGAAAATGGTTGAGAAGCTCTAGGAATGCTTTTTTTCCACTTTCCTCATTTCTTACTTCATATTCAAGTTCAAAATCTTCATGATTAAGGTATGTGCTATGATCTAAAACAAGCAGTCCGTCCTTATAAGGAACCTCCGCTCTTCTCGTTGTAAGACTGCCAAATAAGTTAACTTTCCTTACTTCAATACCAAGGGTTTTGATTTGTTTTTCCATTGAAGAGGGAAGAGGGGATTCACCCTTTAATAAACGAGTTGCTTCCTCCTTTGTTAACGTTTCATGGGTTTCAAGAAGGCCAACTTTACTTGGCTGTTTAAGTGTCAAAACATAGCAATCATTTTTACATCGTATCCGAAGAGCAGCTCGGTTTTCTTTAATATCAAACGTTTGAGTATCAAAATAGTAGTTTGTTTGTTCTTTAAACTGACTATTGTCTATATGAAAAGCATCCATAAGCTTATGAAATTCAGTAGAAGTTAATAAATTTTTAAATTCAATCTCAATTTCTTGTTTCATCATATATTTCCTTTCCTTGTAAAAAAATAATATCTTTTCTATTATTCCATGTTTTAAAAGTAAACTCAATTGTCTCTGTTTTTCTTTATTAAGTGCCTTTCTTTACTAGTAGGACTTCTCTACGAATTTTAGCTTTAATATGGTAAAATGAAGGCGGGTAATTCAGAGGTTTCAGTCTAAATATACATAATATGCTCATTTATTGTTGAAGGGAGATTTACTGCTATGTCAAACAGAATCGAAGTAAATGGTACAGAATGGAAAGAGGGACGCTTATATATTAAAACAGAAGCGTTAAACCAAAACATTGAAACAATAGAAGATACAGGTCAAATGATTGTTGATTCTGATAATTTATCTTTCATTTATATTATAGATGTAAACGAAGCGTTTGTTTATGTTAGTATTACGGAGCCATACTGGAATGACATTAAGGAAGCAAAAGAAAATAATACCAATGTTGTAGCTCTTATAGGTGAACATGAAGTACAACTTGAAAATATTTTCACAGAATTAGAAGACCTTGTAGAAAACATCGAAGGAAACTCTAACTATGGAGAAGAATTTATGGGTTCTGTTGAAAAAATATTTTTAAATAAAGCTTAAAAGAGCACATATTTTCTTGAACAAAATTGGTGGTGTAAATCAGTATGTTAAAACATTGGGATTTATTTTTAGCTCCTTATAAACAAGCGGTTGAAGAATTAAAAGTAAAATTAAAAGGAATGAGATCTCAGTATGAGTTGAAATCAACTCATTCTCCAATTGAATTTGTAACAGGTCGGGTGAAGCCGATTCCGAGTGTCCTTGATAAAGCAGCAAGAAAAGGGATTCCGCTAGATCGTTTAGAAGAGGAAATGCAGGATATCGCAGGGCTACGTATGATGTGTCAGTTTGTCGATGACATTCCCTCTGTTGTAGAGATTTTAAAAGAAAGAAACGATTTTGAAGTTGTAGAAGAAAGAAACTATATTACAGAGAAGAAGGAAAGTGGCTATCGTTCTTACCATGTTGTATTACGCTACCCCGTTCAAACGATCGAAGGCGAGAAAAAAATTCTCGTCGAAATTCAGATTAGAACGCTTGCGATGAATTTTTGGGCAACAATTGAACATTCGCTGAACTACAAATATAGCGGCAACTTTCCAAGAGAAATTAAGGAGCGTTTACAACGCGCTTCAGAAGCAGCTTTTCAACTTGACGAAGAGATGTCTAAAATAAGGGAAGAAATCCAAGAAGCCCAAGTTATGTTTTCACGAAAGAAAGAAAAATAACAATCAATGGAGGGAGCCACAATTGAAATTTGTAGTAACGTCAAAAGGTGATGAAACATCGAATACGCTCGCACAAAAAATGCGTACATATTTGCTTGATTTTAATTTAGAGTATGATGAAACACATCCAGATATTGTTATCTCAGTTGGAGGAGATGGAACACTTCTCTATGCTTTTCACCGTTATCAACATCGTTTAGATAAAACAGCTTTTGTTGGAGTTCATACAGGACATTTAGGCTTCTATGCGGATTGGAGACCGAAAGAGATTGAAAAGCTTGTTATTGCAATCGCTAAAACTCCGTTTCAAATTGTGGAATATCCCCTTGTTGAAGTGATTATTCGTTATTTAGGTGGAGGGAAAGAATCGCGCTATCTTGCTTTAAACGAGTGTACGATAAAAAGTGTTGAAGGTTCTTTAGTTGTAGACGTTGAAATTAAAGGGCAGCTCTTTGAAACGTTTCGAGGGGATGGTCTCTGTATTTCGACTCCTTCCGGAAGTACTGCTTATAATAAAGCATTAGGAGGAGCTATTCTTCATCCATCTCTTCAAGCTATCCAAGTTGCAGAGATGGCTTCTATCAATAATCGCGTATTCAGAACAATTGGTTCACCGCTTGTTTTGCCAGCCCATCATACAGGGATGTTCAAGCCTGTGAATGACGTCGATTTTCAAATTACAATTGATCACCTGACGTTGCTTCATAAAGAAGTAAAGTCTATTCAATGTCGTGTGGCTCAAGAGAAAATTCGCTTTGCGCGCTTTCGTACATTTCCGTTTTGGCAAAGAGTACGAGATTCATTTGTTACAGAATAAAAGGAGGCAGCTTTATAAAAAGCTGCCTTTTTTGTATAGTTTATATAAAGAACGAGTTGCGTTTTCTTTTTTAAATAAGTAATAAAAAGTTTTTGATCTATATTAAATAAAGAGGTAGAGATAATGGAAAAAAGGTTTACACTCTTTTGGGAAATTCCAGCACACTATGATGGAACAATAACAAGAGACTTTTTAAAGGAACATTCCATCTCAAAAGCATCGCTTACAGCAATTAAATTTCAAGGTGGATTTATTAAGGTTAATAATCAAGATGAAACAGTACGATATATATTAAAAGAAGGTGATGTTTTAGAGGTAGCTTTTCCACTTGAAAAACGAAGTGAGAATATTAAAGCGGAGAAAATGCCCTTGGATATTCTCTATGAAGATGAGCATTTTCTCGTTGTTAATAAAAGGGCGGGTATTGCGACAATTCCTTCACGGGAACATCAATCAGGTACGTTGAGTAATGCGCTTTTGTACTATTATGTGCAGAACGATATTCATGCGACACTACACTTTGTTAATCGACTTGATAAAGATACATCAGGACTTCTTGTTGTGGCAAAGCATAGATATAGTCATTATTTATTTTCAAAAGCGCAGCAAAGTCATAAAATCCATCGCTTTTATCAAGCATTTGTTCATGGTGTTCCTGCAGAAGAAGGAACAATATCAGCTTCAATTGGTAGAGCAGATGATAGCATTATTAAGAGAGAAGTTGTGGAGCATGGTCAGCATGCTGTAACTCATTACAAAGTGCTTGAACGCTTCAAAGAGGCAGCTATTGTTGAGCTTTCTTTAGAAACGGGAAGAACACATCAAATTCGCGTGCATATGAGCTATATCGGGCACCCTTTACTTGGAGATGATTTATACGGAGGTAAGCAAGGGAGAATGAACCGTCAAGCGCTCCACTGCTGTAAAATGGAATTTAAACACCCATTTACAGGTCAATATTTATCATTTATAGGAGAACTACCAGAAGATATGTTGAAATGTCAAAGAGAGCTTGCACAGTAAAGCAAGCTCTCTTTTTTTAAGAGAAAGTAGAGAATTTCTCTTCAATATACGGCATTGAGGAGGGAATAGACAGCGTTTCATATTGAGGATATCGGAAAGCTGTGAGAGCTCCTCCGAAAACTACTCCCGTATCAATGTTATATGTATTATTCACTTTTCGGACGCTTTTAACAGGGGTATGTCCATAGACAATAGTTGCTTTCCCCTCATAGTGCTGAGCCCAATCTCGACGAACTGGGGAGCCGTTTGGATGTACTTCTCCTGTGATGTCTCCATAAAGAACGAAGGTCTTTACATGATGACTATGTTTTCCAATATCTTTTTCTCGGATGCCAGCATGTGCAACAACTAATTTTCCTTTATTAAGCACAAGATAAAGAGGAGCATTTTCATACAGTTTCATGAACTGTTCACGAACGAGCGCCTGCTTGTCGTTGGAGAGGGAGCTATATTCAGCAACAGTTGTTTCAAGTCCATGGGTGATTTGTACTTTATTTCCTTTAAAGAATCGATAAAGTTTGTTGCAGTGGTTACCAGGACAATAAAAAGCGGCCTTTTTGCTAACGAGTTTTGAAACGGTATCTATAACAGCTAAGGAATTTTTTCCTCGATCTGTTAAATCACCTAAAAATACGAGTTTCCTTCCTTCTGAATGTAAGGGGATATCGGTATTCCACTGGTAACCAAGCTCTTTTGTTAAAAGGACAAATTCATCATAGCAGCCATGAATATCACCGATTACATCAAATCCTTGCGCAGATTGTTTAACCATGTTATCATTCCTTTTTAAGTTTATCCGTAGTTTAATTTTAGAGGATTTTCTTCTATATTTCTCTTTGATATGTGGTAATTCTAGAGGAAACGTTCGAAGTTTCTAGAACTTTTTCAACACATTTTATCATGTCCTATCCGTTTTTTTTCTACTCTAATATTAAAAGATAAAAACTAAAACAAAAGAGGGTACATTGATTTTATCGGAATACATGTATTGTCTAGCTTCTATAGATGAACAACTTCATGGAGGTGGGTTATGATGAATAACGAAAAAGAGCAGGAAAGAAAAGAGCAGACAGAGCTCGTTTTGTTTCATTTACTTCATTTACGTGACATTGAAACATTTAGAGAAGAGTTTCTGAATCTCCATTCTTATGATCAAGCTCAGTTTTATGAAGAGCTTAATGAAGAAGAACGCCTTATTTTATATAGTTTCCTCTCACCAGAGGAAATGGCTTCAATCTTTGAAAGTATTGAAGTTTCAGAGGAAGAGTATAAGGAGCTTCTTGGCGAAATGATGCCGGACTTTGCAGCTAATATGTTAGCAGATATGTACGCTGATGATGCAGTTGACGTGTTAAATGAGCTTGATAAAGAACAAGTTGCAAGCTATTTAACAATTATGAATGATGAAGCAGCAGATGAAATTAAAGAGCTTCTTCATTATGAAGAATCAACTGCCGGCAGTATTATGACAACAGAGTACGTAGCTATTTATGCAAATGAGACAGTAAGTTCAGCAATGAGAATTTTAAAAGAAAAAGCACCTGTTGCTGAAACCATTTATTATGTATTCGTCATAGATGATGAGAAACGCCTTGTTGGAGTTATTTCTTTACGTGATCTTATTGTGGCAGAAGATGACACGTTAATTCGTGAAGTAATGAGCGAAAGGGTTGTATCTGTTTCTGTTGCTGAAGATCAAGAAAAAGTAGCACGTACAATGCGAGACTACGATTTTTTAGCTCTTCCAGTTGTTGATTTTCAGAACCACCTCCTTGGAATCATTACCGTTGATGACGTAATGGACGTTATTGATGAAGAGGCATCTGATGATTATTCAAAGCTTGCCGGGATTTCAGATGTTGATGATACGATTCGCACTCCCTTTTCAGCGGCAAAGAAACGCTTGCCGTGGCTTGTCATCCTACTATTTTTGGGAATGCTAACAGCAAATCTTATTGGGCAGTTCGAAGAGACACTTGATAAAGTGGCAATACTTGCAGTCTTTATTCCTCTTATTGGCGGAATGGCTGGTAATACAGGAACACAGGCATTAGCAGTTGCTGTTAGGGGAATTGCAACAGGTGAAGCAGATAAGGAAAGCAAATGGAAACTTATCGTCCGTGAAGGATTAACAGGGGTAATAACAGGAGGAAGCTGTGGAATCCTAGTCGTTTTTGTTGTTTATATATGGCAACACAGCTTCGTGTTAGGGCTGCTTGTTGGAGCTTCTATTTTTGCAACTCTTATTGCAGCAACAATTGCCGGAGCGCTTGTTCCAATTATTATGCATAAATTTAAGATTGACCCTGCTGTTGCTTCAGGTCCGTTCATTACAACCGTAAATGACATTATTAGTGTATTAATTTATTTTGGGCTTGCAACAACATTTATGAGTTATCTTACTTGATAGTAAATAAATTAAAGAAAGAAGGTGGAGTAACATGGAAGAACATGCTTCAGTTGTCTCACTAGCTATTGTTGTTATCTGTGCTTTCTTAACTCCTATTTTGCTACATCGTTTCAGGTTAAGAGTGATCCCTGTTGTTGTAGCTGAAATTATTGTTGGTCTTATTATTGGAAAAAGTGGATTTGATCTTGTTCAACAAGATATGTGGCTTGAAACATTATCAACCCTAGGCTTTATCTTTTTAATGTTTTTGAGCGGAGTTGAAATTGATTTTTCTGCTTTCACGGGTAGTAAGCAAAAAGAACAGCTTTCAAATGGGAAAAAAGCTCCTAACACATTTGCTGTTTCAAGCTTAATTTTTGGAGGAGTTTTTATTCTCTCTCTTATCCTTTCCTATTTGTTTGTGTGGATGGGATTTATAGACAATGCGTTCTTAATGACCCTCATTATTTCAACTATTTCACTTGGCGTTGTTGTTCCAACCCTGAAAGACCGTCAAATTATGAAAACAAATATCGGTCAAATTATTTTACTTGTAGCTGTTATTGCTGACCTTGTTACAATGATTCTGCTTGCCGTTTTCGCTTCACTTCATGAAGGTGGCGGAGGAAGCATGTGGCTGCTGCTTATTTTATTTGGTGCTGGAATTGTCCTTTATGTTTTCGGGAACTATTTCAAAAAGCGATCTTTTGTTGAATCCTTATCAACAGGAACAATCCAAATTGGGACCCGGGCCATTTTCACTCTGATTATCGTACTTGTAGGATTATCAGAATCAATTGGGGCAGAAAATATTTTAGGTGCCTTTTTAGCGGGTGTTCTTGTTTCCTTATTGTCACCAAACCATGATATGGTACAGAAATTGGATTCCTTTGGATATGGCTTCTTAATTCCAATTTTCTTTGTAATGGTTGGAGTAGAGTTGAATTTAGGGGAGATGTTGAGTGATTCAAAAGTAATTATTCTTATCCCACTTCTTGTTGTAGCTTTACTTATTTCAAAAATCATTCCAGTTTATCTATTAAAGAAATGGTACGATACAAAAACAGTATTTGCGGCGGGTTTCTTATTAACTTCAACATTGTCTCTTGTTATTGCAGCTGCAAAAGTTGGTGAAAACTTAGGCGTTATTGATCAAAAAATGAGCGGAGCTCTGATTTTAGTTGCTGTTATTTCAAGCATTATTTCACCAATCTTATTTGCTAAGCTATTTCGTAACCCATCATCAGAAAATCCAACTGTTCGGGTTAAACTGATTGGAGCAAACCAGCTTACTTTACCTGTTACAAAAGAGCTTAGCCCACATGTATATGATGTTACATTATTTCATCCAGCACAGGAAAAAGTTGAAGATGAAACATCAAGTTCACTATTTGATATTGTTGAAATTGAAAGCTATGATATAGGAGAACTAAAGAAGCAAGATGTATTTGATACAGACATTCTTGTTGTGACATCTGGGAATGAGGAACGAAATGCAGATATTGCTCTTTATGCGAAAGAGATAGGTGTTGAGCGTGTTATTGCGCGAATTGAAACGCCAACTTTACAAGACAAAGTCCGTGACCATGATGTTGATGTTTTTTCAGTATTAACTTCAACAACGTCGTTAATGAAAGCTCTTATCGAGTCACCAAGCTTAATTGGGATTTTAACAAATAGAGATACAGCTCTTTATCAAATTGACGTTCATAATCCAAAGTATATGAACATTCCACTTCGGAAATTTCCATTTACAGGAGATGTGATTTTTGTTCGAATTTTTAGGGGGAACGAGTCCCTCATTCCTCATGGAGACACTGAACTATTAAGAGATGATCGGATTATTGTAACGGGTTCTACAGAGTACGTAGAAGAATTAAAGCGAACATTGCAGTTTGGAAAGAGTCGTTCAATCGAGAAGCCTGAACTTTAAGTTCAGGCTTTTTTTTTTGATAAGCATTTGTTGAGAAGTGATAATGTGGTATACTGAAGATGATATTAGTACCTGATACTAATACTAACAATAAAAAATGTGAGGAGAATCTTCAATGAAAAGTTTATCCTTAGAAGGCCGTACATACGTAGTGATGGGGGTTGCTAATAAACGAAGCATTGCTTGGGCTATTGCACGTTCTTTACACGAAGCAGGTGCTCGCCTAGTTTTTACATATGCAGGAGAACGTCTTGAAAAGAATGTCCAAGACTTAGCTTCTTCTTTAGAAGGAGCAAATTCACTTGTATTACCTTGTGATGTAACAAATGACGAGGAAGTTGAAAAATGTTTTGCACAAATTAAAGAAGAAGTTGGAACAATTCACGGAATCGCTCACTGCATCGCATTTGCAAACAAAGAAGAGTTACAAGGTGAATACATGAACACAACGCGCGAGGGATTCCTGCTTGCGCATAACATTAGTTCTTATTCATTAACAGCTGTTGCAAAAGCAAGCAAAGATCTCATGACAGAGGGCGGCAGCATTGTTACCCTAACTTATTTAGGTGGAGAACGCGTTGTCCAAAACTACAATGTAATGGGCGTTGCCAAAGCTTCCCTTGATGCAAGTGTGAAATATTTAGCATCTGATCTTGGTCAGCATGGAATTCGTGTAAATGCTGTTTCAGCAGGTCCAATTCGCACGCTTTCTGCAAAAGGAATTAGTGATTTCAACTCTATTTTAAAAGATATTGAAGAGCGTGCACCACTTCGTCGCACAACAAACCCTGAAGAAGTTGGGGATACAGCATTATTCTTATTCAGCGACCTTGCACGCGGAATTACTGGAGAAACAATTCACGTTGATTCTGGTTTCCATAGCATGGCACGATAACTAATAAATCAGCTTTTCATTATGAAAAGCTGATTTTTTTTATGTTTTTTAGAGAAACGAACAAACTTTGCTCCCTTACAGCATACATTTTTAAAAGAATGTCGCAATTTTAAGTGAACGTCAGCATGGAAGGGGAGAAGAGTTTGAAAAAGTTTAATAATGAAGGGGAAAACACGCCGCTTATGTATATTGTCCAACCAGAGATGATAGAAAAGCCAAAGCGATCGATGCAATCTGTGTACCAAAACTCCTTTTTTAAGAAAGTGAAGAAAACAAGAGATGAGCGTGAAAAAGTAGCATCGCTTTCAAAAGCACTTGAAGTAGTCCAAAATCCTTTAGCAGAAAAAGAAAAAGAGAAAAAAGAAAATAAAATGTTTCAGAAGATGAGTATTGAAGAAAAAGCGGCTTTTTTAGCTGATTTTCCACCACACCTCTCACAGCCTGTTTGTCAAGTAGAAACAAAAGAACGAACTTATAGTGGCACAATTGTAAAAGTAGAAGATAAGACTCTTTACATGATTAATCCAGCTAAAACGGAACAAACTGTTGTTCCTACAAGTGAGGTAAAAGATATTACCATTTTAAAAATATAGGAATCTTAAGTGAGCTGAACATAATGTCTAGACTATGAAAGGAAGGCAAAAACTTTTATGACGTGGATGACTTTGCTACTGCTCGTTCTTGCTACGTTTCGTCTAACACGACTCATTGTTTTTGATAAGATTACCTCCTTTATTCGTCGTCCCTTTCATGAAATTGTAGAAGAAACGCTTGAAGATGGTTCTGTAACTACGTATATAAAAATGAAAGGAACAGGTTTGAGAAGGTGGATTGGGGAACTGTTAAGCTGTTATTGGTGCACAGGAATGTGGTGTGCTATCGGTCTTTATGTTCTTTATTCAATATATCCAGATATTTCATTTCCATTTCTCTTTGTACTTGCGATTGCAGGTATAGCTGGGATTATTGAATCATTTGTAGAATAAAAAACAAGGTGTGGTTTTGAACCACACCTTGTTTTTCTAAGATGAGAAGTTGAATATCGCTTTATTTAAGAATGGAACGCCTTCTTTGAACTCAGTTGTGTATGCATATCCTTCTAAAATAAAAGACGAAAGACTAGAACTAAGAGTTAGTTGAAAAGAATCAAAGGTAACAGATTCTCCTGGAGGAATTTCATGCGTTTTTAAAGGTTTCAACCAATACTCTCCATTTTTTTGAACACGTTCTTTCCAATCCTTTACAGCGTATTCCCATCCTTCTGAGTTTTGTTCTGAAAGACTAGGTTCTTCTTTATGAGATGAATCTCGAATTTTTCCGCTTATAATACACTTTGGTTCACTTACTTTTAAACATAAAAGGGGAGCGTGGACTGTATCCTCCGTTTCATTTTTAATAACAGCATTTCCAATGAGTGTTACATCTTCTTCTTCTCCTGACGGAATAATTGATGAGTACATAAAATAACATTTCAAAGTTGTGAGAGTGGCTTTAGGAGAAGAGAGAATTCTTTCTGCCTGCAAGCGTTCATTAATCATTTTTTGCTCAGAAAGCTCATTTTTTAATAGAGAAATTTCTTTTTTTAAGACTTCCGTCTGTCCGTCATCTAATGAATGAATAGGTGGGATATATTTCTTTTTCCAAAATGCTACATTTGCTCGTTCTGTCTCAAGATCTTGCTCGTACTTTTTTATTGTATGTTCCAATCGATTAATTTCAGATTTATAGTGAATAAGTTTCTGTTGTAGCTGTATAGATTGATTAGAAGATGAAGTTGTTTTTTTACCCATAGTTTTACCTCCTCTTTTTATATGTATGAAGATACGAAGATAGATTTGTCAATATTCTAAAAAACTCTCTGCTTTATAAGAAAAAGGCAATTGGAGGGGGCCAATCGCCTGTTGACACATCACTTATTGAGGAAAGAGAGGAGAAAAAATCTCCTCTTATTCATATAGAGAGTAGCCAGGGAAAATCTCTGGGCACTGTGGTGGAGCCTGTTTTACAGGGCAAGATCCGTTTGTAACAATGTCGATATCTGGACGTGGATCACAGAACTTTCCTTCAACTTCAATTTTCACATATGCTTCCATTTGGATGTCTAAGCAAAGTGTTAAGCATACATCAAGCTGTTGGAAGCAGTTATGTGGGTTGCTGATAATTGATGCGTGACAGTCAGCAAACGTAACATGACCTATAAGCTCTGTTCCTTCTGGAGCGCATAAGAAGAATGTTTGAATTGTTGCAAAAGGCTGTGGAGCTGAGTAGCAAAGATCGCCATCTTCATCCATAATACGAACAACATAATAACCTCTTACAAGTACTTTAACTCTTTGAAGTGTTACACACTCTCCATCTGGAAGTGTAACTGTTACTTCAGGACGACCACCTGATTGAATAATTTCTGTAATTTCTAATCCTTCTTCGCAGTTGTAGTCAACTGGATTACCAGAAGAATCTGTAATCATACAAGATGCTTCACAAGTTTCTGATAAGAAATCAAGTTCATACGGATCTGTATCTCCTGGTAAGTCGAAATGAAAATCAAAGTCTAAGTTGTCAAATCCATGTTTCCCCATATGACAAGAAACAGGTAATTCAACTTCGCGATTAACCCAATCGTAGACTTTTGGCACGCGGATGCATAGTCTCTCTTTAATAGGTTCCATCGTTTTACCTCCTATAAATAATTGTCCTCGCTCTCATCCCTGAAACACGTTTAGGACTAATACATAGTATGAAGAATGCTCTGTTATGTTCCTTAACGATAGCGGAATTTCATGGGTAAAAGCGGAATTATTTGCTCAGTGACAGCATATTCATAAATGACAAAAGTGTTAGTGTTCTTTTGAAATTATTTTAGATTTTTCGTCGAGATGGATAAATGTTCTGTGCGCTTATATGAGATTTCATCAAAGACAGCAAGGAGTGTATGACAGTGTCTCAAACAAAACCAACATATGAACAGCTAAAAGGCTATCTACAGCGAATGAGGGCAGAGCTTGAATTTTATAAAAGTGAATACAATAAGAATCGTTTGAAAACGTTAAGCTTACATGATATTGAAGAAGAATTAGCGGAGCAGTGGCTTGAGGAAAAAGAACAAATTATGCTTGAAAAAGAGCAAATTATACTTGAAAAAGAAAAATGGCGTGAAAGAGCCGAGGAACTAAGCAAAAAAATTGAAACGGTTGAAAACGAGAAAGAAGAAGAACTTCTTAAACTTCAAAAAGAAGAAACAGCTAAGCTGAAAGAGCAAGTTGCTATTCTAGAAAAGAAAGTACACGATCAGAAGCCAGCTGACCAATCTCCTAACGTAAAGAACTATGATAATGATTGGTTTATGCGTAATTTAAAAGAGCAAAACTTCTATAAAGAGAAGCGAAGACCAAGAAAATAAGGTAAACATCCTATCAACAGAGAGCATTATAAAGAATATAGTAAAGAGAGAGTTTCATATTGTTTTTCATACTCGTGCTAGCAAACGAAAGCATGACAGTAGAAAAGAGGTGAATTAAACATGCAATATCCTCAATATCCTCAAAACGGTCATGTCTATTATCCTTCATCACATAAGCATCCACAAAAGAAACCCAAGCTTTATGCAAACAAACAACAAGTTAAAGACTGTGGATGTGGAAAGAAGTTAAAAGTAGATCCAAAACGTTAATCACGAGATTATACGAAAGAAAGGGCAATGTATTATTGCCCTTTTTTCTTTTTCCGAATAAACATGAAAGTGTGAGGTGAAAGAAATGAGTGATTTCTTAGAGGAGCTTGAAACTTTTTTTGAGAATTTCCATAGTAACAAAATGGAGAAAGAAGAAGAGCAAATACAGAAATTAGAAAGATATGTAGAGAAGAGGGAATACGAGAAAAAAATGCATGACATTGAAAAAAGTGAAGAAGCGTTTGGGAAATATGAGATGAATGATCCTTTTGAAAAATAAAAAAAGAAAAACAACATGCGCCCATACCAAATGCACTCCTTCAACATATCGTGTTAAGGAATAAGGAAAGAGGAGGTGTAAAGATATGGGCTTCGGATATGGTGGTTACGGTTGTGGCGGTAGTTACGGCGGTGGCGGCTACGGTTATGGTGGCGGCTGCGGTGGCGGCTTTGCGCTAATCGTTGTATTGTTCATTCTATTAATTATCGTTGGTGCTGCTTTTTGTAGCTAAACAGAACTTTGGAACACTTCCCTCCTAAACAATACTGTATGTTAAAGAGTGCGAGTAAACTTTTACTCGCACTTTCTTTTTCACCAATTCTTCTTTAATTTCATACGATATATTACTGTGATAAGGAGGGATCATGATGGATAACAATCTCTTTAAAAACATTGAAAAGAAAACAGGCGTAAATATGAAAGACGTATTTGAACTTGCTAACTCTGTGCAAGGAGCAAACTTCAAAGATGAAAAAACAGTACGCAATCTTGTACGCCGCGTTTCACAAATTGCAAACAAACCTGTATCAAAAGAAAAAGAAGATAAAATTGTTAAAGCAATTACAGATAACGGTCAATCACTTGATTTTGGAACAATCGCGAAAATGATTAATAAAAAATAAAACCCCATCTCAAAGATGGGGTTCTTTTTTAAAATAAACCTTTGAGGAAGCGGGATGGATGGGCTTTCTTTCCTCTACGGTGTTCTGGTATCGACAGAAAAAGAGATTGTTTAGCTCGTGTCATCGCTACATAAAGAAGCCTTCTTTCTTCTTCAAGGGGGGCCTCGTCTCCATTTCGATAAGCATCAAGAGCATAGTCATGAGGGAGAGCTCCATCAACAACTCCTAATATATATACATGGTTATATTCAAGACCTTTTGCACGGTGAATAGTTGTAAGTGTAATCGAAGAAGGAAATGTTTTGCTAAGTTTCTTCATTTCCTCATTCATTGCTTTCATGTGATCAGCATGTTCTATAAATTGTTTTACAGTGTTAAATTTTTTCGCCACAACTTTTAAATCCCGAATATCATCAGAACCTTTTTCAATAGCATTTCCTTCATTGCCACGCTTTTTTACAAACTGATTAAAGCCCATTTCTTTTTCAATAATATCAATTGCTCCAAGAGGAGAACGATTTTTTAATGTTGAAAACAGCGGAACAAGCTTCATAAGCTTTCGTTTTTGAAAACTTTGAAGGTTTGTTAAATGGATAAGCGCTTCTACATATGAACAATCATGCAAAATGCTCAATGCTTTTACATCATTCAAAGCAGAAGCTTTTAAAAATAAGGCAGGTAAAAGTTGGCCTAAGGCTTCCTGGTCGTTCTCATTTATACTCAATCGTAAGAAGGCAAGCATTGCTTTGATCATACGTCTGTTATAGAAAGAATCTGCACCATAATCAATTGAAAAAGGTAAATTAGAAGATGAGAGTCGTTCAAAGAGAGCTCTTGACATCGTATGTGTGCGATATAGAATGGCAAAATCACTAGGGTCTGCTCCCTGTTCGATCTTTTCTTTAATATCCGTTACGATCATTGTTGCTTCTTCTTCTTCATCATAAGGAGAAAATGAAAGCGGAGTGAACTCATTTTCAAACTGAGCGCGCATTTTTTTAGTATAGCGATCTTTGTTTCGCTTAATTACCGCATTTGCTCCGTCAACAATAGCATGACTTGAACGATAGTTTTCACTAAGTGTAACAATCTGGGTGCCATTATTGTCATTACTAAAGTTTCGAATAAAACTTGGATTACTTCCACGAAACGCATAAATGGATTGATCATCATCGCCAACAACACAGATATTTTGAGATTTTGCACTTAAAAGCTTCATGATTTCGTATTGCACAAGATTAATATCTTGAAATTCATCAACTAGAAAGTAGTGAAAGCGGTCTTGATAATAAGAACGAATTTCTTCATTTTCTTTTAAAAGCTCATAGCAACCTAGAAGCATGTCATCAAAATCAAACATTCCTTGCTCTATTCGCATTTCTTCATAGCGTCTGTAAAGATATTGAACATCTTTTTCCCATTGATTCTCAGGCTTAACATCACTCGGTAAGATGAGGGTGTTTTTCCAATAGCTTATTTCGTTTAAAGCTTGGTCAAAAGGAAACTGTTCTTCTTCAATATCAAGCTCTCGTGTTGCTATTTTTACAAACTTTTCGCGTTGCCATTCCCACTTCATTAGACGGTCGTTTCGCCACTCTTGTGGCTTATGATAGCTTAATATTCTATAAAAAATACTGTGAAATGTTCCAACTACCATCTTCCCTATCATGGAAGATTGAATACCCTCATATGAACGAAGCCGCTCTTTCATCTCTTGAGCTGCTTTTGTTGTAAACGTTACAAGCATAATGGAAGATGGATCTACTTTCTTCTCCGCGAGCAGGTAGGCAGCACGTGCTGTGAGAACTCGTGTTTTTCCACTTCCAGCTCCAGCCAGAACAAGCAACGGACCCTCTGTCTTTTTTACCGCTTCTTCCTGCTGTATATCAAGAGACAACCCAGCATAATTAATAACCGTGCCTCTCCGTGTTTTGAAGGAACTTTGAGAAACAAGCGCTTTTGTTTTTGTGAAAGGCACATCAACAGTTGCTGTATTGCCACTAATTGTTCTACTTGTAGGTAAGCGAAATCCAGCACTTTCACGGTAGACAGGTTTTGTTTCTTTTACAACCTTTTTTTGCACCTTTTCTTCTATGCTTTTTATACATTCAGGACGTTCATAAGGTTTTAAAGAATGATAAAAATAAGGTTTTTTTTCCATCCCTATATAAAGCTTTACACTTTCATGACAGTGAGCGCATGTAATGAGTCCACGCTGACTTTCTTCATACAAAGATTGATAAAGCTCTCTTTTCATTGTTGAAAGTGAAATCATTTCATTTTGATAAATGGCTTGATTCATGAAATAGTCTCCTCACTTTGCACTTATCTAAACATTATAATCAAACTTCATCATATCAGAATGGAAAGGAGAACGAAAGAATAACAGTATTTTAAGAGGATTAGAAAGAAACAAATGAGGGCAAATAATAGGGAAGAATAGGAGGGAGAAAGCGTGGGATATATTTTACCAATTGAAAATTACACGTACCTTCAATACACTAATAGAACACTAAAAGGTTATAAGGGCAGAGCAGTGCATAAAATAGTTCCAACACAAGCTTTATACGGAAGTAATGAAAGATTTCAAAAAGAAGAAATAGAAATGAGAAGACAAAAGAATATGGAAATACAAAAGACGATAAGTGAAATAACTGGAAAAGGAAAGTTCTTTAACAATCTTGTATAAAGAGGGGAACATAAGGAAGCTTTAAACTCATTTTAAAGAATATTTCAGGAAAAAATTTACTTTTTATAGTAACTAATACTTGTAATTAACATCGAAAACATATTATCATATAGGATGTTACTAGTAGCATGACATTTTGTGGAATTTAAGAGATAGTTTGATAAGAGTAAGGAGATTTTGCAATGAAAAGCGTACATAATCTTTTTTATTATTTTGTTCAGAGTTTTAAAGTTTCAGCAGCATTGCTTGTTTTTGTAGGAGCCTTTTTTATGTTTAAAATCAAAAAAGCACGGTAGCATCCCTGTAAGATTAGGGATGCTACCGTGCCTTCTTTTTTTATGATGTTATTCGTGTCCAAAACGAAATGTTTCATAAACCGTCCATGAACCATTATCAAGTTGGTAAAGAAGATGAAAACGATCAATAACTTCTTCATGATTAATATCAACTAGTTTAAGTTGACTGTATACATCAAGATGTTCATCATCTGATAGGTTTTGCCCAATTGTAATGTGAGGAATATATGAATATTCTACTTCTTGAGCAAGAGGTCCGCTATGAAGGTGCTCGTATAGCGTTTTTAATTCATCATTTTTTTCAACTTTTAAATAAACTGTATTATTTGCAGGAGAAAAAGAACTAACTTTAGTGACATTAATAGTGATTGGCTTGAGTTTATGAGCGATATCACGAAATGTAGGAATTAACGTCTCAAGCTCCTCATTAGACGTTTCAAATTGTTCTTTAACTGTAATATGTGGCGGGATTAGAGCATATCTAGCATCATAGCGTTTTCGATAAGAGTTTGCAGTATCCTGTAATTTTTTTGATGGAAATAAAACAACTCCGTATTTCATCATACAGTCCCTCCTTAAATTGTATAAAGATGCAGTTTCTTGTTAATTATAGCAAATTTCTGAAAAACATTATATTCTCAAAAGTATGTTGGTTAACTTAACATTTTTCTTAAAGCGCGAGGCATATCTTTCTGCCAATATCTCCACGTATGGTTTCCTTCCATCTCTTCATAAAAGTAAGAAAATCCTTTTGCACTAAGAAGTTGATAAAGGTCTCTGTTAGGTGTTAGGAAGTCAGCAATTTTCTTGTCTGTTGTCTTCACTTCTGTCTCCTGAAGGCCAATTGTATGATAAATATGTAAGGCATTTGGAGAAGAAAAGTCAGCAACTTTATTTAGAAGCGTTTCATTTACAAGTGGTGACTGAGCCACAACTTTGTTAAATGTGTGAGGATATTGAAGTGCTGTTAATAAAGAAACTGTTCCACCTAACGAATCTCCAATAAGTGTTCTTGTTCCTCCCATTTTATGAGTTGGAAGAAGGTCGTCTAAATAAGAAAGGAGTTCATGAGCTAAAAATCGAACGTATTGTTCAACTTTTTCTCCATCAGGATGATACATTTTGCGTCGCTCATCTACTGATTTATAAGGAATACCCACTGCAATTGTTGGTTCAATTTCCTCTTCCTCAGACAATTCATCAAGCGCCCGTGATAGCTTTCCAAACATAAAATAATCTTTCCCATCTTGAGCAATTAATAAGGAATATTTATAAAGTGGAGAATATGTTTTTGGAAGATATAAAAGCAGCGTCATTTCTTCCTGAAGTTCTTCACTATAAAACGTTAGTTCCTCAATTTTTCCAGGGCGATAATCCATTAAAAATCCTCCAAACTTGAAAGCGTTACCTTTATTTTATCACAGGAAAAGCAGCGGGGGAAAGCGGTGTGTGCTGTTTTTCGTTTGTCCTTCTGTCGTATTCTTTTCACTCCCTTTTTCACATGATACAATGAAAAAGAAACACCTTACTGCGTTCATAAGAGGAGGAACTACATAGTGAAAAAAAACCCTTTTGTTTCAAGCAAAGAAATTACAGAAGCAACCTTCAATTTATTAAAAGAACGTGGCGTCACTGTTGTGGATATAGCCGAAATTGTTTTTGAAATGCAAAAGCCCTACAATGATAAGCTAACAATCGAAGAATGCGTTACAAGTGTTGAAAGAGTTCTCACAAAAAGAGAAATTCAGCACGCTATTCTTGTTGGAGTTGAGCTTGATAAGCTTGCTGAAAAGGGGATGTTATCAGAGCCGCTTCAAACGATTGTAGAACAAGATGAGGGGCTGTTTGGTGTTGATGAAACAATTGCTTTTGGGGCCACATTAACATACGGAAGTATTGGTGTTACAACATTCGGTCATCTTGATAAGTGTAAAATTGGTATTATTAATAAACTTGATACAGATAAAAAGAGAGGCGTTAATACGTTTCTTGATGATCTTGTCGCAAGCGTTGCGGCAAGTGCAGCAAGTCGTCTTGCTCACAAACAACGTGATTTGCTTGAAGAAGAACAAGAACGAGTTAATTAATAAAAAGATCATCCTAATTTTGTTAGGATGATCTTTTTATTAATGGAGTTCATAAGACATTAATTTTCCAATTTCTTTCATACCAAGGCGGTTATAAAAAGCAACAGCATTTTGATTAAATGACCACACATTAAGATGAATTGTCCTTGCTTTATTTTGTATAGCCCATTTCTTTACTTCTTCAAACAGTTTACGTCCAATGCCGCTCTTTTGATGAGAAGTATCAACGCCTAAGTAGTACATGTAAGCAGCACGCGAACTAGAACGTCCAATTCCAGAACTAGTTGCCGTAAGTTCAGTTATTGAATATCCAATAAGTTTTCCATACTCTTCAGCCACCAGTATGTGAAAGTTAGAACCATGAATCATTGTCTGATAATCAGGGTAGGGGATGACTGTTCGCGATATAGAAAAAAGCTCTGGAAGTGCATTAGCATGCATACGCTGTGACTCAAATAAAAGCGTGTTTAGGGCTCTAAAGTCTACAAGTGTTGCTTTTCGAAAGTTCATAACCGTCTCCTCTCCGTGTTCATCCCAAGATAAAACAGTATATGAGTAAAAGCCAAATAGGGTGTTAAGTTTATAAAGAAGAGGAAGGAATATGAAAGTAAGTTTGTAAAATATGAAAAAACTGATCTTCTTTGAATGTTTTTTTCGTTTTGGTTTCTTCATGCGCAATTGTTAGCGTATTATCAGAGAGTGTTACACGTCCTCTTGGCGTAGCGATTGTTACAATTCTACGACCTGTAAAAGGAGAAGTAGGAGACGTTTGAGTAAAGATACAGGCTTCTTTAAAGGAATCTGCAGCTTTTTCTTCTGTAGAGAAGAGATATTTTGTTATCCATTTTCCATTCAGCTTTTTTTGTAAGCAAAAGTGTTGCTGAGACTTGGAAATTCGATGTGTTCCACTAACATCGCGAACCATTTCACCTGAAAGAGGCAGTGGTTGCCGAACTGAATCTCCAAATCCAACATCAACAAGATATTCTTTTCCATTAAGAAGAACGAGCGTTGTAGCATGGCTTTCTTCTCTAAATGCTTTTCCTTGTTCATCTTGAACAGTGGCGCTAAGAAGTTTTGCTTGAAATCCGATTTCTTGTAAAAAAGCACAAAAGAGACTATTTAGCTCATAGCAAAACCCACCACGATTTTTCTCAATGATTTTATGAAAAAGAACATCTTCATTTAACACAATCTCTTTTTTATAGACAACATCTAAATTTTCAAACGGAATATGAAAAAGATGCTGTTGTTGTAAATAAGTTAGATAAACGAGCGTGCGCTCTTGTTTAAATACGGCATGAATTCTCTCTAAATAGCGTTCAATATTCATACAAAAGCCCCCTTTTGTTAACAGCCGTTCTTTTATAAGAATATCAAACACTGACTAATTTTGTCATATAAAAAAGGAACAGAGAAGGGCTCTGTTCCTTTTTTATTTCTTTTCTTCATAGGCAATCAATACAATATGCTCATTTAAAGAAGAAGCAATTTCTTGTTCAAGCTGCTGAACTTTTTCAAGCTGAACTTTTGATAATTCCGCAACTGGGTAACCTTCATATTTTTTGTCCATTTTAATCCCTCGTTTTCTAAAGTAAGAAAGCCATTTATTAGAATATCCGAGGTGTTAATTTTTATCCGGAATTTTTTGTATAAAAATAAGGAAACTGTACAGTCTATGAAATGGATAAACATAACAACATGGAGGTTTTTACAATGAAAAAATGGCTTTTAATTCTCGCAGCATCTCTACTCGCAAGTTTTGGTCTTACTGCTTGTAACAATAACGGAAATGACGATAATAATCAGCAGGAAGAAAACGACGTGACCGATGATAATGGCACAGATAATGAGAATAATGATGAAAACATGGACGAGAACATGAATAATGAAGATACGAACACTACAGATGATAATACAGACAATGATAATGATGGAAATACAAATGATGCAGACGACAATGACAATATTGACGATGATGCAAATATTAATGACGATGGCGCTGATAACAATGATGATCCTAATTACAGCGGTGACGAGAATAAAAAAGATGATGACAACAAGTAAGAAAAAAAGGCTGACTAACACTCAGCCTTTTTTCTCTTTTAGGACTGTCTCCTATTTTGTGAGCTGCGTATAAAAAGGTTGACAATAAGGGAAGCAATCCATAAAATTAAGTCTATACTATGTTGATCTGATAGTTCAGCGGGAGAACACTACCTTGACAGGGTAGGGGTCGGGGGTTCGAATCCCTCTCAGGTCATTACCAAAAGCGTATCAAGGGTTTAAGCGGATTTTAAACAACTGAAAATGTTGTGGTCGTGTACGAACCTGTTACGATCATTGGAAGTCACTTTGCAGATAATGCGAGGTGGCTTTTTTTGTTGTTAAAATTTGCGATTCAAGATTTTTTAGACGATAGAGAGTTTAAAAATCTCTCTACTACTACAATTACCAACTACAAAGATATTCTTAAACAATTTTTAGATTTCTGCAACGAGAATGAAGTCTTAAATGTTCAAGATATTACCCCTAATACAGTGAAGAAGTTTCTAATTCATTATCAGAAGAAAGGAAACAATGTCACTACTACTAATTCTAAGCTTCAACGTATTAAAGCCTTTCTTAATTACATGATTGAGATTGAGGTTATTTCTAAGAGTCCTGCGGATAAGATTAGGCGTTCTAAAGAGGATATTAAGATTGAAGTGTTTACGGATTATCACATTAAAACTATGTTGAACTACTACAGACGCATAAAGCAACGAGAGAAGGCTTTCTTTGCCTATAGAGATTACTGTATGATAGTCACTTTGTTATCAAGTGGAATTAGATTAACAGAAATGTGCAATTTGAGATGGAATGATATTGATTTTAGAAATGAAACTTTAGGTGTACTAGGTAAGAACCGTAAATATGAAACAATTCCTTTAACGGATAAGTTAATTAAAGAACTATCTGCCTACAAAATGTATTGTGAACAAACAGTTGGTAAAGATGATGTGAATGAATTTGTATTTACTAATGTTTATAACAAGAAACTTACACCTGACGCAGTTAAAAGTATATTTAAAAGACTATCAAGGGTTATGAATTTTAAAGATGTACGTTTATCTGCTCATACTTTTCGTCACACCTTTTGCCAACGTTGTATCCAGTCGGGAATGAGTACCTTTGCTATACAGAAGCTTATGAGACACAGCTCTATAGCAGTTACAGAGAAATACGCAGCGATGTGGGGGAATGATTTAAAAGAGCAAAATGATAAACATAATCCCCTTAACAATTTAGATATTTAATCAACTGAAGACTTATGTAACGAGTAAACAAAAAAGAGGTAGGACGCTCACAACGTCTTACCCCTTTGTGACATTTTGGACTAACCAAACCAAAACATCAAATATTGACAATTTGATTGTACCTTTTTTAAAAAGTGAGGTCAAGTAGGTTAGTTCAATCTGTCCATTCAATCGAACGTATGTTTCTAATGAGTGGAGGATAATCTAATGAAAAGTGGAAATATTAATCAATATAAAAGTTTGAGTCAATTTGATACTTTGAAGTCTTTTAATAACTCTATAGAGCAGTGGATGGTCGATTGTAAGAGTAAGTTTACTAAGGGTGAATTGGTAGCCCTAAAACGCCTTGTACGCTTCTCTGCTAAGGTGTTTGGAGTATGTAATGCAAAGATAGGTACAATAGTTAAAGCCACTCATGAGGGTACTGTAGGCATTTCCAGAAGCACATTCAAACGAATGTTAAAGAAGGCGCAAGAAATGAATCTTCTTACTGTTCATCATACTTTTAATTATGGTAAACAAGGGCATAGTGTTTATGTATTCAATCCCTATCAATCTATGAATCAACAACAAGATGTATCTATTTCAGAATCAATTGAACCACTGCAACAGGAGCAAATTGAACCACTAGAAAACTATACTTCTCTTAAAACTAACAATATAAATAATAAAGAACGTAGCAGTGATCGATTAGATAAGAAATACACCTCTTCAAATGTGCCTAAAGAGTTCACTGATCTAGCAGGTTGTTATTATGATGACTATAAAGTTATTGAAGAGCTTTATAAATGTGTAAAATTATCTACACGTTATTACTCTTACTATACGCAATCAGACCGTACAGAATTGGCTTGCAATGCCTTTAGACAACTAATTCGTAACATAAAGCAAGGTAAAGGTGTGAAGAATATTTACGGCTATTTCTGGGGCATTCTGAACAGGATTATGGATAATGAATACTCCATGTGGTTGTTCGGAGAGAGTGCTTGATATACCTGACTTCAATTTTAAGGTGTCTATCGTCCTTTCTTAGAGGTTTAAATTTAATTATAGTGTAATTAGTCTCTTTGATATTAAAACACCTTATAAGAGAAAATAAACAATATTAAGTGTAATTATAAAATAAGATAAATTTATCCACTGTAAGTATGTTAAGAAATTTTAAAATCGCTGAATCATGCATCACTGTAGGCTTTATAAAGGTTAGGTGATTTTCTCTTATTATGATATAAGAAAAATTCATGTCCAAAAGCTTGATACCCTCAAATCCCTTGTGAGAGTAAGGCTCAGAGAATTAGCAAAAATTTTTGCTTAAAAAGTGAAAGCCGAAACCCATTGGTACTATTGAGTTTATCGCACATTTGGAGTGAATTTGTAGAATAGTCTTTAAAGGAGACTCTAGGGCAGGACACTGTGTCCAGTCCTGAAATCTCATTTCACAAGTTTGTGAAACAGGGGTCAAATTTAACCCTAGTATCAAATTCGATACACAGGTAAGGTCTTAGGTATTTCTCCTATGACCAAAGAGAGGTCTTCCGATTTTCAGCGACTACCGTATAGAGGTCGTCACTGTTTCAGTTACGAGTGAAGAAAGTTTGTGAAGTGACCACATTCTAAAACGAACCGATTTCCCTTGCCACCATTAGTGTTATGCGCTTTCAAAAAACCAAACTAAGTTTGTGAAAAGTGCTCTCAAGCTATATGGCTCTAGGGTTACGGCTATTTTGAGTTAGCAGTGGTTAAAGGAGGTATTTTATAAAATTTATGTGTATAAACTATAAACGCTCAAACCCCTTGGGAGAGTAAGGCTCTAGCGTTTAGCATCATATTACCTTAAATTACCAAACGTTAAACTCCTTGTCTCTCTAAGGCTCAAGGTACTTCAGAGTCAAAAATCTAGAATAGTCGTTAAAGGAGCATAAAAAACTCTTTACCTAACTAAAGTGTACAAAACTCAATCATATCAAGGGTTAGAGCAATCACTAAATAAAAAGATAACCGTCTTTAAAGGAGACAAAAAAGCGATAGGGTGAGTTTCAATTCAGAATCCCTTTAAATCAACATTAATGACGCTGAGTTTCATTTTACACTTTTTTACATATCGTCAAATCCATTGTCATATATAACCTTTAAGGGTGTCTATATCGAAAAATTATAATAGTCTTTAAAGGAGGCACTAAAAAATGTGTCACGATGAGTTTTAATTCAAAATGTTGTTAAATCAACGTTTATAGAACTGGATTTACTTTTACATTTATTTACATACCTCTAAAACCCTTGTGACTACTACGTTTAAAGGGTGTTAATAGCGAAAAAAGATAATTCGCTGTTAAGGAGCTTTTTTAAAATGTAACGCACGAGTTGCAAAGTGCCCTTTCATCAAGAATGCTCAAACTCCATGTGGGAGTAGAGTTAAAGGGGTGTTGAATGAGGAAAAAGATAATCGTCTTTAAGGGAAGGGTTATATATGTGAAGTTTTAGAAAAGTTCTATATCCTTTATCAGAGTAAGGATTAGTAAGATCAAGCAAATTTCCTTATTGTGATAAGTGATATAAAATTTATGTCCACATTTAGAAAAACGTTGTATCTGTTGGGAGAGTACGACTTAAAGAGTATTGGCAAAATTGCTTATTAAGGTAAGGGGATAAAAACGTGTATAAATAGAAAAGTGCTAAACCTCTTGTCACTCTAAGGATAACAGTTGTATGGTAATTTCTTTTATTATGGTAAGACATATGAAAAATGAATTTAGGAAAATAGAGAATTCCTGAACCTATTGGGAGAGTATGATTACAGGCTACATGGCAAAACGCTTATTATGGAGAGACGAAGAATGTTTGAAGTTTAGACACCCCTCAAACCCTTGTGGCTCTAAGACAATAGGCTACGTTGCCAAAACGCTTATTATGGAGAGACGAAGAATGTTTGAAGTTTAGACACCTCTTAACCTCTTATGGCTCTAGGTGTATTAGTACTATTGCATTTTTCCTTATTATGAATATAAGCTCAAAACAAATTCCGGTTTATAAAAATCTCAAATCTCTTGTCTCCGTTGAGGTTCAGGAATTAGTAAATTTTAAGCACTTTTAGTGAACTCTTGAAAGTCTTGTGGGAGTGAGAGTCTGGCGATTATAAATGTGAAATTTAGAATAGTCTTTTAAGGAGCTTTTCATTGAGTATTGGATAAATCTAATATTGAATGAAGGGTTTTTATTTATTTTTCCCTTCAACTTTACTTAAAGTCATAATAATATTTCCTACTTTCACTTTTTTTACTTTTCTCACTTTCCTTGTTTGGAGTGTCGTCATGGCACTCCTATTTTTCTATCTAAAACTATATTTTTTTAGTTATATTTTTAACCATTAGGAAAGGAGTGAACAGGATGGACTTTAATTCAATCCCCTATGAACTAATTGCAGGACAAGGAGTATTTGGTGTCTTGTTTATTTGGTTACTACTTACAACTATGAAACGTGCAGAGCAGCGTGAAGATAAACTAATTGCTCAAATTGAAAAGCAAAACGAAAGCCAATCACGTATTGTGAAAGCCGTTGAACGTCTAGAAAAACAAATCTCTACATTGAAATCAAAGTTTTAATATGCCCATCAACTTGAAAGGAGTGAGGAAAGTGTAAAAGTGAATAGTAAAACAAAAATATTTAAAATTTTAATCTAAAAGGAGATGGTTATGTGAGTGAATCTTTTACTCAAGAACAGGTTAATGAAGCAATTGAGAACGCCAAGAATGAATGGATTGAACAAGAACTTAATCCAATTGCAACTGAGCGTGACGACTTACTTCAATATAAACCTAAAGAATTATCAGAAGCAGAGAAGGCTTTTCAACAACAACAAGCCGAATTTAATCAACAGAAAATTAGTTTTGCAATTGAAAAAGCAGGATTAACTGAGTTTGCAGAGTTTTTACAGGTAGATGATTTAGAGAAATTAGAAGATAAGATTAATAGCTTTAATGACTTACTAACTAATGTAAAGAATCAAGTTAAAGTTGAATTAGGTTATAAACCTGCCGATCACAGAAAAGATGATGAATACTCCGTCTTTGAACAAAATAAAGACGTAAGAGGTATGATTGGAACTAAGTTTGCCAAATTATTCAAATAATAAATAAAGCTTATATATATAAGGTACGCTTAGTACTAAGTTTGCTAAATTATTTAAATAGTACATAAAAATTATATAACAAAATTGTTTTAAACGTCCTAAAAGGGCGCTTTTTTTATACCCAAAATACAAATTAAAAGGAGAAATGTTAAATGTTTACATCTAAAAATTTCACACAATCTGAGGTTATTTCATTATCTAAGGAAATCGCATTAATTGGAGTAGAAGCAACGCCATTCACATCATTACTAATGAGCAAAGGCAATATTGAAAAGGCACTAAGCACTGTATATACGTGGAGAGAAAAGACTATTGATACTACAGATGATATTAGTGCCGTAGAAGGTTCAGACGATATTGTTTTCTATGAGTCTGCTAGAAAAGAACTTAATAACGTATTAGAAATCTTCTCTAAAGGTGCTAAGATTTCAGGAACTGCAATCGCTATGCAATCAGGTCAATTGGATCAAGAGATTGCGGAGAGAATCCTTGAATTAAAAATTAATATGGAAAAGAAATTCTTATTAGGAACTAAAGATACAGGTGAAGCTTCAGGTATTCGTAGAATGGGTGGCCTTGTTGCATTTGCAGATGAGGGTAACGCAGTTCCAGTTACTGGTGCAGTTACAAAAGATACGATTAAACAGGCTATGCGTAACCTATGGAATCAAAACTTGGCAGAAGGACAATATTACCTATTTGTAAATGCCGACATTAAAGAGCAAATTGACGCTTTATATGAAGGTGCATATGGTTATCAACATAAAGAAACTAACTTTGGTCTTATTGTAGAGACGCTTAATACAAACTATGGAGTTGTAAATGTAGTTCTTTCTAAACATGTACCAGCCGATAAAGCAATTCTATTCAATGATGCTTATGTAGACCTTGCTTATCTACGTCAACCACACTTTGAGCCACTTGCAAAAACAGGTGATAACGTGAAAGGGATGGTTATTGCAGAAGCGACACTTAAAGTAGGTTCTAAGAAAGCAGTAGGAGTTATTACAGTAACACCGCAGGCTTAATAAACTAGTCCAATATTCTAATCTAAAAGGTGGGGTATGGGCTAGTTTTAGTCTGTGCCCCATTTTTTTTTTATTAGAAGGAGGACGCAATGTTAACAGAACGAGAAAGTTATTGGATTAAACGTAAGAGAAACAAAATTAAAATGATTGACCTTGCCAAGTATATAGGCATTAGTCAAGCAGCCGTAAGTAAGTTTGAAAATGGAAAGATAGATTTTAAAGAGAGAAATTTAGAAAAATACAAGGAATTTATAGATAGTTATGAAAGGAAAGGTGAAAAAGGTGAGAGGTTTTAGGATATAGCCACTCTCTTTGTGTACGCTCATTTAGGGTGTTTCAAGGAGATATGGCAAAATCTATATCAATTGTACTTGATGGAGTTGCAACACTTAACACATGGGTTATGGCCAATTTTAGAGCCTAATCCTGTTTATTATGCTTAAAGAAAGTTTAATGAAACAATTACCCCCATTTGTAAATGAAACTCAATTGGAACATGACTTGATGCTTGGTGATGATGTAGATAGCTTCTTGGGGTGTAATTTATTACAAGAGATAACTAACGGTAAATGGAAGGTAAACTATTACTTCAATTTTCAAAACACATATCAAATAAATAAAACGTCCTTAAAGCCTATTGGTGTTGATATGGCTCTAGGACGCTCAATACGCACGTTTGATAATCATTTAACACAATTGTTCCCCAACAGTTATGCTAATCAAAACTGCGTTAATTTGAATGTTTACAATAACATCACTGTCCAATCATATGCTAAAAAATACCCATTGTCAACATTGTTGTTAATTATGAGTATATATGACATTCCATTGCCAAAAACACAGTTAGGTAAAGAAATATTGTTATCTGTAGACTCATCACATAAGGGTTTCTATGCTTCAAATAGCTATTTTAAAAGTATCTATATCAATTGGTTAGAGGAAATTGGCTATACAGAGTTGATAGATGTTTTGGACAAAAGGAATAAAGAATATTTTCATAAGGTACAGAACCATTACAACTTAAATGATAAAATTTTACTTAATGAAGAAGGACGTTTACATACCAACATTATGATAAATGAGATACAGCCTCATTTTGATTACAAATTAAGCTTACCAGAAGAGAAGTTTAAGTTAAAAAAGAAATATAAACATATTAGAACACATGCCTATGATAAGCTACCGCCAACGGATCAAATTATTAACCTTGTTTATCCATATAAAGATAAGGTTATGTACAACTATATTCCGCAGGATTAAGTCTTGCGGAGTATTTATTTTAACTAAGGAGACGATCATATGAAACAATCTAAATACTTTTTTTGCTACAATGCACGTTTATCTACATTTCTAAGAGAGGTTAAGCAATTGGACTACATTACTATTGCCAAACATCCAGCGTCAGATGCGAAGTTTACCCTATTTGAGCAAAGTGAGGCTCTTCAAATTGGAATTAAAGAATATAAACAGTTAACTAAGTAATACCGATATAAAACTTAAACATTAAACTAATACGATTAATCAGGAGAGATATATATGAAAATTGAATTCATAAAAGATGGCAAAGTATTTAAGAATCATAGAGTTATGTGTGAGGAGTTGGGATTAACTTTTAAGAACAATACTAATAGTAAGAAGTCTCAACTCAAAGAATTAAGCTGTTATTGCGATTGGCATAAATCAGGACATTCAATTGTAATTGATAAAGTATTTGAAGTAGCTCATAAGAAGGTGGAGAACAGAGGGAAGTCTAGTGTCTATAGTGATATGGTACAGGCTCTAATCCTTCATACACTTGCAAAGTCTAAAAACAAACAAATTGCGATTAGTCGAAATAATTTACTGTATCATATCAACATGATTAATCAAAACTATGGGTTTTGTAGTATTAATGTTGGTAAGTTATCGAGGTATCTTTCAATAGAAGAAGATGTTGTGTATGACTTTTTTAATAAAAGCAATGGAAGCTTAAAAGGAGTTATAGAAACAGCTATCTGTAACTTAGAGAAAGATAACATTATAAAATATGAAAGAACATTTAAAGTACGTGAGATGGATAATCAAAATCACAGAGAAGCTAAAGCAGAAGAGAAATACATTATCAATGCTTGTAACAAAGAGATATTGGATAAGTTAGGATATAGTTCTATTTCAGATGTAATGATGACAAGAGATTGGTTTGAGTTCAAACATGAGTCTCAAAAAATGATACAGAAACAAGCTAATATTGCTTATTACTATAATGCTTATAAACTAGTACTCTGTGATGAATACTTAAATGAAGATTCTCTTGAAGAGTTCATATTAGCTGAGGATCAAAAAGTACAATTAAGAGAGCAGTTAAATGCCACAGTGAAAGAACAATTTATGTTAAGCGCTCAGAAAAGACATGATAAAGGGTTCAATAGTCGTAAAATGAGTAAGCACCGTATGGATACTAACTATTTAAAGCATATGGATACACTAATTCAATTATTAATTGATGACTCTCAATTAGATATACACCAAGCTATTTCAGAAGTAGATGATTATACAATTGAAGGAGACTTAGCTAGAGAGATGGAAGAATTGTCTTTTGGACTCTAAAAAATCGACCATTTTTCTCTGCTATTATATAAAACCTATAACAGTATATAAGAATGAGCGATTTTATATATTATTGTAGTTTGAATGTAAATAAAGAATATCCAACGCAAATACGTCAGTATTTAAGTTGAGATGTAGACTAAGCTCGCTTAGGATGCATCTGAATAATCACTACATAAAGTTAGAGAACGTAACGAACATATACCATACACATAACGAGAAGCAAGCTACCGCAAGTCTAAGCAAAGTGCGCTTATCCTTTTGCTTGCCATCTAAAAAGAAGAGCACTTTTTATCTGTCACAATTCTTTTTTTTATTAATCAATCACATAACTAATATTTAATCAAATGGAGGAATCGAAATGGAAAATAATCAATCATTCACAGAGTTAGTAGACGAGACTAAAGGTAATATTACTGAGTTAGATCAATTAATCTTAGAGATAAGACAGGATGCAAAGAAATTTCAGGAGGAAATAAAAAATATACCCAATTATTATGATGAAATCTTAGAGGTTATAGCTGAGATTAGAGAGCGAAATGAAGCCTATAGAAAAGAAACGGTGTCTCTTTTTAAAGAAGCAAGAGGTGAAGCAGTATGAATATATATGAAGCATTAAAGCAAGTTGAGGAGAAGAAGGCTCAATACTTTCAGTGGAAGCATGATATTCGTTATGATCGTACAATTCCTAAAAAAACAGAGGAGGAATTCTTAAAGCAGGTTGACCGTAAGACATTGAATCCTTTTATAAAATGGGAGAAAAGTGGAGAATACAAGTCATTAATCTTATTACTTTTAGGAAGCCAAGTATCTCAGGACTTACAAGACGTTTATAACGCTGTCTTAGATAAGGCTAAAAATGGTGATAATATCAACGACTTTATGAAGTTGTATAAGGAAATCAATAGTAACGCAGAATTAGCAGCGAAGAGTTTTAATGTTATTGAAGAAGATGAAGAGGAAGAAGATGACGGATTAGAGGTTTAAAAAGTGATTCACTTTTCGGATTGCAGTTTAAATATATTCGAGTGTGCGCTGATATTTTCGGATTGCACATTGACGTTATCAAACTGCAATCGGTCTTCACGTTTGGAAACTGTTGATATAACTGGTACTATACATTATCGAACTGCAATCAGGTTCAAGTCCGACTGCAAGCATGTTGCCACAGGACTCTACGTTGCAATTAACTTTTGTTTTATGACTAATGATGCAACTAAATGCAAATTTAGATAAGGAGGTAAATAGATGACAATTAAACCTACAACAATGAAAAAGCTTAAATTGATCGAGAAAGATTTTATAAAGTATGCAAAGAACCATATTAAAATTATTGATAACAACAATGACACTATTCCTTTTGTTCTCAACAAAGAGCAAGAGGATTTTTTATATTCAATGACCAAATTCAATATCATTCTAAAAGGGCGGCAAATAGGCTTTACAACCTTTTCATTAGCATACATGCTTTATTCTGCTTGTACTAGACCTGATACCTCTTATCTTATTATGACTCACCATAGTAACGTTACATCTTCTATATTTAATAAATTGAAAAAGATGTACAACTCTCTGCCTCATGAAAAATTTCCAGACTACTTTCCAAAGATTAAAATTAGTAATAGAGCCGAGTTAACACTACAGAATGGAAGTCGTGTCATGGTGGCAACGGCAGGTGGAGATGATTCAATTTCAGGTAACACATTTCAAATGATTCATTTGTCAGAGATGGCAAAGTATCCAACAGAAGCACAGGAGGAAATCATTGCAACGGCTATACCTGCACTTGCCAAGAACCCTGATAGTCGTATTGTTATTGAGTCAACGGCAATGGGTTATAACGAATATCAAAAGATGTTTATGAAGGCTCATAGAAGTAAAGATTCAGTGTGGAAAGCACACTTCTATTCATGGTTGGCTAGTGCTTATTCTAATCAATTTAAGCATACTTTTGATGAAGCCGAAGCATGGTATAAGGCTAATAATGGACGTAGAATGAGTAAGAAGGATTTAGAATTTGATGAGATTGAATTACATAATAGTTATAAAGCAAACTTTAGACAGTTAATGTTTAGACGTTATTACATACAGACTAACTCATTAGAAAAATTTAGACGTGAATTTCCAACTACGCCTGATGAAGCTTTCCTTACAACTAATACATCTGTTTTCGATACTATGAAAATTATTAAGCGTATTGAAAACGTAATGCCACCATTAAAAGGTAGAGAAGTATTAACGGAGTTACCACAAAGTTTAAAGCAGTATCTTAATAAACAACTCTTTATTTATCATCTACCTAAAAAGGGAGAACGTTGTTTTGCAGGCGTGGACGTGGCTAGTGGTAGTGGGGGAGATAATGATTCATCTACTATGAGTATATTTGATAATGAAGGTCAACAATTAGCTTCTTTCTATTCCAATGAGATTCCAGTATATGAGTTTGCAAAAATAGTAAATGACTTAGGCAAGTTCTTTAATTATGCTTTTATTTGTGTTGAGCGAAACTATTTAGGAAAACCGTTACTTGAACGACTGCGTAAAGAGTTAGGTTACATGAACCTGTTGAAACAACGAATGTTTAATGAAAAGAATAAGAACAAGATACAGTTAGGTTTTATGACTACCGATACCACTAAGCCTACATTAATTAGTGATATGAAAACTAACTTTGAGTTAGGCCTTATCAATATAGAATGTGTTCAAACCTTAGAAGAAATGAAGATATATGAAGAGGTTAACGGTAAGTTTGGTAACAAGAAAGGGAAAGGTCTGCACGATGATTTAGTTATATCTGTAGCAATGGCAAGCCAAGCACTAAAAGAAAACAAATACTATGTAGCAATTTAGAGGTTTAGTTCAGTTGAACTAGACCTTTTATTATGAGGAGGAATGTATATGGGCATTGACGAGTATGTACAATTCAAACATAACAGTAACTCAAAATGGTTTATTGAAGAGGTATCCAGTGTTAAGAATCAAGCGAGAGTACAACGTGTACTGGAACTAAAGGAGTACCTTGATGGAGAGCATGATATTTTATATTCACCTAGTTACGAATATAATGGGAAGACATTTGAACCAAGAAAGATTGTTCTTCAATATGCAAAGACTATCCTCAACTTTCAGACCAGCTTCCTTATGGGGAATCCTATAACACTAACAGGTAAAGAGAATGTACAGAAGGAATATCAAAAGGTTTATAAGCGTGGCAACTTCCATACAGTTAATCGCAAGATCACAGATAAGTTGAATAAGTATGGAAGTTGCGCAGAGTATGTATACTTGGATAGTGATAAGAAGATTAAGAGTAAGGTAATTGATCCTTCCGAATTGTATCCAGTGTATGACCATGAGAATATGTTAGTAGCAGTTATACAGGCTAATATGGTTGATAACATTCAATACTATACTGTATTCAAGCATGATACTGTTGAGCGTTATGGTATGAAGGGAGATAAGTTACAACTTATTAGTGTTAACCCTTCTTTAACAGGACTACCTATCATCTATCACACTAATGATAATGAGCAGAATGAGAAGGAAGGTAGAAGTTCATTAGAGGATTATAAGCGTATCCTTGATACGTTAGAGCAATTGATTAGTAAGTTTGTTGATTCTTTTTACAAGACACATTCCCCAGTACTCGTTACAGTTGGCCAAGGTATTGCAAAGGACAGTAATATACCATCTAATATAGCAGGTGTAGGATTAAGACTTGATGACGCAGGTGACGCTAAGTTTCTTGTTCCAACTTTAGATAGTAAGTCATTCAGAGAATCATATGATACGTTATTACAATCTCTGTTAGATGTGTCGCAAACTCCTGCCGTTAGTATGAATAAGACAGATATAAGTAACCTATCAGAGACAAGTATTAAGATGTTATTTCAATTGGCCATTATTCGAGCAGGGATATATGAGGACATTTTAAGAGAAGGTATTGAGCAGCGACATGAAAAGATTAAAGTATTATTAGCCCTAAATGGTGTAAAAGTAAATGAAGATGATTATGACACATTGGATATGGTATTCAATTTAGCTATGCCAAGTAACGATCAAGAGACTATTGAGAAGTTAAGTAAACAATTTAATGATGGGGCATTAAGTGTTGAAAGTTACCTTGAACAATCTCCTTTTGTAAATAATCCTAAGTTAGAGATGAAACGGTTAGGTGAAGAGAAGGACAAGGTTGTCCAAAAGGTTGAAGACAATAAAGATAAGGATATAGATAACGATAAAGTTAAAGAAGAATTGTAAGTTTCAAGATGAAATTGCCTTTCTAAAGGGGTGTCACAAATACGATCCTCCTAAGTTTAAGGCGATAATAGCGCACTCAGGTCATTACTAAGTCTAAGGTGAACTAATGGTACATTCAGGTCAGAATCTATATAGTAGCAACTGGATACAAATGATACATAAGAGTATGAATGAGGATAAGAAACTATTGTAGGTGGGGTAGTAATTGGGAATATGTATGACAAATTAGACGTATAAAGGATTAGGATAATATAGAGTGGTGTAGTTAAAAGAAAACGTTGATATATAGGGGATTATGGTTAAAGATGATATAGCGACTCACACGCACATATTATTGTCATTTATAAAGTTTAAATACTTGACCATTTTCCTCTCCATTTTATTCATTTTTAAAAATTTTTCAGATGGATAATCAACTATTAAACTACTGTTATAAATAAGAACGAATGTTTGTATTTTATCGATTGTCCGTATAATTTAATTTATACGACAGTTAAACACCTTAAAAATATGCAATATTCTTAGTTAGGATGGGGAGAGGGATGACTTAAAAACGTTGGTATATCAACAATGTATAAAATCCTGTATATTCTATAAAATGGGTAGTTGTAGAAACGTTGATATATCAATACTTCACAAACTATCTAACTTCCTAGAACAAGTATTATGTAAACTAAAATTGAATGTGATATACGTTAATATGTATAGAATATGGCTCTATAAGGCTTATATTGAGCAGTATTTAAGGATATATAGCGTTACCCCTAGTTGCCTAAATAAGTCCTTAGCATACCTATTTACACACCCACAAAAAAATAGAAAAATATTAAAGTTTCTTACAGTGCTTCCATCAATCATCTCTTTATGTTACTAGTTTGCTTAGTATAAGGTAATAAATGAGGTGATAATACAACATGACTAAACGTACTGCTTCAGGACTTGAATATGAAATAATTGGTGAGGATAAGACAATCGAATACATAGATGATGAAGGACGACTAGTACAAGAACATCCTAGGAGAAAGTATAAAGGAAGAGGAAAAACAGAATTACAGGCTAGATTTATCTTCCCAAAAATTGAAGGAAAGAGTCCTCAGGAATCAAAGGAGTTAACGATAAAGAAGATAAATGATGTATTCCATGAGATTGGTATTTGAGCCAGTCTCTTTTTTATTGTCTAAAGGAGGAATAAGAATGAATAACATTGATCGTTTAAAAATGGAAATTGAAGGATTTGAATTACCTGATGAGAGGTTAACTGTTCATCTTGAAGAAAATGAATTAATGGCTACAGGAGAATATAATGCTCAATCTAAAACAAATAAACGTAACATTTACAAGGCTGCGCTTTCTGTATTAGAGAGTATGGCCAATAATCCTAACTATATGAAGAACTACAAAGTTGAAGATACGTCTGTTTCGTATTTACATAACAATTTAATGAAGCGTATTGATGACTTGCAACGTAAAATTCGTGTTATGGCTACAGATGAAGATGATAATGAAAATGGCTTTTTTATGTTGTTTTCATAAGTAGAGGAGAAATTATCATAATACCAATCACGAACATCTGTAAGTGGCTTCATGTCCAAAATTCGTCAGCCTAAAAAGAAGGCGAACTCCATTTCAGACGTATTGAGTAAGTATAAAAGGTAACTCGATCTTCTATTTTGATCTTCAATTTTCATTACCCACTTCGTTACCGAACATAAAAAATAACGTTACCCATATCGTTACCGCCTACGTGGGTAATTACCTGAGCGTTGGGTAACGTGAAAATGATGAGTCTCATTTTCGGGTAACGTTATCTCTCTTGTGGAGGAGCTAATTGAATTACTTATATATTGAATCGAACAATGTCTTGTTGGATTAGAGTTTGAATAAGTTGTTTACATTGTTCGGAATCCAATCCAATTTCATCAAAAATATTTTCGTCAATTTGAGCTAATTTGTAGTCGATTTCTCGATCATCTAAATCAGATAAAAATGAAAATAACATCAGCGTCACTTTCCTTTAGGCTTAATTTTTTGACCATCTTTAATTGTTTGATCGATGAATTGATCTAAGTTGCTTTGCATTCAAACACCAACTTCTACATCTATTGTGATAGTTAGCCTGTCCATAACAAAGAGAACTATTCATTTTCTGTAAATATAAATAAAATTTAGGAGGGGATAGGATGTTTAATTATTTTAGTGTTCCTATAAATGAATTTCAATTTATTCTAGAGCAAATGGGAAAAGAAATTTTGATTAATGATGAGACTAGAAAAGTATTGCTAACCAATAAGACATTTAGAAATGAATTTGAACAATACACTCTACATTCTGCTATTCCATTTAAACGTGGAGATCATATTCAATACGCAGATAATCATTACTTAGTTGTAAGTGATACACCTACTCAATGTAACAATAAATATAAAGGCCTTATACAACATTGTAATTATCAATTTGAAATTGAATATCAAGAAGAAGGAACACAAGTATGTGAACGGGTTCAAACAGGTACAAAATGGAATGGAGAACCTATTTATGAAACTGTATGTACAGGGGAGCCTGGTCAAACTGTTTATAGATATATTCCAATGATTATTGAAAACAGAAGTTATACAGTTAATGATGGAGCGATTACTACATTAGATAAGCAGATGACAATGACAGTCCAAGATAATGAAGAGAATAGAACTAAATGGGGAGCAGTAGAGAGTGAATTGATGCTACATGAAGAAACATATCGAGTCATTAATATCGATAAAACTCAAACAGGGTTATTAATCTTAGGATTAGAGAAAACAGTTACCGCAACGACTACTGCATAGAGGAAGGTATAATATATTCTAATTAATATATGTTCCAAATGATAAATATGATTAATATAAGATAACTCTTTACAAGTTTTAACAACCACCTTATAATGAAAATAATAAATAACTACTGTAAAGTGTCTTTCAGTTTAAAATTCAAATATAACACTTGATTGTTACATATATAGGCTTGGACTACCTTGACAGGGTAGGGGTCGGGGGTTCGAATCCCTCTCAGGTCATTACCAAAAGCGTATTCTCAAATTGAGAATACGCTTTTTTATTATGAGAAAGAAAGCCTAGAATAGACTCAAAGTTCCAAAAAGCCTTTAGGCTATGAATATTTTTCTTCTATACCATTCAATTGAAAAAGAAAAATCTATTGAGAAGCTTCTTTCACTGCCCTCATCTGATGACTAATACTCATGTCTTTGTCGGAACGTTCTTCGATTCGCAGGTTCGTTACGACACGGTTAGCATTCCGCTTTAGTGAATGTTTATGAATAGCCTTAGCTACTTCCATTACCTGATCGATCTCACCTTCAATTACCGTAGATGATGGGCCAATGTGATAGTTTAAGCCCTTGTCTTTAATTAACTTAATTGCATCTGTGACATACTCCTTATAACTTGTGCTTTCCGTTCCAACAGGGGTGACACTTATTTCAAGTAATGTTGTCATTTCTTGTTCCTCCTTTTCTTTTCGCCTGTTATTCATTCTTTTACCGATTTTGGACTAAATGAAACGTGTTAAAAGAACAGGAGAATATAGGGAATTTATTATTTTTTTAAAAGCAGTCTATTTTGTTTGCTATCATCAATAAGGGTTTTACTCAATCATCTTTTTAACGTCACATGAGCATACCTTTTAGAGTATTTACGACTATGGTATGGTTAAAGGAGGTCGTCTAGGCAAATTATGATGAATAGGTCAGCAAGGGGGAATAGAAAATGGAGAAATTAGCTGTCATCTTTGATATGGATGGTGTCATTATTGATAGTGAACCAATTTATCGGAGTTGGAACAAGGATGTATTTAAGAAGCTAAAGATTCAGGTGGACGAAGAGACCCAACTTAGTTTTGTGGGAGGAACAGCTAAAAGAAAATGGACAATATTAAAAGACAAATTTTCATTATCACCGAGTGTAGAAGAGCTGATTTGTTTACAAAATGAGATATTCTCACAGAAAGAATGGGCTTTTAAATCATTGTTATTTCCTGCAGTTTTGCCACTTTTACAGGAGTTAAAAGAACACAGTATTCCTACTGCATTAGCCTCTTCCTCTAATAAGAAAAAAATATCAGATGTATTAGACCAATGTGAATTAAGAGCCTATTTTGATGAGGTGATAAGTGGAGAAGACTTCGAAAGAGGAAAGCCAGATCCAGATATCTTTCTCCATGCTGCCGAAAAACTTGAAGTTCCAACCTCAAATTGTGTAGTTATAGAGGATTCATACAATGGCTTAACAGCTGCTAAAAGAGCTGGTATGCATTGCGTTGGCGTTAGGCATAAAGAGATCCATATGAATTTATCACAGGCAGATAGGACTGTGGCTTCCTTAGGTGAGATACATATAGAAGAGTTAAAAGAGCTTTCTAAAAGGTGAGAGTTCAAAATAACATTCACTATTAAAAAAGCGTAAGGTGCCGATACGACAAAGATAAGCTGCTAAAAGGTTGTTCTGTAGCCTTATGAAGGGATGGTCTAAAGCTGAGAGCCCTTGGCGTCTAAATGTAAACACAAAACGAAGCTCAAAAACTTATAGTTCTTATATTTTGAAAAAGGGCGGTGATTTTTTAAAATCACTGCCCTTTTCGTGTATTCCTTTATGAAAGGAGAGCGGAGTTAACATCGGTATGAAATTTCCGCTCTAAGGAAAGCTATTATAAGGGGCCTTCGTGCCTTCTTGATAAGGAGGTTTGAGTATATTGTCCTATTGGTGAAATTAATCAAACTTAATAAAATGTACTCCTTCGCGGAATAAAATGGTATAACAAACATTATAACGTTATATTTACTTTGTTGATTTTCTATGCTAATCTAAATGTGTGAAAAAGAAATAGGAATGTAACTCATTCTGAAAACGTATTCAAATAGATTTGAAGAAAAGGTGAAATGAATGGAAAAGCGATTCGTATTACGTAACGTGAAACGTGTGAGTGGAGAGGCAATCGATATCGTTATCAAAGACGGTAAAATTGCTGAAGTGACAAAGGCTGGGAATGGACAGGGACAGCTAGTATTTGACTACTCAGGTGTGTACGTATCAAGTGGTTGGATTGATTTACATGTCCACGCATTTCCTGAGTTTGATCCATATGGTGATGAAATTGATGAAATAGGTGTGAAACAAGGTGTAACAACAATTGTTGATGCTGGAAGCTGTGGGGCAGACCGAATTGCTGATTTGGTTGCGAGCAGAGAACAAGCCAAAACAAACTTGTTTGCTTTTCTGAATATCTCTCGAATTGGCTTAAAACGTGTTGATGAGTTATCAAATATGGAATGGATAGATGAAGAGAAGGTCATACAGGCTGCTAAAAAGTATCAAGATGTCATTGTTGGACTAAAGGCGCGTATTAGCAGCAGTGTTGTCCGTGATAGTGGGATTGAACCATTGCGTGTTGCAAGAACAATTTCTCACAAAACATCTTTACCATTAATGGTTCATATCGGTTCTGCACCGCCACGTATTGAAGAGGTTATCCCACTCTTAGAAAGAAATGATGTTATTACTCATTATCTTAATGGGAAAGAAAATAACCTTTTCAGTGATAAAGGAGAGCCACTTCAAGTGTTAATTGATGCAATTGAACGTGGTGTGCATTTGGATGTGGGGCATGGGACAGCAAGCTTTTCGTTTAAGGTTGCTGAAGCTGCAAAACAACATCATATCGGTTTGAATACAATTAGCACAGACATCTACCGTGGAAATCGTTTAAATGGTCCTGTATATAGTATGGCAAATGTTCTCTCGAAATTTCTTTACCTCGGATACTCACTTGAAGAGGTGATTGCATCGGTTACTACCCATGCGGCAAACTGGCTTAAAAAACCAGAACTTGGGCGAATTAAAGTAGGAGATATTGCAAACTTAACGCTATTTACAGTTCAAAATAATCCGATTACACTGATTGATTCTGAAGAAGACAAGCGTGTAGCAGAAAGAACAATAGAAACAAAAGGAGTGGTTGCAAATGGTGAACTCATTGAATGCTAAATATGGACTTAAACGTGTAATTAATGCAAGTGGACGAATGAGTATCCTTGGCGTGTCGGCTCCAACAGATACAGTCATGGATGCAATGAAACAAGGCGGACAAAATTATGTAGAGATTGCTGATTTAGTTGATAAAGCAGGGGATCATATCGCAAGAATTCTCGATTCAGAGGCAGCTGTTGTTGTTAATTCAGCATCAAGTGGAATTGCTCTTTCAGTTGCAGCACTTGTGACTCAAGGAAACCGCCGCAAAAGTGAACGTCTGCACCAAGAAGAGATTTCTAAAAATGAAATCATCATGCTGAAAGGACATAATGTCCAATACGGAGCCCCTGTTGAAACCATGATTTATTTGGGTGGTGGAGAGTTAATTGAAGTGGGCTATGCTAATGAAGGTAAAGCAGAACATATTGAAGATGCTATTTCTGAAAACACAGCAGCCATTCTTTATGTGAAATCTCACCATGCTGTTCAAAAAAATATGATTTCAGTTGAAGAGGCATGGGAAGTTGCCAAGCGTAATGGTGTTCCACTTATTGTGGATGCAGCAGCAGAAGAAGATATTCAAAAATATGTAAAATACTCGGATCTTGCCATTTATAGTGGTTCAAAAGCTATTGAAGGACCAACTTCAGGGATTGTTGGTGGTAAGCGGAAATATATTGAATGGTTAAAAGTACAATTACATTGTATTGGAAGAAGTATGAAAGTTGGTAAAGAAACCACCTTTGGTTTACTTCAAGCCCTCGATGAATACGGTGTTAAAGAAGACAAAAGTGAACAAGAAAAAGAGATGTTACAAACGTTGATGTCATTAAAAGAAATTGAAGGTGTCCAAGTTACGATTGTTCAGGATGAAGCAGGTCGAGCTATATTCCGTGCTCGTATTCAAATTAATTCAGAACAAACAAACACAACAGCAAAAGAAGTTGTGCAAGGGTTGCGTGAAGGAGACATTGCCATTTACACACGTGATTATGGTGTAAGACAAGGTTACTTCGATATCGATCCACGTCCACTTCAAGGTGATGATATCGACGTGATTGAATCTCAAATACGTAAATTATTAGGAGGAAAATAATATGTCAACAATTACAGAACGTTTTTATAAGGAACGTGTTGCTTTAAATGTATTAGCAAATAGTGTAGAGAATGCCAAAGAAGTATTTGAAGCAGCCGAAGGACATGTCTTAGTTGGTGTTCTTTCGAAAGATTATCCAACGGTAGAAGAAGCAGTAGCAGCAATGAAGAAATATGGAGAAGAGATTGAAGAAGCGGTATCAATTGGGTTAGGGGCTGGCGACAATCGTCAAGCTGCTGTCGTAGCAGAGATTGCAAAACACTATCCTGGAAGTCATATAAACCAAGTATTTCCTGCTGTTGGTGCAACACGTGCTAATCTTGGTGAAAAGGATAGCTGGATTAATAGTCTAGTTTCCCCAACAGGACGTGTTGGTTATGTAAATATTTCAACAGGACCTGTAAGCGCTGCACAGGAAGAACAGGCAATTGTACCTATTAAAACAGCAATTGCTCTTGTTCGCGATATGGGCGGGAATGCATTAAAATACTTCCCAATGAAAGGATTAACTCGTGAGGACGAATTCCGTGCGGTTGCAGTAGCATGCGGTGAAGAAGGATTTGCGTTAGAGCCAACAGGTGGAATCGACAAAGAGAACTTCGAAGCCATTTTACGCATTGCCTTAGAAGCTAATGTGCCACAAATCATTCCTCATGTGTATTCATCAATTATTGATAACGAAACAGGCAAAACAAACGTCAAGGATGTCCGTGAATTACTTGGAACAGTAAAGAAATTGGTGGATAACCATGGCTAAGAGAGTTGCTTCTTTTGGAGAAGTTATGATGCGCTTGCAAGTGCCAGGATATGAATTCCTGTCACAAGCAAGCACATTAAATTATTCTTTCTCTGGTACAGGAGTAAATGTAACCTCAGCTCTAGCGCGTTTTGGCCATACAGGGTATCTTGTGTCTACATTACCAGATAACGCAGTTGGTGATGCGGCCGCATCCTATCTTCAGAAATTAGGAATTAACCAATCGTTCATCCACCGAAGCGGGGATTATGTTGGAATGTACTTTTTAGAAAATGGATTTGGGGCGCGCCCTAGTCGTGTTACCTATTCCAATCGATTAGAAAGCAGTTTCAATACAGCTTCGGAAGGAACGTATAATTTTGAAGAAATTGCACGTAAAATCGATATTGTGCATTTTTGTGGAATTACACTTGCGATGAATGATTCTATTCGCCAACATATGAAAACATTCGCGAAAGCGGTGAAAGAGAATGGTGGCACAGTTGTTTTTGATTGTAACTATCGCCCGTCCCTCTGGGGTGAGGACGGATATAAAAAGTCAAAAAGATATTATGAGGAAATGCTAGATTTAGCTGATATCGTCATGATGAACGAAAAAGACGCAATGTTTGTTCTTGGTATGAAAACAGAGAAAGAAGAACGTACAGAACAACTTGTGGACCTTATTCCAGCCGTTGCAAAAAAGTACAAAATCTCTGTTATAGCGGGGACACATCGTTCAATTAACGGTGACAATACCCATTCATTACGTGGTTTTATATTTAAGAATCAAACATTCACATTTTCTAAGACCGTCACGTTTTCTGTCTATGATAGAATAGGAGCAGGAGATGCTTATGCGAGTGGTATCATACATGGTGAGATGGAAGACTTTTCACCGGAAAAAACAGTCGCATTTGCCGCAGCGGCGGGAATGCTTGCGCATACGGTTGTAGGGGATACCCCTATATCATCGGAAGCAGATATATTCCGAGCGATGACAGAATCAGTGGGCGATGTAGAAAGGTAGTGAATGTAACAGTGAACGTATCTCGAAAAAAAGGACCATTATATTTACAAATTAAGAATATCTTAAAAGATCGGATTTTACACGGTGTATATCCTATTAAAACGAATATACCTTCTGAACCGCAACTGGAGAATGAATTTAATGTCAGTAAAATTACCATCCGAAATGCAATTAAAGAACTTGTTCAAGAGGGATATCTCGAAAAGAAGAGTGGTAAAGGGACAAAAGTCATTCGCAATACTTCCGCTTCAAAACTTTCTAAAGGGAAACGTTTTACAGAAGTTTTAGTAGAAGAAGGTCATAAAATTCAAAGGCAGTTGTTGCAGGCAGAAGTTGTATGCAATGAAGAGGGAACAGAACCGTACCGATTATTTGGAGAGCATTGTCTTCGTGTTGAGCGACTTTATCATCTTGATGATGTACCGTATATCCATTATACACATTATGTAACGACACAAATTGAAGGCACTGAACGCTCAGACTTAAATACTCAATCCTTGTACGAAGTGATTGAAGAACAAGATATTTCTTTAGAAAAGTTTCGAGATCAGTTTGCTGTTGCTATTGCCCCTTCTTATGTAGAAGATAGATTACATGTAAAAAGGAAGACACCTTTACTAAAAAGATTACGCTATTCTTATGATGAAATGGGTAATTTGATTGAATATAGTGAAGGGTACTACAATACGGAAATGCAACATTATGTTGTAAATTATGATGTATAAAGGCAGCGAGAAAATGTAGCACTCTTTTCTCGCCGCTCCTATGAAAGCGTTTACTGCGCGGGGGAGAGAGGGATTCAATATGGATATATATGTATTAACTATTACTTTATTATCTATTGTAATTGTTATTTTAGGAGTATCATGGTGGAAATGGCATGCCTTTATTAGTTTAACTGTTGCAAGCTTATTTTTAGCCATTATGTCGGGATTATCAATGGATAAAATTGTTGGTGCTTATGAAACTGGGGTTGGAAGTGTTTTAGGGCATTTGGTTGGAATTTTAGCATTAGGGACAATTTTAGGGAAAATTATGTCAGATTCAGGTGCTGGAATGCAAGTAGCCGATTTCTTTGTTCGATTGTTTGGAGTGAAGAAATTACCGTGGGCAATGTTATTTTCAGGTTTTATCATTGGAATCCCTGTCTTCTTTGAAGTAGGAATTGTCATCTTATTACCTCTTGTTATTTCTATTCGTAAAACAACAAAACAAAATATTTTGCTAATTGCAATACCGGTTATTGCGGGGCTATCTATTGTACATGGTCTTGTACCCCCACATCCAGGAGCTATGACTGCAATCGGTATTTATAATGCTGATCTTGGAAGAGTCCTTCTTTACTCACTCATTATTGCCCTACCTACAGCTATCATCGCAGGTCCATTGTTTTCAAAATGGGTGCATAAACGAGTGATTCCTGAAGGAGAGCCAGAGTTAGTTCGTGTGAATACAAGTCTACAAAAATTACCAAGTGTAGGAGTTTCATTTTTCGTTATTCTATTACCTGTTCTATTGATGATCTTGTCTGTTGTCGCACCATATATCACAATGCCTAATGCATTGATGAATTTCTTTGTATTTATTGGTAGTCCTGTCATTGCGCTTCTCATCTCTTGTTTCGCAGCCTTCTACCTACTTGGAATGCGTCAGGGGATGGATAAAAACTTCATTAAAAAATTAACAGATGAAAGCTTATTACCAGTTGGCTCAATTATTTTGATTATTGGTGCTGGTGGTGGTTTCAAACAAATTCTTATTGATAGTGGCGTAGGAACAACGATTGCGAATATGTCTGAAAGTTTATCTCTATCCCCCATTGTTTTAGCATTTATGGTAGCCGGATTAATTCGAATTGCAACAGGTTCAGCAACAGTTGCTTTAACAACAGCAGCCGGAATTGTTTCCCCTATTATTGCAAATATGTCAGGCGTGAACTTGGAATTACTTGTTATAGCAACGGGAGCAGGATCACTCATGCTCTCACATGTAAACGATGCTGGTTTCTGGCTAGTAAAAGAATACCTAGGATTAACAGTAAAAGAAACCTTTAAGACATGGACAGTAATGGAGACATTGCTTTCATTTATCGCTTTCGGAGCTGTGTTACTGTTCGATATGTTCATTTAAAGACAAACTCCTTCTACAGATCTGTAGAAGGAGTTTGTCTTTATTTTTATAAGGAAAAAGTACTTTGATGAACACGTAAATTTGAAGTACAGATATGGGAGCGGGAAACTTTGGTGAAACGGATATACTAGGGATATAGTCGGAAGGAAGAAACAAGAAAATAATAGAAGACTATATACATAACTAAATTCAATTTGATATAGTCACAGTACACCTAGGCCATCGAAATTTCTATATGTTATATCTTCATGAAAAACGGGAACAATAAACATAACGTATATAGAGGAGGAAAAAAACTTGCTACCAGAACAATCATTTCAACCACTTGTTCCAAGATGTAACACTGAATATGAACCATTACGTGATGTGTTTTTATGTGAACCAAAGCATATGACAATTGTCGATGTGATTAACGAAACACAGAAGCATTTTAAAGATGAAAATATTAACGTCGAAAAAGCCATGGCACAGCATAAACAGTTTGTAGATACGTTAAGAAAGTATAATGTAAATGTTCATCTTTTAACTCCTGGTGAAGATCGTCCAGAGCAAGTTTTTGCAAGAGACATCGGCTTTACGATTGGAGATAAAGTGTTTATTGCTGGTATGAGCAATGATATTCGTTTTGATGAGCAGAAAGTGTTAAAGCAGGAGTTAAAAAACTTAGGAATCGATTACATAGATTTACAAGGGACGAACATTGAAGGCGGAGATGTTGTTGTTGATGGAGATCATGTTTTTGTTGGAATTAGTGACCGTACAACAGAAGAAGCAGTAGACGTATTGAGAGGGCACCTGGAAGGTTACGAAGTTGTTCCTATTCCATTTCATCCTAAATATCTCCATTTAGACTGTGTATTTAATATTTTATCTCCAAAGGAAGCTCTTGTATTTAGAGGAGCAATGGAAGAGAAATATGAAACTGTATTAGCGAAACATTATGATTTAATTCATGTTGAAGAAGATGAACAGTTTACGTTGGGAGTGAACGTGCTTTCAATTGGAAACAAAAAGGTCATCAGCTTGCCAATTAACAAGAATACAAATAAAGAATTGAAAAAACGCGGCTATGAAATCATTGAAGTGGATATTACAGAAATTATTAAATCAGGCGGTTCCTTCCGCTGTTGTTCAATGCCTATTGTAAGAAAATAAAAGAGCGGCTTTTAAAGCCGCTCTTTTATTTTATGCACTTTTAGAATTACCTTCTTCTTTATTCGTACTATAGAATAGTGTGTTTACAACATCATTTCTAGAACGCTGTGCTTTTTTTACAAAGAAAGGGTTTATAATGGCCATTGTTACAACGTTTGCGCTAAGGCCCCAGAAACCTTCATAGATACCAAAGGATGAACCTGTTGAATAAACCGTAAAAGTTACAATAAGTCCAACTAAGAGTCCAAAGGCAGTTGCTTCTTTTGTTTGATTACGCCAAAATAAGCTGATGACAATTGCCGGGAAAATCTGAACCATTCCAGATACTCCTAAGAGTTGTAAAGAAACAAGAGCTTGTGGGAAAAGGAGCCCAAATAAAAGAGCAAGGCCAATAACAACAAATACCATTGAACGAGTTACAAGTGTTAATGTTTTAGGATTTACATCTGGCTTAATCAAATCGCGATAAATGTTATTCGCAAATAGATTTGATGCTCCGATTGCCATGATTGAACAAGGAATTAAAGAAGCAAGAGCAATTGTTGAGTAAGCAAGTCCTTGTCCAACTCCACCATATGAAATTTGAATGAGATTTAATAGAGCGAACTTTGGATTTGTATCTTCAGGAAGAACCAGAGCAGCGACAAATCCAAGGAAAATAACGAGAATAAGCACAATATTATATAAAGGCAAGAAGATAGCATTTTTGCGAAGTGAATCTGCACTTTTTGCTGTAAATACACCTGTTGCTGCATGAGCCCACATAAAGAGAGCAAGTGCTGATACAAGGGAAGCGGTAATGAACCATGGAATCCCTTTTGGACCTTCCGTTGGGAGTGTAAGCATTTCAGGTGCTTCTTGTGAAATCTTATTAATCATTGTTCCCCAGTCCCCAAAATGAATAATAGGAAGAGACACAACCATGAAAAGCATAATAACCCACACTAGAATATCTTTAATAATAGCTGTATACGTAGGACCTTTAATTCCGCTAAAAAATGTATAAAGACCAACAAGAAGAAAGGAGATAATAACAACTACCTTTACATTGATATAACCTGTACCTGCAGCAGTAAGAGTATCTTGAATCCCGCTAAGCTGTAAGCAAATGTAAGGTATAAGCATTAGTACACCAACAATAGCGATTAAAGAAGAGAGAAACTTACTGCTAAACCGTTCACGAGCATAATCGGCAAGTGTTGTTAAACGATGTTTGTTTGCGACACTCCACAGTCTTGGTAAGAAAAAGTAAGAGATGAAAAAAGCAATAACGGAATACGGAATCGCAAAGAAAGCAGTGCTTCCTCCTTGGTAAGCAGTACTTGTTAAACCGAGGAACGTATATGCTGTATAAAGATCTGCCCCAACTAATAGCCAAACAAGAATACTACCAAAACGTCTTCCTCCAACAGACCATTCTTCAACAGAGCTTCGCGATGATTTGTCCCGCCCTGCTAGAAAACCAATAAAGACAACAGCTAAAATGATACAACATGTGATTAACAGTGCTGTTAAATTTCCTTGCATTACTCAACATCTCCTTCTGTTTTTTGTACACGATAAATAATAAATGTAATAATAGGCGTTAAAATAATCCAAAGAAAGAGCCAAAAATGAAGTAGTGGTAATCCGAAAATAATAGGATGAATGCGGTTTACAAGAGGTAAAAAAGCAAACTGACCTAAAAATGGAATTAATGATAATAAGAATATTGTGAATTTTTTGTTCAATTTAAATCCTCCTATACTTATGTATGTCCAACTAGGTTGTGATAATGTTCACTATGATAGCAATTCTGACATGATTAAGCAAGAGAATATTGTTAAAATAGTTTGATAAAATAGAAATTTTAGAGAATAGCGCTTTCATCTTAAGTTATTTATTTTTAATATTGTTTTTCAATTTACATAAAGAAAAAAGAAAATGTTTATAAAAAATAGGCTACGGACATCTTCCTGACACATTCAATTGTTACATTATGAAAGAAGAACAAAAGAGCTTATGCTTATCTCCATAAAGATGCCTCTCTCCGGCATAAGCTCTTTCCTGTAAAAAGTACATGCCAGACAAGCATTATAAAATAGAAAAAAGGAGTTTAAAAGATGAAGAAACTATTTAAACGTAAGGTTATGTATATTATTTTAAGCGTAGCTCTTGTCGCTCTCATTGTTTGCGGTGGATGGGTTTATTCAAAAGAACAAGTTGTTGCGAGCGTTGACGGAAGCGATATTACCAAAGACGATGTGTATAACCTTCTAGCAGATCAAAATGGAGCAGCAGCTGTTGATACTCTTATTACCGAGAAGATTATCGATAAAGAAGCTGAAAAAGAAGATATTAAGATTACAGCTAAGCAAGTGAATCAAGAGTTGGATGATTTAAAAGAACAATACGGTGGAGAAGATACATTTAATCAGACACTTGAAGCAAGTGGTGTGTCGTTAAGCTCTCTTAAAGAAGACATTAAAAAGAATAAAGAGATTGAAGAACTTTTACGACCATCCATTAAAATTACAGAAAAGGAAATGAAAGAATACTTTAATGAAAATAAAGATAGTTTTGCACAAGCAGCGCAAGTGAAAGCAAGTCACATTTTAGTTGATGATGAAAAAACAGCTAAGGAAATTAAAGAGAAGTTAGATAAAGGAGAAGATTTTGCAACATTAGCGAAAAAGTATTCTACAGACACGGCAACAAGTGAAAGTGGTGGAGAGCTTGGGTACTTTGAAGAAGGCACAATGACTGATGAATTTGATAAAAAAGCTTTCTCGATGAAGAAGGGAGAAATTAGTGACCCTGTCAAAACAGACTATGGCTATCATATTATTAAGGTAGAAGATGTTAAAGAAGCCAAACAAGCAAGTTATAAAGATAGCAAAGCACAAGTAAAAGAAGCAATCTTCAACGAGAAACTTCAAACAGAATATTCAACATGGTTAGAGAAGAAGAAAAAAGAATATGATATAACGAATAGTTTTGAATAATAAAAGACCTTCCTTTTTAGCATACCTATGTTAAAAGGGGAGGTCTTTCTTGTTTGAAAATGAATCTTTTGGATTATATGGAGAAATTCCAAAAAAAGTTTTAGCTATATTATCTATGTGGAGTAATACATATTAACTATATATGTGTAAGAATCTGTAACAAGCTTGTTTACTTTGATAGAGAAAGGTGTTAGAATTTACTAAAATATCAGAAGATTTTGACATAGACGCTCTTTAACTTTATATAATTGAAGTAAGCTTATCTTTATTTAAACATGCATAGATAAAAAGCACTTAGGGGGCCCATTATGATTACATTTGAGGGAGTTAACAAACATTACGGAGATTTTCATGTTTTAAAGGATATTAACCTCGAAATTCATAAAGGAGAAGTTGTTGTTGTAATTGGTCCATCTGGCTCTGGAAAAAGTACAATGCTTCGCTGTATTAACAGGCTTGAAACCATCTCAGATGGCAAGCTTCTTGTGAACAGCGCAAGAGTAGAGGATAAAAACACGGATATTAACAAGCTTCGTCGCAACATTGGAATGGTATTTCAGCACTTTCATCTTTATCCACACAAAACAGTGCTTCAAAATATAACACTTGCTCCAATGAAAGTACTAGGGATTTCCCAAGAAGAAGCAAAAGAAACGGCTATGTATTACTTGAATAAAGTTGGCATTCCTGACAAAGCTTCCTCGTATCCATCACAGCTATCAGGAGGACAGCAGCAGCGTGTTGCCATTGCAAGGGGACTTGCAATGAAGCCTGAAGTCATGCTTTTTGATGAACCAACCTCTGCTCTTGATCCAGAAATGATTGGAGAGGTATTAGACGTTATGAAAGCTCTTGCGAAAGAAGGAATGACAATGGTTGTTGTAACACACGAGATGGGTTTTGCTCGTGAAGTAGCAGACCGTGTCGTCTTTATGGATGAAGGAAGAATCATTGAAGAGGCTACACCGGCTGAATTTTATGCGAACCCGCGTGAAGAGCGAGCTCGTTTATTTTTAAGCCGTATTTTAAATCATTAATTATTTAGGGGGAGTAGCTGTGTCGATGAAAAGATTACTAAAGATAGGACTTATTTCACTACTAGCTGTTGTTTTACTTGCAGGCTGTGGAAGCGGCGGAAGTAAAGAAACTTCTTCTTCAAGTGATGGGAAAAGTACACTAGAACAAATTAAAGAGAGAGGCAAGCTTGTTGTTGGAGTTAAAACTGATACTCGTTTGTTCGGATTGAAGAACCCGAGCTCAGGAGACATTGAAGGATTTGACATTGATATTGCCAAACAGCTTGCCAAACAAATTCTTGGAGACGAAAATAAAATTGAACTCAAAGAAGTTACGTCAAAAACGCGTATTCCAATGCTCCAAAACGGAGAAATTGATGCAATTATCGCAACGATGACCATTACAGATGAGCGCAAGAAACAAGTTTCATTCTCAGATGTTTATTTTGAAGCAGGACAGTCTTTACTTGTGAAAAAAGGAAGCTCTATTAAAGGAATTGATGATATTAAAGCAGGAACTAAAGTTTTAGCTGTTAAAGGTTCAACATCAACTCAAAATATCCGTGAAAAGTCTCCGGAAGCAACTGTTTTAGAATTTGAAAACTATGCTGAGGCATTCACTGCTTTAAAATCAGGGCAAGGGGATACGTTAACAACAGATAATGCTATTCTTTACGGTATGGCAGATCAAGATTCAAACTATACGCTTGTTGGGGAACCATTTACAGATGAGCCATATGGAATTGCGGTGAAAAAAGGCGATGACGAGTTTGTAAAAGAAATCAATAAGGGTCTAGAAAAAATGAAGTCAGATGGAACCTATGATGAAATTTATAAAAAGTGGATTAAAGAAGATCCATCAAAATAGAAAGAATATTTTAAGCAGGATAAGCATTTGCTTGTCCTGCTTCCTTTACTAGAGCAAAGGAGTGAACATCTATGCTTGATTTCTCAATTCTCACCAACAATTGGGATTTATATATACAAGGATTTAGAAACACAGTTTTAGTAAGTTTAATTGCACTTGTAGCAAGTTTTGTATTAGGTGCTATTATTGCTGTTATAAGGATTGCTCCTATTAAAATATTAAATGTGATTGGAACTATATATGTAGAATTTATTCGTAATATCCCGCTTTTGCTTATTGCCTTTATTTTTTTCGTTGGTCTTCCTTCTATTGGAATTCGCTTAACTGGATTTGTAGCGGGAACAGTTGCACTCTCCATTTACACCTCGGCTTTTATTGCAGAAGCCATTCGAGCAGGGATTATGGCAGTTCCTAAGGGACAAACGGAAGCTGCCCGTTCATCCGGGCTTACCTACTTACAAACTATGTTTCAAATCATTTTACCACAAGCAATCAAAATTGTTGTTCCACCGCTTGGTAACCAGTTTATTAACCTTGTAAAAAACTCTTCAATTTTAAGTGTCATAGCAGGACTTGATTTAATGTATTTTGGTGACTTAGTTGCATCTGCAACATTCGTAACATTTGATGTTTACATTTTCGTTGCTCTATTTTATCTTGTGCTTACAATCCCGCTTAGTTTGGGAGTTGGCTATTTAGAAAAACGGCTTGCACGTAGCAACTAGAAAGGAGTGGAACAATGGACTTTATTGGAGCTTATTCAATGGATCACTTGCAATTTTTGTTTCAAGGTTTTTTTGTCACACTAAAAGTTGCCTTTATTTCAATTATTCTCAGCTTTGTTATTGGAAGCATTGTTGGAATACTACGTTATGCTAAAATTCCCTTTGTTTCCCAAGTGCTTGCTGTCATTGTTGAAGTCATTCGAAATTTACCATTGTTGTTAATTATTTTCTTTACGTACTTTGCACTCCCTGAAATTGGAATCAGCTTAGGGATTACAGTTTCTGCTATTGCTGCTTTGACCATCTTTGAATCTGCTATGTTATCCGAGATTGTAAGAAGCGGTTTAAAATCAATTGAAAAAGGACAGATTGAGGCTGCTCGTTCATCAGGTCTTACTTATACTCAAACAATGTTTGGGATTATTCTTCCTCAAGCATTAAAAAGGATGGTTCCTCCGATTGTAAGCCAATTTATTTCCCTGTTAAAAGATACGTCTCTTGCTGTTGTTATTGCATTACCAGAGTTAACTCATAGTGCACAAATTATCAACGGACAAAATATTAACTATGTGTTGCCAATCTTTTTATTTATTGCTGTTATGTATTTTGTTGTAAATTATGGTTTATCTCTTGTAGCAAGAAGACTTGAGAGTAAAACAGCATAGCGATAAAGAAAGGAAGGCGTTTAAGGCGTGCTTCCTTTTTTATTCGGCAATATAGTACCACTCTTGTCTTTCTTCCCTTATAATGAAAATAATGAAGAGAACTTGGAGTACATTCACAACGAGGGAAGAAAGGATTGAACAGAATAGATGATGAGTTATATGAGACAAATCCCTGTCAGGGAAAAAAATATTGTATTAATTGGTTTTATGGGTGTCGGAAAAACAACAATTGGTCAACTTGTAGCAAAAAAACTGTATAGAGATTTCATAGATATAGATGTGGAAATTGAGAAAAATGAAAAAATGCTTATCAAAGATATTTTTAGTAAATATGGAGAGAAAGAATTCCGCCGTATTGAAAGGGAAACAATCTCTGATATTTGTCAGGCTAAACGTTGCAAAGTTGTCTCCCTAGGAGGAGGAGCTTTTCAACAAGAAGAAGTTCGCAACGTTTGTTTAGAAAATTGCATTGTCCTATTTCTTGATTTATCATGGGATCGTTGGAAGGAACGGCTGGATCTTATTATTGAAAGCAGACCTGTTTTACACAATCGTACACTTGAAGAAATGCAGGAGCTTTTTAATGCAAGACAAGATGCCTATTCAAAGCATAACTCAAGAGTTCAGACAGACAATCTTGTAGCTGAAGAAGTTGCTGATTATATTGTTGAGACCTTAAAACTCGGTTGGGATATTTATCAACCTCAAAAAGATTAAGATAGAAGCCTAAAGCGATCAAGCTTTAGGCTTTTTTAATTTTGGAAGATAGAAGTTGACCACTAAATGGAAAAATTTACGATAATTTAATATATAGTTCATTTCGTGCAAATATTCGCCATATATCCTTTTAAATAGAACGAACATATTACAAGGTGGAGGAGATAAACAAATGTTACATAGGTGGTTAGGAAAATGTGGTCTTGTAATGCTTATGCTTCTAGGCATATTTATGATGTATCCACTAACAAATGGACAAGCTGAAGGACCAAAAGATCCGGCTCCTGAAATTGTTCCTAAAAACGCAAATGGGTTGAAAGTTTTATTTGACAATACTCATGCCCAAACAGCAGGAGCAGCAGATTGGGTGATTGATGGAGCCTTTTCAGATTTTGCTAACGGAATTGCCAACAATGGTTATTATGTAAAAGAATTACGAAAAGAGACGCCTATTACCCTCGATGATTTATCTCAATATGATGTGTTTGTAATCCCAGAAGCAAATATTCCTTTTAAAACATCTGAACAAGAAGCAATGATTCAATATGTGAAAGAGGGAGGAAGTATCTTTTTTATTTCAGATCATTATAATGCTGATCGAAATAAAAACCGATGGGATTCATCAGAGGTAATGAACGGTTATCGTAGAGGAGCGTATGAAAATCCTGCAAAAGGTATGACAATAGAGGAAGCTTCTTCAAAAGCGATGGAAGGAGTCGAAAGTTCAGATTGGCTTTCAGATCACTTTGGCATTCGTTTTAGATACAATGCACCAGGAGATATTAATGCAAATAAAGTTGTTTCTTCAAGTGAATCATTTGGTATTACAGAAGGAGTTCAAACAGTTGCAATGCATGCTGGTTCTACACTTGCTATTACAGATCCTTCTAAAGCAAAGGGAATCGTTTACTTGCCTGAGGGGCTGGATGCAGGGGATAAGTGGAATAATTCAGTTGACCAAGGAATTTACTTTGGTGGAGGAGAAGAAGAAGGACCTTATGCAGCTATTTCAAAATTAGGATTAGGAAAAGCAGCATTCATTGGAGACTCTTCTCCTGTTGAAGATATAACTCCCAAGTATAAACGAGAAGAAACAAGTGGAACAAAACGTACGTATGATGGTTTTAAAGAAGAGGACGATGCAACTCTTTTACTTAATACAATCGATTGGCTTGCAAAAGAGGAGAGTTATACTTCGTTTGAAGAAAAGGGTATTCCCCTTGATGAGCCTTCTCCTCTACTAGAAACGGAAGAGCCAGCAAATTCAAAAGAGCCTCAAGCAGAGCCTTGGTCACAGCCTGCAAAAGGGTATAAGTGGTACGATGCTTCAACATTTGCTTCTGGTTCATATGGATCATCAGAAAATCCACCCGTTCAGGCTTCTTATGAACTTATTCATCAAGATATATTGCCAAGTAACGACGAATTCCAACTTCGTATAAGTGCAAAAGGGGTAGAACCAAATGCAGAAATAAGTGGTTTGCAGGTCGGAATGTACGTTGAAGGAGGAATGCAAGTAGCCCAAGTAAAAAGTGAAAATGGTACATGGCCATCCTCTTATGGATACAGCACGCCTTTTTCGTTAAAAGCGGGTCCAAACGGTGAAGCAACTATAGATTTAAAAATGAGAGTGAAAGAAGGGACAAAAGGAGACGTTAATCTACGCTTAAGGAAAGACGGAGAAAATGTACTAACTAAGTCTGTAAAAGTTGATGATGTGGCAATCTCCCCCCTTCCAGAAGAAATTACAAAAATAACAGCAATTAAACAAGCTAGACAAAGTGAACTTGGCCAAATGGTAACAGTTGAAGGGATAGTAACATCTCAACCAGGAATTTTTGGTGGGCAAGGTTTTTATATACAAGATGATACAGGAGGCGTCTATGTTTTTCAGCATGAAGTTGATTACAATGTTGGAGATCAGCTAAGAATAACGGCTCAAACAGATGTATATAACGGAGAATTTGAATTAGTTAATCCATCCTCCATTGAGAAAATTGGAAAGGCACAAGTTCCAGCACCAAAAGTTGTTACCAGCTTAAATCAGGAAAACCAAGGCGAGAAAGTTCAGCTTAAGGAAGGCAAAATAAGCAACATTACTTCTGGTCAAGGAGCGTTTGAGTTTGATCTTAGCCATGAGAATGATATAACAAAGGTTCGAGTTGATCATAGAACAGGAATAACACAAGATGAATTCCAACTTCTATATAAAGAAGGAGAAATAGTTACGATTAACGGAATATCATCTAATTTTAAAGGAACATATCAGCTTAAGCTATTGAGTTTAGATGCTATTGAGAAAGGCGTTTCTCAAGATATTACACCGCCAACAATCGAAGACATGAGCAATATGTCTGTATTTGTAACAGACGAGTTTTTACAAGAAATTCAGGTGAAAGATGATCAAAGTGGAGTAAAGGATGTTATTGTCATACTCAATGGAAAAGAAAGCAATAACCTTCACTTAGCGCCAATGGAGTTACCTCCAGGAAAGTATCCTGTTACAATTCGCGCAACAGATAAGGCAGGAAATGAGACATCTAAAACATATGAGCTTCTTGTTAAGCTTGACGTAGATCATCTTGATGAGTTACTAGAAGCTGGAAAAGAAAGAGGATATCTTAACAATAAAGGAGCGGTTGTTTCTCTTTCAAAGCAGATTTCAAATATACAAAAGGCAAAGTCTTCTTATCTTCAAGAACAAAAGTTAGAAAAACTGCTTCGTCATATTGAGAAACAAAGTGGAAAAAAAGTAGCCGAAGAATTTGTTCCATACTGGAAAATTATAGAGTAAGAAAAAACCTTAGTATAGACCCTATACTAAGGTTTTTTCTGGATATTCGCCCATTCTATCTAGATTACTTCACCATCTCTTCTAAAATACATACGATACAAGTAACAGCTCAGCAAAAAGAGCTGCTCACAAAAAATGATTTTGTAAAAGGAGAGGTTTACTTATGGGTCAAGGATGTAATGATGGTTACGGTGTAGGTTTCGGCGGAGGTTTTGCTTTACTAGTTGTTCTTTTCATTTTGTTAATCATCATCGGCGCATCTTACTGTTGTTAATAAGAAATAAAAGGTGGCTCTCAGGAAGAGTCACCTTTCGATTTTATAAAATAGATGTAATAAATTCTGACGAATTTACAGAATATTAATCCAAATTAACATATAATTTACAGCGAGAAAATATACAGTAAATATTTGGTTGGTAAAGTTTGTATGTACGACAAAACATTACATATTTTTTAGGGGGCATAATATGTTTAAAAAACTGATAGGAGTTAGTATGTCAGTTGCACTTGCTGCAGGTGTACTAGCTGGTTGTGGAAACAATGAGGAAGCATCAACATCTTCTGGATCTAGCGGAGAAGGCGCAGAGAAAAAAGAGCTAACTGTACAATTTGTTCCGTCACAAAACGCTGATACGCTTGAAGCAAAAGCAAAGCCGCTTGAAAAGCTATTAAGTGACGAGCTTGATAGAGCTGTGAAAGTTAGTGTTTCTACAGATTACAATACAATTGTAGAAGCAATGGCTTCAAAGAAAGTAGATGTTGGCTTCTTACCACCAACAGCTTATGTTTTAGCAAAAGACCAAGGAGCAGCTGACGTTATTCTACAAGCTCAGCGCTATGGAGTAAATGATAAAGACGGTTCCCCAACGGACGAGCTTGTTGATTCTTACAAGTCTATGTTCATTGTGAAAAAAGACTCTGGTATTGATAGTTTAGAAGATTTAAAAGGGAAAAAGATTGGCTATCAAAACGTAACATCTTCAGCAGGTTATGTATGGCCAGCAGCCTCTTTAATGGACGTTGGACTCGATCCGCTAAAAGATGTACAACCTGTGACATTGAAAGGTCATGACCAAGCTGTTATTTCTTTATTAAATGGAGATATTGATGCAGCTGTAACATTCCAAGACGCACGTACAATCGTTCAAAAAGATTACGAAGATGTATTTGATCAAACAAAAGTAATTCATTATACAGAACCGATTCCTAATGATACTGTTGCTGTTCAATCTGATATGGACGAAGACTTAAGAAAAGAAATTCAAGAAGCGTTTATTAATATTGGAAAAGATGAAGAGGGTAAAAAAATCATTCGCGATATCTATACACATGAAGGTTATGTAAAGTCTGATGATAGCAAGTTTGAAATTGTACGAGAATATGGAGAAAAAGTAAAAACCGAGTAGTGAAATGAGGATTTTAGAGAGAAAAATCAAGATGGCTGAGCCTTCAGCCATCTTTCTGTTGTCTATACTTACAAGAGTGGGGGATTCCAAATGATTGAATTTAAAAATGTATCTAAAGTTTATCCAAATGGAACAAAAGGACTAAACAATATTAATTTAACGATGCAAAAAGGAGAGTTTATCGTTGTTGTAGGACTTTCAGGAGCTGGGAAATCTACTCTTTTACGTTCAGTTAACCGTCTACATGAAGTAAGCGGGGGCGAGATTATTGTGAATGGAAAATCCATTACAAAAGCAAAAGGGAGAAACTTGTATGAAATTCGCCGTGACATTGGAATGATTTTTCAAAACTTTAATCTCGTGAAGCGTTCATCAGTTCTTCGTAACGTTTTATCTGGTCGTGTTGGTTATCATTCAACATTACGTATGATGTTAGGGATGTTTCCGCAACATGACAAAGAGCTTGCTCTAAAGGCGCTTGATCGTGTAAATATTCTAGAAAAGGCTTATTCAAGAGCAGATGAGCTTTCAGGAGGCCAGCAACAACGTGTTTCAATTGCAAGGGCGCTCGCTCAAGAGGCAAAAATTATTTTAGCTGATGAACCTGTTGCTTCTCTTGATCCTCTTACAACAAAGCAGGTGATGGATGATTTAAAAAGAATTAATGAAGAGCTTGGTATTACGACTGTTGTTAATCTTCATTTTATTGATTTGGCACGTCAATATGCGACAAGAATTATTGGTCTTCGAGCGGGAGAAGTAGTATTTGATGGGAGTGTTGATGAAGCAACAGATGAGAAGTTCGCCGAAATATATGGGCGTCCAATTCAAGATGAAGAACTGATGGGTGTTGCAAAATGAAAACTGTTCAAGTTAAACAAAACAAAACCGTTCACTATAACAAAATGTCTTCAAAGAAAGTGAAACATATCCTAACTTTTATACTTTTACTTCTATTCATTTATTTGAGTGGAAAGCAAGTTGAGTTTTCCCTTTCTAGCTTAGCAACGGGTTTACCTAACATGGGTGACCTTATTGTTCAAATGGTCCCACCAAACTGGGCATACTTTTCAAACATTACAGCTCCAATACTAGACACTTTGCGTATGGCAGTTCTTGGGACAACATTCGGAGCATTGCTAGCTATACCAATTGCCTTATTATCTGCTCGTAATATTTTTCAAACAAAGCTTATTACAATTCCAGCTCGCTTTGTTCTAAATTTAATCCGAACAATTCCAGATCTACTTCTGGCGGCAATCTTTGTAGCGATTTTTGGAATTGGCCCGATTCCAGGCGTATTTGCTTTAACTGGCTTTTCACTTGGGATCATTGCTAAGCTTATCTATGAATCAATTGAATCCATTGATAAAGGACCGCTTGAAGCAATGACAGCTGTTGGAGCTAATAAAGTAAAATGGATTATGTTTGGAGTTATTCCTCAAGTTCTTCCACAGTATATTTCTTTTGTATTATATACATTTGAAGTTAATGTGAGGGCTGCAGCTGTTTTAGGTCTCGTAGGCGCGGGAGGAATTGGTCTGTTTTATGAACAGACGCTCGGATTTTTTGAATACGACAAAACATCTTCACTTATCGTCTATACTCTTATTGTTGTATTAATTATTGATTATATTAGTACAAAAACAAGGGAGAAGTTAGTATGAATAATATATTGTTGCAGTCACCGAAAAGAACAGGGAAAAAGATTCGTAATGGTGCAATTTTAGCCATTGTTATTGCTATTTATATTTGGGCTTTTGCAGGGATGCCAGCTCTTGAATTTAAAGATACGTCTAAAGAAATCGTTTCTGCTATTTTCTCAGGACTTCTTCACCCAGATTGGGATTATGTGTATTACCCAGATGGAGAAGACTTGCTTCGAGGGCTTTTAGATACGTTGGCAATCGCGCTTTTAGGTACTGTTATTGCAGGGTTATTATGTGTACCTTTTTCATTCTGGGCGGCAAAAAATATTGTGAAGAATAAAGGGATTTCTGGTGCAGGAAAGTTTGTACTAAGTTTTATTCGTGTTTTCCCAGATATTATTATGGCCCTTCTTTTCATTAAAGCTGTTGGTCCTGGATCATTTTCTGGAGTGCTTGCTTTAGGTATTGGCTCTATTGGAATGCTTGGTAAACTTTTTTCAGAAGATATTGAGAGCATTGATTTAGGAGCAACAGAGGCGCTTGTTGCAACAGGAGCAAATCCTATAAAAGCAATCTGGTTCGCTGTTCTTCCACAAGTATTACCGAGCTATCTGTCATTTCTTTTGTATCGATTTGAAATTAATGTTAGAGCAGCAACTATCCTTGGGGTAATAGGGGCTGGAGGAATTGGAACTCCTCTTATTTTTGCCCTAAGTGTAAGGGATTGGGAACGAGTAGGGATTATTTTGCTAGGTATTATTATTATGGTCGCAATAATTGATTTCTGCTCAGGGAAAATCCGAGCACGTCTCACATAGAGAAAAAACCGTCTTTCACTAAAGGCGGTTTTTTTGTCCTCATTTTATAAAAGAAAGAAAATTGTTCTATAATATAAGGGAAAATAAAGGAATTATATAGGAGAATTTACACAGTTGAAATTTAAAAGTATAGGCACAATTGTAATGAGTAGCGAAAAAGAGAGAAAAATGTAGTAGATTATCGTTCTATGTTTCGCTAAAGGTATGTTATAATTTGTTTCGTGCTTTTAATAAAAGCACAAGCTGCAGAACGGATGAAAAAAGGAAAAAAGGATAGGCTAAAATGATAAGTCGTTTATTTTAAAGAGATAATGATGAACGAGCTTTTTTAAGTAAAAATAAAAATGCTCTTTTTTAGAGATGCTTTCATAGAAAACGTTTTTAAAATGAAGCATATTTCTAATTTATTATTGTATATAACAGGTAAATGTTCATTTTGGCTCTATGATAAATATTGGAGGGTTTGAAAGTGGCAATGAAAAAGAAAAAAGATAAATTTTCATTACTCTTAATGGAAATTGCGAAAAACTTGGATGAAACAGCAGATTTCTTTGTAAGCTTTAAGGTAACAAATCAATCCACTTTGAAAGAATTTGCGGACAAACTTAAAGAGTTTGAAACAAAAGGAGATAATCACGTACATGTTATTATTCGCGAATTGAATAAAGCGTTCATCACGCCGATCGAGCGTGAAGACATTCTTCAACTTACGATGAGTATGGATGATGTTTTAGATGGTATTGAGGCATTTTCGGCTTCGATGGAAATTTATTCAATAACTGAGACAGATGAGCATATGGATAAGTTTATTGGCTATATCCGCGAATGTGTTCGCGAAATTTTAGTAACAATTGAGCTTTTATCAAACAATCGTCTTAAAGATATTCAACCACATGCGATTAAGATTAAAGAATACGAGCACAATTGTGATAATTTACTTCGTAAATCTTTGAAGAATCTGTTTGCGCTTGTGAAAGATCCAATCAAAGTTATTCAATATAAAGAAATTTATGAAACACTTGAAGAAATTGCAGATAGTTGCCAAAATGTAGCAAACAATCTAGAAACTATCATCATGAAGAACGCGTAATGAGGGATTAGTATGGATTCTTTATTTGTCTTAACTATTTTAATTGTCATTTTTGCTTTAGCTTTTGATTTTATTAACGGGTTTCATGATACAGCAAATGCAATTGCAACATCTGTATCAACGAAAGCTTTAAAACCACGTCATGCAATTATCTTAGCCGCAGTTATGAACTTTATTGGAGCAATGACGTTTACAGGGGTTGCTAAAACGATCACCAAAGATATTGCAGATCCCTTCAAGCTTGATAATGGACTAGTGGTAATTCTGGCTGCCCTTATCGCTGGGATTGCATGGAACTTGATTACTTGGTACTACGGAATTCCAAGTAGTTCTTCACATGCCATCATTGGGGCGATTGCGGGAGCAGTTATTGCTTCTTCTGGTTTTGGAGCTATTAACTATAATGGATTTATTAAAATTATTGAAGCACTCCTTATTTCACCAGTTCTTGCCTTTGTTGTTGGGTTTATTATGTATACTATTATTAAATTGATTTTTAAAGATAGTAACTTAGCCAAAACAAACAAGCAGTTTCGTCGTGTGCAAATTTTGACTGCAGCTGTCCAGTCTTATACACACGGAACAAATGATGCTCAAAAGGCAATGGGGATTATTACAATGGCTTTAATTGCAGCGAACTTACAAGAAACAGATGAAGTTCAATTTTGGGTTCAAATTGCTTGTGCAACAGCAATGGGTCTTGGAACATCTATCGGTGGATGGAAAATCATTAAAACTGTTGGCGGGAAAATCATGAAAATTCGTCCTGTAAATGGAGTAGCGGCAGACTTAACAGGAGCAGCTATTATCTTTGGAGCTACATATATTCATCTTCCTGTTAGTACAACACACGTTATCTCTTCTTCTATTTTAGGAGTTGGCTCTGCTCATCGTGTGAAAGGTGTAAAATGGGGAACAGCTCAGCGTATGGTGATTACATGGATCATTACGCTTCCGATTTCTGCAGCACTTGGAGCAATTATGTATTTTATTTTAGATTTATTTTTATAAGAGAAAGCGTGGGAGGTATTCCTACGCTTTTTTGTTTGTTAAAATAAGGTTAAAAAAGGGGGGAGAGTTTTGCTAGGGCAAATAGTATCCGTTAATGTTGGAAAACCAAAAGAGTTAATTTATAAAGGAAAAAGTATTCAAACAGGTATTGAGAAACAGCCTGTAGATAAACCTCTTTTATTAACTAAAGTAAATTTCGTTGGAGATGGTCAAGCAGATCTTGTAAATCATGGGGGAGAAGATAAAGCAGTATGTGTTTATCCATTTGAACACTATGCTTATTTCAGTAGTGAAGTAGGGCTTTCCCTTTCTTATGGAGCCTTTGGAGAAAATTTAACGCTCCTTGGATTGACAGAAGAAAAGGTATGTATAGGTGATGAATTTCAGATTGGAGAAGCTGTTGTACAAGTAAGTCAGCCAAGACAGCCATGCTTTAAATTAGCTCATCGGCACGACACAAAAGATCTTCCACTTCGTTTTCAGGAGACAGGTTATACAGGGTTTTATTTTCGTGTTCTTTCAGAAGGAGTAGTGTCCAAAGAAGACTCAGTACAATTTTTAAGAAGGCATCAAGATGAAATTACGATTTCATACATAAATGAAGTACAGTATAAGGATAAAAGTAATAAAGAAAAAGTGAAAAAAATTTTAAGGGTGCCATTTCTATCTCAAAGCTATCAAAAGACGTTTATGAAACGGTTACAGTTATTAGAAAAGCAGAACTAGGACAATCTAGTTCTGCTTTTTTAATTGTGAAGGACGTGTAAAGAATTAACATATTTTTTATAAATGAAACCATAAAAAATCAAAAATAAGCCTAGTTATAGCCCTTTTGCTTACTCAATTCTTTAATCATTAGCATATAGGACATTTACATAATGAATAAAAAAGTATAAAGAACATTTATATGTCCTTTATAAATATTCTTTAAAATAAAACTACAAGAAACATGTTATAAATGGTTACGGAAAGAAAGAGAGGTGAACAATTCTATGCGTTTCTTAATTACAAGCAGTAGCGGAATATTTTCACCTGCTGTAGGATCCATCGTTGAAGTTCTTAACCATTTTGGTGAAGTTTTCGTTGTTTGCCCTCATAAAGAGAATTCTTTGGCAGGTTATACGGTTACATTACATAAGCCACTAAAAGTTACAGAGCTAACAGCTTTTGGTGCTGAAATAAAATCATGGGTTGTAAATGGTACTTCAGTGGATTGTGTGAAAATTGGTATTGAGAAGTTGATTAAGAAAAAAATTGATTTTATTGTCTCAGGTATACATATAGGCTCACCGTCCGGAAGAGACCTTGCTTACTGCGGAGATATAGCAGCAGCAATGGAGGGCACATTTTTTCAAATTCCGTCTCTTGCTCTTTCAATAGATGGTATAGAAGAAAATGAGGTAAACTTTTCGTCTTTTAAAAAATATTTTAATGAGCTTATAGAAGTATTCCTGGCTCATAAATATCCAAAAGGAGTTTGTTTTCATATTCAATTCCCCACTTTGACAGAGAAAAACTGTCAAGGTGTAAAAGTGGTGGATTTTGAATTTACTTCTAGTCGCTACAAGTACGTTACCATACATGATGATCATCAGGATTTTTATGTACTACAACAAAAGGTGAGCGAAAGAAAAGATAAAGAAACGAGAGAGAACAACTCAACAAGAGCGAGTTACATAACTGTTACACCTTTAGAAAACTTAATAAGTCAGCGAAAGCATATTCGTCAATTAGAAAGATGGTTCAAAGACAAAAAAATTATAGAGAAGGAGTTGCCATAATGAAGAAAAATTGGTTGCTGAACGCCTGTCTTGTTCCAGTTCTTTTACTTAGCGCGTGTGGAACAGAGAGCAGCAGTGGAGAAGAACGTAAGCAAGGGGATGTAGGAGGCACGCTTGAATTTTATACTTCACAACCTGATGAAGATGTTACAAAGCTCATTGAAGGCTTCAATAAAAAATACCCTGGTGTAGAAGTTAAAGCTTTTCGTTCTGGAACAGAGGAAGTAGTGGGGAAGGTTCAAGCAGAGAAAAGAGCAGGGGATGTAAAAGCAGATGTTATGCTTGTAGCAGATAGCGTTACATTTGAAAAGTTAAAAGAACAAGATTTGCTTTTGTCCTATAAGTCGAAAGAAATCGAGCATATACCAGACGATTTTGTGGATGATGATTATATGTATACAGGCACAAAAATGATGGCAACAGTGCTAGCTGTAAATACGACAAATGTGAAAGAACCTAAAGAAACGTGGAGCGTGTTAACTGATAAGAAAACAAAAGGGAAAGCTGTGATGCCAAGTCCTTTATATTCAGGAGCTGCGGCTTATAATGTGGGTGTTATGAGCAGACAGAAGAATTTAAATTGGGATTTCTTTGACGAGTTAAAGAAGAACGATATGACTGTCGTACAAGGAAATGGCGCAGCATTAAAAGCAGTGGCGAGTGGCCAAAAAGACTACGGACTTGTTGTTGACTATCTTGCTTTACGAGCTAAAAAAGAAGGGTCACCTATTGAACTCATTTATCCTAAGGAAGGAGTTCCGGTCATTACAGAACCTGTTGGTATTATGGAAGGTACAAAAAATGAAAAGGCTGCAAAGGCATTTGTTGACTATATTCTGTCAGAAGAAGGACAACAGCTTTCTGCTAACCTTGGTTACGCACCTATCCGCCAAGAGGTAGAGGCACCGGATGGTTTAAAATCGATGGAAAGTATTCAAGTATTAGACTCCCCGTTATCAGAGCTGTATAAATCTCGAGAAGAAGATAAGGAGCGGTTTAAAAGAATTTTCGGAAACTAGAGAGGTGCTATAAATGGAACGCTTTTCGTTAAGAAGACAAATTTCTTTGTCTTCTCTTTTGTCGACACGTTTAACACATGCTTTATTCATTAAACTTGGGATATTTTGTCTTCTATTTTTCTTTTTTCTGCTTCCTATTGTTCGCCTTATTATAATGAGCTTCACAGAAGGTCATGAAATAAGTTTTTTGAATTATAGCTCTATTTTATCAGAAACTGCTACATGGTCGATGTTAAAGAATACAGCTATCGTTGTTGGGGGAGCAACGATAGTGTCAATTTGTGTAGGGGTTTTGTTCGCTTGGCTTGTTGCTTACACAGATATTCGTTTGAAAAAACTTCTACAACTCTTCATTATGTTACCTTTTTTGATTCCATCCTATATAATGACGCTTGCTTGGACTCAATTCACAGAGAGAAACAGCTTTTTTATCAATTTTCTAAAGCCTTTTTTAGGGGTTTCTCATCTTAATCTTTATAGCTATGGTGGACTAATCTTTTTGCTTGGAATCGTTCATTATCCACTTGTTTATTTGCTGACTCTTCATGTATTACGAAAGATTCCAAGAGACTTGGAATGGGCAGTAAGAGCTTCAGGAGGAACGCGATTTACGATGTGTAAGACCGTTACACTGCCTCTCGCACTTCCAGGTATTATTAGTGGGGCAATGCTTGCCTTCTTAACAACTATTGATAATTTTGGTATACCAGCTTTTCTTGGTATACCAGCTAATATCCCTGTTTTAAGTACGGCTATTTATCAAGAAGTGATTGGGTTTGGAGAAGATGCTTTTGCAAGGGGAGCAGCATTATCAGTCTTACTCGGTGTTATTGTGTGCCTTGTTACTTTTCTTCAATATATATTGCTAAAACGATTTTCTTATCAGGAAACAGGTAGAGTAGAACATGAACCACGCATTTTTTTAAAGAAAGGGAGATGGGCTGTAGAAATAGTGTTATGGTTATTTCTTCTTTTTATAAGCATTATCCCTTTATTTTCAATGGTTGGGACTTCTTTTATTAAGGCATATGGCTTACCATTTTCATTTGAAAATATGACGATGGAACATTATAAATATATTTTGTTTCAGTATGAGAAAGTAAAAATTGGGATTGTAAATAGTTTAAAGCTTGCTTCCTTTACAACTATAATTTGTCTTTTTATTGGAACGGCTATAGCTTATATAAGAATACGATTTGATCGCTATGAAACAAGATTAACGGAAGGAATCATTAGCTTACCATATGCACTTCCAGGTATGGTGCTTGCTCTTGCTATGATTTTAGCTTGGGTCCAACCTATTCCAGGATGGAAACCGGGAATATATGGGACAATATGGATTTTGCTTATTGCATACGTTACAAGGTTTCTCATTTTGCAAGTTCGAAGTAGTATGACGGCTCTTTCACAAGTTTCTACTGAGATGGAGGAAGCTGCACATATTAGTGGTGCTAGAGGTATAGCAAAATGGCGTTATATTATGCTTCCGCTTCTATTTTCAGGAGTACTCAGTGGAGCTTTTCTCGTTTTTATTACAACATTGACAGAGCTTACGGTTTCCTCATTGCTATGGTCGAGCGGATCCGAGACAATCGGATTGTTAATCTTCAATTTCGAACAAGGTGGATACACAACATATTCGACAGCTCTTTCAACTCTCATTTTACTGTTATTAATACTCACAAGCCTCATTATCTATTTGCTTATAAAATGCTTCAACAAGAAAGTAGGGAAAGTATGAATACAGTTGTTAAAAATGTATCAAAAAAGTTTGGAGAAACATCAGCTTTATCCAGAATTAATTTAGATATTGGCAATGGAGAATTCATTGCAATTTTAGGTCCATCTGGGTGTGGGAAAACAACTCTTCTGCGCCTTATAGCTGGGTTCGATTCACCAACGGACGGAGAAATTATAATGAATAAAGAATGTGTGGCTGAAAAGGGAAAAGTAGTTCCACCTGAGAAACGAAATATTAGCATGGTATTTCAATCTTTGGCCCTTTGGCCACATTTAAAAGTAAAAGAGCAAGTGATGTTTCCATTGAAGCACCATAAATTTATTGATCAGGAAATTAAAAAGAATGCAGATCAGCGAGTACAGCAAATGCTTGAACTTGTTGGCTTACAACATTTAGCAACACGTATGCCTCATGAATTATCAGGAGGCCAAAAGCAGCGAGTTGCCATTGCAAGAGCTCTTGCTCCAAAGCCTTCTCTTTTATTAATGGATGAACCGTTAAGTAGTTTAGATGCTGAGCTACGGGCTGAATTGCGCAATGAAATTCAAACGATTCATAAGGTTACAAATACCTCTATTCTCTATGTTACTCATGATCAAACAGAAGCTTTAGCAATGGCAGATCGTATTGTTGTTATGAAAGAAGGAGCAATTGAACAAATTGGTACACCAGAAGATATTTATCATAATCCAAAAACTTCTTTTGTAGCCACATTTGTTGGGAAAGCGAACCTTATCCCTGGTAATTGGAAAGGAAATTATTTTCATCCTTTTTCGCATCAGACGCTAGCATGGAATATTCCTTTTTCAACCTTTTTAAAAGAGGAAGGAAGCTGTGCAATAAGACCTGAACAACTTTTGTTAGATCGCGTAGGAGAAGGAATTCCCTGTACTGTTAAAAATGTTCTTTTCCAAGGAAAAGAAATTCATTACACAATAAAGCTTAGCAACTGTACAGTGCGTGTTATAGGTAGTTTAAAAAAAAGATTTAGCGTTGGAGAGAAAGCTGTCTTAAAGCTGAGAAGTGTTGAAGAACCAAGTCAAGAGATGGCTTCTATTATCGGAGTGAATTGAAAGTAGCTAAAAATTTAAATATAAACTTAAAATTAAAGAACATTAAAAAAGAGGGTTAATAAGACTCTTCAAGAAACTATATATTATAGAAGGTTTATATTACTACTATAAAAAAGGATGGTGCGCAGACATTGAAACGTGTATGTGTTTTTGCAGGATCTAACATGGGACTTAATCCAGAGTATGCTAAACAAGCGAGAGAACTTGGGCGAGTCATTGCAATGAATGGGTTTCATCTTGTTTATGGTGGTTCTAAACTAGGGCTAATGGGAGAAGTAGCAAATGGCGCTCTAGAACAGGGGGGGCATGTTACCGGAGTTATGCCTAGAGGTTTATTTAAAGAAGAAATAGCTCATAGAGGTGTGAGTGATTTTATTGAAGTAGCGGATATGCATGAGCGAAAAGCGAAAATGTCAGAGTTAAGCGATATGTATGTAGCTTTACCTGGAGGATATGGAACATTTGAAGAACTTTTTGAGGTCATCTGCTGGGCTCAAATTGGTATTCATAAAAAACCAATTGGATTATTAAATGTGGAAGGATATTATGATCCACTTCTACAGCTTATTGAACATACTGTTAATTCAGGGTTTATGCCGCGTGTGCATGGACAGTACGTTATGCAAGGATCCAATCCAAAATGTTTATTAGAATATATGCTTGATTTTATTCCAGAAGGATACAAGAGTAAGAGAGTTCCTCCTGCTGGTTGAGAAATAAAACAATAAAATAGAAAAAACGGTCATAACAAGTTATGACCGTTTTGTTTAGACGGAAATCTCCTCAGAAGAGAAAATTTCATTATTTAATGAGACTCTCATAGAACAAAGCTTTCAATACGTCCCATGTTGGTGAAGAGCTTACTTTTGAACGTTAGCAGCTTGTGGACCACGAGCGCCTTCAACGATTTCAAATGTAACAGCTTGACCTTCTTCTAAAGTTTTGTAACCTTCACCTTGGATTGCAGAGAAGTGAACGAATACATCGTCTTGACCTTCTACTTCAATAAAACCAAAGCCTTTTTCAGCGTTGAACCATTTTACTTTACCTTCTAACATGTTATTGCCTCCTACTTGTGGAACAAAACCACTTGAAAATGTATATCCATTTGTACTCTTCTTATTCTAAAAAAGCGTTTTCTAAAATAAAGAAAGAGCTATAATGAACAATTATAGTTTAGCAATTTTTTTGAATAATTACAAGACTTTAAATGTTGTATTTAGGAATAAAATGTTAAGAAAGTGTTTTCTAAGGTATTTTTAGCGATATACATGGATTCTTACTTGTTAAGAAAATGTAACTTCACTAGTAAAATAAATTTCACTCTTGCATAATAGCAATTATTAGAATATATCAAATAAATACAAAGGAGCAGTTATATGGAGCTAGTTATTTTACAAACGAGCGATATACATGGACATGTATTACCAATTCAGTATGGAACAAATGAGAGAGCAGATCTCGGGATAGCTAAAATAGCAACGATGATTAAACAGGAGGAAGAAAAAAGTGAATGTGTGTTAAAAATAGATAACGGAGATTTAATTCAAGGAAGTCCTTTGCTTACATACTATATGAAATATGAACGAAATCATAAAAATCCAATGATCGCTATCCTAAATCATTTAAAATATGACGGGGCAGTGGTTGGAAATCATGAGTTTAATTACGGACGTGTAGCTTTAGAGGAAGCTGTCGCACAATCAGACTTTCCGTGGCTGTGTGCTAACATTTTGGAAAAGGAAAAAGAAACACCTTTTTTAGAAACACCTTATATAATTAAAGAACTAAACGGAGTAAAGGTAGCTGTTTTAGGAGTAACCACTCACTATATTCCAAATTGGGAAGAACCTGCTCATATTGAAAACTTAGTCTTTGCAGATGCTCTAAAAGTAACCGAAAAATGGGTATCATATATTCGTGAACACGAAAAACCCCATCTTCTCGTTGTGTCTTATCATGGGGGATTTGAGCGGGATTTGGAAACAGGTGAAGCTACTGAAACATTAACAGGAGAAAATCAAGCCTATGAGATGTGTCAGTGTATTAAAGGTATTGATGTTCTTTTAACAGGGCATCAGCATCGCTCCTTAGCAGGAGAAGTAAATGGTGTGACAATTGTCCAGCCGAGCTTTTTTGGACAAGAAGTAGGAAAAGTTGTGGTTAAGTTTGTAGAAGAGGAAGAGGGCTATTCTATTCTAAAAAAAGAGAGCATGACACTATCTACAAAAGAAATTGTTGAGGACGAAGAAATAGTAGAACTTGTTCGTTATTATGAAGAAGGAACACAAAAGTGGCTTGATGAGAGAACTGGAACTGCAAAAGAAAGTATGAAAATCGATGATGTCTTCCAAGCAAGAATAAAAGAACATCCACTTATTGAATTTATAAATAAAGTCCAAATGTACGCATCAGGGGCCCAAATTTCTTGTACAGCTTTGTTTAATGACAGTATAAAAGGATTTGATAAAGAGATTACAATGCGTGACATTGTCTCGAATTATATTTATCCTAATACATTAAAAGTTATTAGAATAACAGGATCTGATATGAAGGCAGCTTTAGAAAGATCTGCTTCCTATTTTGCGTTGGATGAAAATGGAGAATTAACCGTAAGCAAAGACTTTTCTTATCCAAAACCACAAGCCTATAATTACGATATGTGGGAAGGCATACAATATAAAGTTGATGTTTCTAAAAAAGTAGGCGAGCGTATTGTATTTCTAGAAAAAGATGGAGCGCAAATAGATGAAGAAGACTTTTATGAAATTGTCACAAATGCGTATAGAGCAGGTGGCGGCGGGGATTATGAAATGTTTAAAAATAAGGAAGTTGTAAGAGATATAACCGTTGCAATGACAGACTTAATTGCTGAATATATTACAACGTTCTCTCCTATAGATGTCTCTGTTAATCATAATTGGGAAGTGATAGCTTCTGAAAAACTAGAATAACGATGTTCTTTAGAAGGAGATGAAAGAATGAATTTTACTAGGTTAGTAGAAGAGAAAATTAAGAAATCAATTGCTGACGGGGATTTTGAAAATCTAGAGGGAAAAGGAGAACCGCTCAAGCTAGAAGACTTATCACATGTGCCAGAGGAACTTCGTACTAGCTACAAAATTTTGAAAAACTCAGGATATCTTCCTGAAGAAATGATGTTGAAAAAAAATATTGCAGAATTAGAAGATTTGCTTGCTGTTTGTGAGGGTAAAGAAGAAAAGGAGCAACTGGAGGAGAAAATAAGTGAGAAACTGCTTCGCTTTAATCTTCTGATGGAGAAAAAGAAGCTAAGCCATTCACGTGCATTTAAGCAATATCAATCTAAAATTCACAACCGCTTGTTTTAATAAAAGCGCTCCGAAGTACAAGAACAATAAGTCAACAGGAGGAGCAACAATTGAAAGCATTTATTATTGGATTACTAACATTGCTTATTGTTTTCCTTGGAATATGGAAAACACAAAAAGCCGTTGGTGAGCAAGGACGATATGAACCTGTTTTGCTTTTCCATGGTTTTCTAGGTGGAGAACGTTCTTATAAGACTCTTATGGAGCGATTTGAGGAAAATGGTCAAGGGTATAAAGCAGCTGTTTGTCGTGTTAACGAACGTGGTGTTGTTTCGTGTGTGCATAAATACCATTTTCAGCAAAAAAAAGATCAGTTTCCTCTTGTACAAGTCATTTTTGAAGATGATCATGCAAGCATAAGTAAACAAGGGAAATGGGTTCAAAATGTAGTAAAAAAACTTAAAGAAAAGGAAAAAATGGAAGGTTACCATCTTGTGGGTCATAGCATGGGCGGACTTGCCGCTATTAAGTATTTAGAAGAGACGCAAGATAAAAGTGTTAAATCTCTTACAACGATAGGTACCCCTGTTGGAGGATTGGATATTGATGAACTTGCTGTAAACTATCCTAAAACAGAAAGCAATCGTATGTCAGAAGGAGCAAAAGATTTACAATATCACTCAGAGGCCATTACAAAGCTTCAAAAAGAAGCGACAAAGCTGAAAGAATTACGTATTCCAATTCTTTCAGTTGCCGGAAATGTAAAACATAAAGGCGGAGATGGGAGCGTTCTGACAGAAAGTGCATTTTCGTTAGAAAACTATGTGCCTAATGTACAGAAAAAAGAGTTTCCTTTATTACACCCAGCTCTTCATGAAAGTTCCGCAGTTGATAAAGTGCTCTATACTTTTTTGAAGGACAGTGAAAAGGATGACCGCATCTAGCGGTCATCCTTTTTATTTGTTAATCAATTTTAAGTGTCCAGTTCAGTTCATCCTCTACAGTACCTGTTTGAATACCTGTAATTGTATTGTAAACGTCTAGAGAAAGCTGACCAACTTTTCCATTACCTACTGTTAATTCACGTTCTCCCCATTTTAATTTTCCAACTGGAGAGATAACTGCAGCTGTACCTGTTCCAAAAATCTCTTCTAATTCCCCACGTTCAGATGCTTCAAAAATTTCTTCAACTGAAATACGTTTTTGTTCTACTGGGATATTCCAATGTTCGAGAAGTTCAATCACTGAAGTTCTCGTAATCCCATCTAGAATACTTCCGCTAAGTTCAGGGGTATAAACTTTCCCACCGATTTTGAAGAAGATATTCATACTTCCTACTTCTTCAACATATTTCTTTTCAATTGCATCAAGCCAAAGCACTTGATCATAGCCAAGTTTCTCTGCTTCTGTTTGAGCACGAAGGCTTCCCGCATAGTTTCCTGCTGTTTTAGCAATCCCTACGCCACCGCGTACAGCACGAACATATTCATTTTCAACGTAAATACTAACAGGTTGAAGCTGCTCGCCGCTGTTGTAATACGCACCAACAGGAGAAAGAATGATCATAAATTTATATGTTGATGAAGGACGCACACCTAAAAATGCATCTGTTGCAATAATAAATGGACGAATGTAAAGAGAACATCCTCCTTCAGTTGGAATCCATTCTTTATCAATTTCAATTAAGTTTTTTAAAGCTTCCATTGCTAAATCTTCAGGGATTTCCGGCATGCTTAAACGTTCGTTAGATAGATTCATTCGTTTTACGTTTTTAAGAGGTCTAAAGAGTTGAACACGATTGTCCGCTGTTCTGTATGCTTTAAGGCCTTCGAATACCGCTTGACCGTAATGGAATACCATTGAAGATGGTTCTAAAGTAAGCGGAGCGTAAGGAGTGATTCTTGGACTATGCCACCCTTTGTCCGTAGAGTAATCCATTGTAAACATATGGTCTGTGAAAAATTTTCCGAAACCAAGTTCACTGTGATTGGGTTTTGTTTTTTTCTGAGAAGTTTTTGTTACTTCAATTGTTTGTAGCATATTTCTTACACCTCTTATAAAAAGAATTTTCAATCTATTTTTTTATTTTATGATATTACTCTATATTAATTTAAGTAATAACGCAATCATTAGAAAACGCTTACAAGATAAAAAATAAGAATTTATTCACTTTCTAAATGGTTTACTATGTTTAATAAATAAAACTTATTATCTGTCATATTAAGAAAATGAGTATGATAGAATAAGAGGATTAAAATTTTTGACGAAAAAAGGAGCGAAAAACATGCTGTATTTAGTTCGCCATGGTCAAACTGATTGGAATAAAAATGGACTCGTTCAAGGGCAGACAGATATTCCATTGAATAGTACAGGAGTTGAGCAAGCTCAAGCGTTAGCAAAAAGATTTCAAAAGGAAAATATTGATGTAATTTATGCTAGTGATCTTAAGCGTGCATATGGAACTGCTGAAGAAATTGCGAAAGTAAAAAACATGAAAGTATTAGAAGGCCTTCGGGAACTTCGGGAACGATCATTTGGGGAGCTAGAAGGAGCGGATCTTCCTTTACTGCAAGAAAAATTTCCTAATCTTAGTACAGATTGGAGAGCGGATCTTCCTCTTAATATAGAATCACTAGGAAATATGCAAAAACGAATGGTGAAGGAACTTACAAATATTATGACCAATCATCAAGATGAGGATGTTCTTGTTGTAAGCCATGGAGCAGCTATTAACGTATTTATTCACTATGTTACAGAGGGGGAAAACGGAACAGGAAAAATGCTTTTAGCAAACACAGCTGTTAGCACGTTTACTTTTGAAAATAAAAAATGGGCCATAGGTACGCTAAATGATGCATCACATTGGATAAAAGAAGCAAAAAATAGCTAAAAAGTTGTGAGAAAATGTCTTAATTTGTTGACATATGTCGAAATGTGTAGTAAATTTGTAAATAACTTATTAATACTGTAACAAAAAACATCTGAAAAAGCGATCAAATTTTACATTTGGCGTTTTATTATTCTCTTTTTTAGTCTTTATTTATTCTGTGATCCCAACCTCACATTACGATCTTCCAGTCATCGTAATGTGGGGTTTTTTAATGTCTTGAAAATATACACTATAGAAGATTAGCGTTGATAGATGAGACGTTTAGAAGCGAAGGAAACCAAGGAAGATAACCGTGTATAAAACGTTAAAAAAGAGGTGTAGAGTCACTTTTTGTAAACGGTTGCAATATAGATGAATTACAGAAGGGGGAGAGAATAATGAAACAGAAGATTTCCATTATTGGTGTGCCGATGGACCTTGGTCAAATGAGGCGAGGAGTTGATATGGGACCTAGCGCAGTCAGGTATGCAGACTTAAATGAAAGACTAAAAAATTTAAATTATGATGTTACTGATGAAGGAGATATCAAAACTGAAATTAAAGAAAGGGCAGATCTTCATGCTCATACATCTTTAAAAAATCTAGAAGCTGTAGTAAAGGGAAATGAGCGACTAAGTACAAAAGTAAGGGAAGTAGTGGAAAAAGGAAACTTTCCTCTCGTGATTGGGGGGGATCATAGTATAGCAATTGGTACGCTTGCAGGACTAGGAAAACGGGCTAACAATCTAGGGGTAATTTGGTATGATGCACATGGAGACTTAAATACACTTGAAACCTCTCCTTCAGGGAATATTCATGGAATGCCGCTTGCAGTTAGTTTAGGAATAGGGCATGAAAAACTAACGAATATAGGCGGATATATGCCAAAGCTAAAACCGGAAAATGTAGTAATAATAGGGGCTCGCTCTCTAGATGATGGAGAGAAAGAATTAATACGTAATAAGGGAATTAAAGTTTATACAATGCATGAAATTGATCGATTAGGAATGACTAAAGTAATGGAGGAGACTATCTCTTATTTAAAGAAACGTACAGATCAAGTTCATCTTTCTCTTGATTTGGATGGTTTAGATCCAAGGGAAGCTCCTGGAGTTGGTACTCCTGTTGTTGGAGGGATTAGTTATAGAGAAAGTCATTTGGCAATGGAAATGCTTGCAGAAGCAGAATTTATTACCTCAGCTGAATTTGTAGAGATAAATCCAATACTTGATGACTCCAACAAAACTGCCGAAGTTGCGGTTGCTTTAATCGGTTCTTTACTAGGAGAAAAGCTTCTTTAACAAGAAAGAACTCTCTAGGTTTAGAGAGTTCTTTCTTGTTAAGGGAAGATCGTTATTTTCTAATTAGAAAGTACAGAGTGAATTTTACGAATAGCCCAATCCAAATCTTCTTCGGAAATAATAAGCGGGGGTGCAAAGCGAATGACAGTATTATGGGTTTCTTTACAAAGAAGTCCTTCTTCTTTCAAACGTTCACAATAAGGACGAGCAGGTGTTGTCAATTCTACACCAATAAAAAGACCGCGTCCTCGAATTTCCTTAATAACAGAGCTGTTAATTTTCTTGAGTTGTTCTTTAAAATATTCACCTAATCTAAAAGAGCGTTCTGCTAAATGTTCCTCTTCTAACACTTGGAGAGAAGCTAATGAAACGGAACAAGCTAGAGGGTTTCCGCCAAATGTCGAACCGTGTGAACCAGGATTAAAAACACCTAGAATATCTTTGTTTGCCACAACACAAGATATAGGAAAAACCCCACCTCCCAATGCTTTACCTAGGATAAGCATATCAGGTTCTACATCTTCCCAATCGCATGCAAACATTTTACCAGTACGAGCTAAACCAACTTGAATTTCGTCTGCAATAAATAAAACATTTTCTTTTTTACATATGTTTGCTGCTGCTTTTAAAAACCCTTCTGGAGGTAAAACAATACCAGCCTCACCTTGAATCGGTTCAATGAGAAAAGCAACTGTGTTTGGTGTAATAGCTTTTTGTAAAGCTTCCAGGTCACCGTAAGGAATTCGCTTTATTCCAGGAAGTAGTGGACCAAAGCCTCGCTTATATTCTTCCTCAGATGAAAGAGAAACAGCTGACATTGTTCTTCCGTGAAAATTTCCATCACACGCGATAATTTCTGCTTTATTTTCTTGAATCTGTTTGTTTGTATATCCCCATCGTCTTGCAGCTTTAATAGCTGTTTCAACAGCTTCTGCACCTGTGTTCATTGGGAGAGCCATCTCTTTTTTCGTCAGTTTACAAATTTTTTCGTACCAAGGGCCAAGTTGATCGCTATGAAAAGCACGAGATGTGAGTGTTACACGATCTGCTTGTTTTTTTAACGCATCAATAATTTTTGGATGACGATGCCCTTGGTTAACAGCTGAATAAGCGCTAAGCATATCCATATAACGATTCCCTTCAGGGTCTTTTACCCATACTCCTTCAGCTTCTGAGATAACAATTGGAAGAGGGTGATAATTGTTTGCTCCATATGCTTCTGTTTGGTTAATAATTTCTTCAGAGTGACTGTATTTTAAGTTCATTGTAAAGCCTCCTAATTTATTCTTAATCATGTGATAGATCCTGTTTATTCGAGCTATAAGAACTTTTGTACTTCTGTCTACTTTATGATGCAAGAACTGTGCCAACTATTTTTGTGCAGTAAGGATAGGGTTGCTCTAAACATATAGAGATAAAAAGCAAAAAAATTAAGCGTTTATGCAGAAAAGTGAGCATTAAAATTTGGCATTTTCTTTTATCTCGTCAGAAATATCATAAAAAATTTTGCGTATTGAAATTGTTTCTGATTAAATAAAAACAAGCAGTGTAAAAAGGAGAGAACTTAAATGTATGAAGAGAATGTAGAATATTTAGAATATTTAAAGCGAACTTATGAGCGAATTATGGATGAACTAGATGTGGGATTACATGTTGTAAATAAAGATGGTAAAACCATTTTATATAACAAAAAGATGATGGAAATGGAATATATGAAAAGTGAAGATGTGTTGGATAAAGATTTACTTGAAGTGTTTATGTTTAAAAAAGGTCAACAAAGTACACTTCTTAGAGCATTAGAGGCAGGGGAAGAAACAAAAAATGAAAAGCAAACGTACTTCAACAACAAAGGGAAAGAAGTAACAACGGTCAATAATACATTTCCTATCGTAGAAAAAAATGAGATTCAAGGAGCGGTAGAAATTGCCCGGGATATTACCAAAATTGAGAGATTAGTAAGAGAGAATATAAAGAGAAAGAAAGAAAGTAAATTTACTTTTGAGAACATCATTGGGAAAAGTCCAGCTATTCAAGATGTAATTGAAAGTGCTAAACGAGCAACGCGTACCTCGTCTTACGTACTGATTGTAGGAGAAACAGGAACAGGCAAAGAACTTTTTGCTCAAGGAATCCATTACGAGAGCAATCGTGCATCACGTCCTTTTATTTCTCAAAATTGTGCTGCTCTTCCAGATAATTTGATTGAAAGCTTGCTTTTTGGTACAAAACGAGGTGCTTTTACCGGAGCTGCTGATCATGCGGGATTATTTCAACAAGCAGAAGGAGGGACATTGCTTCTCGATGAGATTAATTCTTTAAATATTCATCTTCAAGCTAAGCTGTTGCGTGTTTTGCAAGAAAAGAAGGTGAAGAGAATAGGAGATACGAAGGAAACGTCTGTTGATGTAAGAATTATTGCACATATTAACGAAGATCCAATTGATGCTATTGCAAACAAGCATTTACGAAAAGATCTATATTATCGTTTAGGAGTTGTGACTCTTTTTATTCCACCGTTACGTGAAAGAAAAGAAGATATTTCGCTTCTTGCTCGGCATTTTATCCTAAAATATAATAAGCTTTTTCAGATGGACGTTCAAAACATAAGTGAAGATGTTTTACAACTATTTTTATCTTATGAATGGCCCGGTAATGTAAGGGAGCTAGAGCATGTTATTGAGGCTGCCATGAATATTATGGGGGATGAAGAGGAGAGGATTGAACGTTATCATCTACCTATGCAATATAGAACAAAATGGGAAGCGCGTGAAGAAGTAGAAGAGAAAGATCCTTCGTTTAAAATGAAGGCTTTTCAAACTCTTTCTCTGAAAGATCAAATGAAATCATTTGAGAGATATTGTATTGTCCATGCTTTAAGAGAAAACAATTTTAAAATCTCAAAAACAGCTCATATGCTAGGTTTAAGTCGTCAAAGTTTACAATATCGAATGAAGAGGTTAAATATTGAGAAAGAATGAAAGGAAAAAATGTGAGTATACAGTTGTTTTTCTTATAATCTATAACTAAAAAGCTCTCCTGAAAAGCAGAATAACAGGCTAAAAAGAAAAATGTTCGATAATTTAAATATGTATAAATAATCAAAAAATTGTCGAGTTGAGTCATTTACCCTTTATCACTTACACTAAAAGATAAGAAACGAGAGGGGGAGAAACATGAAAAGGGAAATTTCGATTATTGGAGCACCAATGGATTTAGGTCAAGCAAGAAGAGGGGTAGATATGGGCCCAAGCGCAATTAGATGTGCAGGCTTAAGTGAAAGACTACAACGTTTAGGATACGAAGTATATGATGAGGGAGATATTGAAATTGAAATTAGAGAAAGAGCAAAATCAACGTCATCTACTCACTTGAAAAACTTAGAGGCTGTTGCAGAAGGAAATCAACGGCTGTGTACAAAAGTTCAAGAAGTCATTAGTTTAGGGCGTTTTCCACTTGTTGTTGGTGGGGATCATAGCATTGCAATTGGAACGCTTGCAGGTGTATCAAAACGTGCTGAAAATTTGGGCGTGATTTGGTATGACGCACATGGAGATTTAAATACAGCTGAAACATCACCATCAGGAAATATCCACGGTATGCCGCTTGCTGTAAGTTTAGGAATGGGTCATCCGCTTCTAACAAACATCGGTGGATACCTTCCAAAAGTAAAGCCAGAAAACATCGTTATCATTGGCGCTCGTTCTCTTGATATAGGAGAAAAAGAATTAATAAGAGAAAAAGGAATTCGCGTATATACAATGCATGAGATTGATCGTTTAGGAATGACAAAGGTAATGGAGGAAGCGATTTCATACTTGAAAGAAAGAACAGATCATGTTCACCTTTCACTTGATTTAGATGGACTTGATCCAAAAGAAGCACCTGGTGTTGGAACACCTGTTGTTGGTGGAATTAGCTATAGAGAAAGTCATCTTGCTATGGAAATGTTAGCAGAAGCTAATTTTATTACATCTGCTGAATTTGTCGAAATTAATCCTATTTTAGATGACCTTAATCGAACAGCTGAAGTCGCTGTCGCATTAGTTGGGTCTCTTTTAGGAGAAAACTTGCTCTTTGAACAAAAGAACTTGCTCACATTAACTTCTTCTTGATAAAGACTAAAAGATTAAGTGAAAAGAAAACAAGATAACCAATCTCCTGTTAATTTTTAATTGCAGTGATGATTGGTCTCTTTTTTAGTAAGGAATGCCAAGTTTTTTGGCAGGATAATTAAAAATTTGGCATTTATATTAATCTGAATACTCGTTTAACTAGGGATGTTTATATGGCATAAAACTTGCACTATATATTTAACAAGTAAAAGATAGCTTACTCACTTGATCAGGGATAGAAAACGAAGGGGTGTTTCTATGGGAAGAGAAAAAGAGCAACAATATGAATTAAAGAGGACAATGAATTCCAGGCACTTGTTTATGATTTCTTTAGGTGGGTGTATTGGGACAGGCTTCTTTATTGGGTCAGGATATACGATTTATGAAGCTGGTTCAACAGGAGCCATTTTTGCATACTTAGTTGGTGGATTTATTATGTACTTAACCCTGCTTTGTCTAGGTGAACTTTCTGTTGCAATGCCTGTGTCAGGATCATTCCAAACATATGCAACAAAATTTATCGGATCTGGAACAGGATTTGCTATTGGGTGGCTCTATTGGTTAGGATGGGCTGTAACGATTGCTTTAGAGTTTTTGTCGGCTGGACAGCTTATGCAAAGGTGGCTTCCGGGTTCACCTGTTTGGATGTGGTGTATCATTTTTGCTGCTCTTATGTTTTTCTTAAATGCTCTTTCTGCAAAAGCTTTTGGTGAAACAGAGTTTATCTTTTCAAGTATTAAGATCCTTGCCATTATTTTATTTATTGGAGTTGGCGGAGCTGCTATGTTTGGTTTGATTGAAATGAATGACGGTCAAGCTGCTCCCTTTTTCTCTCATTTTACAACTGATGGTCTTCTCCCGAACGGGGTAACAGCTCTTCTTATTACAATGATTAGTGTTAATTTCTCATTTCAAGGAACAGAACTAATTGGTATTGCAGCAGGGGAAAGTGAAAATCCTGAAAAAACAATTCCTCGTTCCATTCGTCAAACGGTTTGGAGAACACTTTTTTTCTTTGTACTTTCTGTATTTGTTCTCGCAGGTGTTATCCCAAGGACGGAAGCAGGAGTTTCTGAGAGCCCTTTCGTTGTTGTTTTAGACCGCATTGGTGTCCCGTATTCAGCTGATATTATGAATTTTGTTATTTTAATTGCTCTTTTATCAGTAGCCAATTCAGGCATGTATGCTGCAACACGTATGTTGTATTCTTTGTCACGGGAAGGAATGGCAAGCCCTCGTTTAGGAAAAGTAAACAAGCGGGGCGTTCCAATTAACGCTTTGCTTATTACACTCGCTATATCAGGTCTTTCATTATTATCAGGAGTATTTGCTGCTGAGACGGTTTTTGTTTGGTTGCTTTCATTAGCAGGACTAGGTGCTCAGATTGGGTGGATTGCCATTACGGCTTCTTTGCTTGGCTTTAGAAAAAAATACATTAGTCAAGGTGGGAAAATAGAAGATTTAAAGTTTAAAGCACCACTTTATCCCATTTTACCTGCTGTGGCTCTAATTGCAAACTGTATTGTTATGGCAAGTTTGGCCTTTGATGCTGAACAGCGTATGGCCCTATATTGGGGAGGAGGATTTTATATTTGTTGTTACCTTGTTTATCATCTTAGAGTGAAGAAAAACCACCACATTAAAACATACGAACAAGAACTTCAGCTTAATGAAGGAAAAAAGATGGTCATGTAAAAAAGCAGCTCGCATAGGAGCTGCTTTTTTATAATTTATGTTTGCATAGTACAGATTGGATCATAAAATATTCAATTGATGCTGGAAGTTCTTCTTTAATTGGTTTTAATCGCTCTGTTCCCACTTTTTCAATAGCCGTTAAAATGGCTTCTTCTTGCTCACCTGTGAAAATTTTACCCCATTCCATTGGATAGCCTTCTTCTACAGCTCGCAAAATGTGTTTTTCAACCGTTTGCTGGGTCATAGAACGCTCTTTTGCAATTGTTTTAGTATCATGCCCTTGTTGAAAAAGATCATATGAAACAACATAACTTTTTTGATCTCCTGTTTCTTGTTTAGAAGATGAAGTATCTGATAGCTTTTGGATTGGAGTAATATTATTTTCTAATACAAAAGCTGAAATAGCCTCTAAAAACGGCTGACCGTAACGTTCAAACTTAATTTCGCCCACTCCATTCATATTCAGAAAGGCTCCTTTTGTTGTTGGATAATAGCGACTAAAATCTTTAAGAGTTCCATCTGCAAAAATTAAATATGGTGGATAGCCTTTTTCATCAGCTATTTCTTTTCGCAATGTTCGCAAACGCTCAAATAATTGTTCATCTATCATTTGCTCTGGAGCTGTTTTTGTTTCAATCTCACGTTTCCATACCGTTTCTTTTCCTTGTAAAAGGGAGTATCCTTTTTCGCCGATATAAACGGTCGGATATTGGTGGTTTGTAAGTAAAAGGTACTTTTCAGCTAACAAATAATGAATAAGGGAAGAAATTTGTTTTTCGGTTTTCTCTTTCATCAGTCCGTAGGTTGACAAAGTTTGAAAGTTAAACTGGAGAATTTTCTTGTTTTTAGAGCCTTTCAACACTTGAGCAACTAATGTAACACCGAAGCGTTCTTTCATCCGTTTCACACAAGAAAGAATCATGAGCGCTTCTTTTGTAATATCAATTTTTTCTCCCGTATCAAGGCAATTTGAACATTTGCCACATGTGCTCTGATCTTCTTTTCCTTGAAAATAAGAAAGAATATAGCTCTGCAAGCATTGCTCTGTATGACAATATTGAACAATTGTTTGTAAGTTCTCATATTCTTGTTGTTGTCGTTCTGCTGATGTAGATTGTTCAATAAGAAATTTCTGGACACTCACATCTTGAGAATGAAAGAGAAGAATACATTCGCTTTCTTCTCCATCACGGCCAGCGCGTCCTGCTTCTTGATAGTAATTTTCAATATTTTTAGGCATGTTGTAGTGAATGACATATCGAACATTAGATTTGTCGATTCCCATTCCAAATGCATTTGTCGCAACAATTACTTGACAGTTGTCATAAATAAAATCATTTTGAGCCTCTTGTCGCTCAACGTCTGAAAGACCAGCATGATAAGCTCGAGCTTTAATTCCTTTTTTAGTTAATAATGTTGAGAGTTGGTCACAGAGTTTGCGAGAAGCAACATAAATAATCCCTACCTCTTTTTGATGATTTTCAATGTACTGTAGAAGGTATTTTTGCTTATCAACTCCACGCAGAACTTGAAACGATAAATTTTCTCGTGCAAAGCCTGTTACATAGGTATCTTCTTTTTCAATAGAAAGAAGAGTACATATATCGTTCATTACTTCTTCTGTAGCAGTTGCTGTTAAAGCTGCTACAACAACATTTTGAGGAAGAGAAAAAATACGGTTTACAATAGACCGATAGCTTGGACGGAAATCATGACCCCATTTTGAAATACAGTGAGCTTCATCAAAAGCAATAAATGTTAAAGGGAGCTTCTCAAGCCATGTTACAAATTCTAAAGACTCAAACCGTTCTGGTGCCACATATACAATTTTATAAATGCCGTTTTCAATTTCCCACATTATATCTGATATTTCTTCATGTGAAAGAGAACTATTTAAAAATGTAGCAGGGATATGAATAGAGTTTAAAGAGTCTACCTGATCTTTCATGAGGGAAATTAATGGGGAAATAACGAGGGTAATTCCTTCAAAAAGAAGAGCCGGAATTTGATAACAAATTGATTTCCCACCGCCAGTTGGCATAATACCGAGCGTATTTCGTTTTTCGAGGATGCTCGTAATCACTCCTTCCTGTCCAGGACGAAATGTTTCATATCCAAAGTGTTTTAATAGCATACTTTCTGCGTTTTTCAATTCTACCAAAATAATCACCAGCCTAATCTAAAAACATATGATGGATAGATTAAAATTCATAATCTACTATTCGTATTTTATTATACATGAAGAAAGAAGAGGAAGAAAATGAAAGCCGTTTATTTATAGTTGACGAGACATGTATATACAAGGTAAAATAACAATGTAACTTGTATATACATGTTTTTGTTTTTATTGAATTTTATTAAAAAGGGAATTAAATGATTGATTTGTAAGCGTTAACAAATAAGGGGGCGTTTCCATAGTGAACAGAGCATCTGTAGAACAGATTGTCCATGCTTTAGGAGGAAAAGAAAATATTTTAACAGCAACACATTGTGTCACACGTTTACGACTTGTGTTAAAAGATGAGAGTAAAGTAAATCATGAAGATCTAAATAATATAGATCTTGTTAGAGGATCTTTCTCAACAAATGGACAATTTCAAGTTGTTATTGGACAGGGAACAGTTGATAAAGTGTACAAGGAATTTGTAAACATTACAGGTGTTGGAGAATCTTCAAAAGAAGAAGTGAAAGATGAAGCATCTAAAAAAATGAATCCGCTTCAACGTGCTGTCAAAGCTCTTGCTGACATCTTTATTCCGATTCTTCCAGCTATCGTAACCGCAGGTCTTTTAATGGGGATTAATAACATATTAACAAATCCAAATATCTTTTTTGATAGCAAATCTGTTGTTGATGTATACCCACAATGGGGAGACTTTGCAAATATTATTAATTTAATTGCTAATACAGCCTTTACCTTCTTGCCTGGATTAATCGGTTGGTCAGCGGTGACAAAATTTGGGGGGAGTCCGATATTAGGAATTGTTCTCGGATTGATGCTTGTCCACCCAGATCTTTTAAACGCGTGGGGATATGGAGAAGCGCAAACTAAAGGTGATATTGCAACATGGAACTTATTTGGTCTTGAAATTGAGAAAGTTGGTTACCAAGGGCAAGTTCTGCCTGTGTTAGTAGCTTCGTACGTTCTTGCTAAAATTGAAAAATTCTTAAGAAAAAGAATACCAGATGCGATTCAGCTGTTAGTGGTAGCTCCAGTAGCTCTTTTAGTAACAGGGTTCTTATCCTTTATTATCATTGGTCCAATCACAATGAATCTTGGTGGTCTTATTACAGACGGAGTTGTTTATTTATTTGATAAAGCTCCAATTGTTGGAGGACTTGTATACGGAGGGCTTTATGCGCCGCTTGTTATTACAGGAATGCATCATACGTTTTTAGCAGTTGATCTTCAGCTTATTGGTACAATTGGCGGAACTTTCTTGTGGCCTATGCTTGCTCTTTCTAATATTGCACAAGGATCAGCGGCTCTTGCGATGATGCTTGTTACAAAAAATGAAAAAGTCAAAGGCCTTGCAGGTGCTTCATCTCTTTCTGCTTACTTAGGTGTTACAGAACCAGCCATGTTTGGCGTCAATTTACGTTTCCGCTATCCTTTTATTGCGGCAATTATCGGTTCTGCTATTGGAGGAATAGTGTTAGCAACAAATCTTGTTAAAGCTTCATCTGTTGGAGTTGGAGGTTTACCAGCCTTTTTCTCTATTATTCCATCATTTTGGCCTGTCTTTTTCATAGGAATGGGCATAAGCATTGTTGTTCCGTTTTTATTAACCCTTGTAATGGGGAAATTCGCAAATCGAAAAGAAGTGGAAGTAAAACGTTCTATAAGCCAATAAAGAGATAAAAAGAGGAGAGGATAAAAGGTTATGAAATATGAATGGTGGAGAAAGGCCGTCGTTTATCAAATCTACCCTAAAAGTTTTTATGATACAGAAGGAACAGGAGTTGGCGATCTTAAAGGGGTTACAAAAAAGCTTGATTACTTAAAAACATTAGGTGTTGATGTTATTTGGCTAACCCCAATTTATGAATCACCTCAAAACGATAACGGTTACGATATTAGTGATTATTATAAGATTTATGAACCTTATGGAACAATGGAAGATTTCGAAGACCTTCTTTTTCAAGCGCATGAAAAAGGATTAAAAATTGTTATGGATATTGTTGTTAATCATACATCAACAGCCCATAAATGGTTCAAAGAAGCAAAGAAAGGTCCCTCTAACCCTTACCGAGATTTCTATATTTGGAAAGAAGGAAAAGAAGGGGGGCCACCAACGAACTGGAAATCCAAGTTTGGTGGATCTGCATGGGAATATGACGAAGATAGCAACCAATATTATTTGCACCTTTATGATGTTACCCAAGCTGATTTAAACTGGGAAAATGAAAAGGTACGCCAAGAAGTTTATAAAATGATGAACTTCTGGTTCCAAAAAGGTGTGGATGGTTTCCGTCTTGATGTTATTAATGTGATTTCAAAAGATCAGCGCTTTTTAGATGATGATAATGGAGATGGACGTAAATATTATACAGATGGTCCGCGTGTTCATGAATATATGAATGAAATGAATAGAACGGTATTTTCAAAATATAACGTAATGACAGTTGGGGAAATGTCATCAACAGCTCCAGAGGAATGTGTAAAGTATACAAATCCGGAAAGACAGGAGCTGAATATGACCTTCAACTTTCATCATTTGAAAGTAGATTATAAAGACGGTGAGAAATGGAGCAACGCACCATTTGATTTCTTACAGCTCAAAGAAATCCTCTCACACTGGCAAGAATATATGGACAAAGGGGACGGCTGGAATGCACTTTTTTGGTGCAACCATGACCAGCCGCGAGTTGTCTCCCGCTATGGAAATGATCAAGAATATCATAAAGAATCAGCAAAAATGCTCGCAACTGTTGTTCATATGATGAAAGGAACACCATACATTTATCAAGGTGAAGAGATTGGAATGACAAATCCCTATTTTAGTGATATTAAACAATATCGCGATGTTGAATCACTGAATATGTTTAAAGAAAAAAAGGAAGAAGGATGGTCAGAGGAAGAAATTCTAGCCATTTTAAAGCAAAAGTCTCGGGATAACTCGAGAACACCAATGCAGTGGAATGGTGATGAGCATGGTGGTTTTACGACAGGAACACCATGGATTTCACTTGCTCCGAACTATGAACATATTAATGTGAAAGAAGCGTTAGAAGATGAAGAGTCCATTTTTTATCACTATCGAAAATTGATAGACCTTCGAAAAACGTACAATATAATTACAGAAGGAGATTATAAGCTATTATTACGAAAAGATGAACGAATTTTTGCGTATACACGTAATACAGAAGAAGAACAGCTTGTTGTACTCAATAACTTTTATAGTGAAGACCAATCATTTTCTTTACCTGAAAGTGTGATAGAAAATGGTGAGCTTCTGTTAGGAAACTACAATGATGCTCCTTCATTACAAAGAACGATAACGTTACGACCTTATGAATCAGTTATTTATCTTTCGAAAAAGTAATAATAGCTATTGCCATATGTAATGAACAACAATTACACTTTATAATGGTGATGAAAATGAAAGAAAATAAATATATGAGTATATATCAAAATATTGTACAGGACGTGAAAAGAGGGGAGTACAAGCCAGGTGACAAACTTCCCTCAGAGCACGAACTTGCCGAGCATTATAAAACATCAAGAGAAACAATTCGTAAATCGCTAAACTTGTTAGCTCAAAACGGCTATATCCAAAAGATTCGCGGAAAGGGATCCATTGTTCTGGATATGACACAATTTAACCTCCCTATTTCAGGCCTTGTTAGCTTTAAAGAGCTTTCTAAAGAGATGAGTAATCCACCTAAAACAAAAGTAAACGAGCTTACGGAAATGGAAGGGAACGCATTTTTAGAGAAAGTGTTAGAACTCTCGCCAGGAGAGAAGGTGTGGCAAGTTGTCCGCTCACGAAATTTTGATGGGGAAAATGTTATTTTAGACAAAGATTACTTCAAACAAAGTATTGTTGAGCAATTGACAGTTGAGATTTGTAAGAACTCTATTTACGAGTATTTAGAGAAAGACTTAGGGTTGATTATCAGTTTTGCTAAAAAAGAATTTGTTGTGGAAAAATGCACAGAAGAAGACTACGCATATTTAGATTTAAAAGGATATGACCACGTTGTTGTTGTGCGCAACTACGTTTATCTTGAAGATGCGACTCTTTTTCAATACACGGAATCAAGACATCGCCTTGATAAATTTCAGTTCGTCGATTTCGCCAGAAGAGAAAAATAAGACACGGCATACAGCCGTGTCTTATTTTTATTGTGAAGAAAGAAGAATGAGGATTAAAATAATGGTTAGGAGGGAAACTATGAAGAGAAATTCAAAAAGCGTAGGAAGCCATATCATTGCTATAACTTTAATTGTACTTCTCGTCTTATTTTCAGTTAGTGTCATTTTCTTTGGTGTTTTATTTGGAACAGTTGGTTTTTTTCATATTTCAAAGTCGAGTTATGACTCTATTTGGTCTATTTGCTTATTTATTTTACTTCTTTCTTTTGTAAGTGGATTTCTAGAGCTTTTGAGTATCTATTGAAGATTATAGTAACAGGGATCTCTGCACAGTTTAAAGTAACCGTTCTTTTAAAGTATGGAGTAGAACTTCTCTTTCTTTATGGATCTCTTTCCATTGTAGACGACTGGATGGAGAGTATATCGCTATCTTCGTATAGTAAACTATTTTTCGCTATTTTACTTCTTATCATAGGGCATATTGATTCTTTACAAAACAAGAAGCATAAAAATAAATGAAGAGTCATGAATAGATTAAATTTCTAGTTCGTTAGCCCCTTAATAAAAATTCGCTTGTTATGTATAATGATGTAATTATTGTGAAAGAAGAAAAAGTGGAGTGCCGGTGGAAAATGTGCTGTACTGCCTTTTTACCGGCTATTTGTGATGAGAAAAAAACCAAGTGTAAAATTATTCAAATAAACTAATATTCAGTCTATTTATTTACCTCTAGAACTTCTCTTTCAAGTTCAGTAGAATAGAGAAATGAGCTTATTTTATGTATAACCTATTCATTATTTTGAATATGGTTAAAGGAGTGTTTTAATGAGTAATAATGAACAACAAAATAATGGCTTACAAAGAACAATGAAAGCCCGACACTTGTTTATGATCTCCTTAGGAGGCTGTATTGGAACAGGCTTCTTTTTAGGGTCAGGATATACAATTAACCAAGCAGGTTCACTAGGTGCGGTTTTATCATACTTAGTAGGTGGACTTGTAATGTACTTAACCCTTGTTTGTTTAGGTGAGTTGTCTGTTGCAATGCCTGAATCGGGATCATTCCAGACATATGCTACAAAATTTATTGGTCCTGCAACGGGATTTGCGATTGGCTGGCTATACTGGTTAGGTTGGGGTGTAACGGTTGCCCTAGAGTTTTTATCATCAGGTCAGCTTATGCAACGATGGTTTCCAGATTCGCCAATTTGGATGTGGTGTTTAATCTTTACTATAGTTGTCTTTTTACTAAATGCTTTATCAGCAAAGGCATTTGGGGAATCTGAATTTGTCTTTTCGAGTATTAAGATATTAGCTATTTTATTATTTATTATTGTCGGCGGAGCCGCAATGTTTGGGCTTGTAGACATGAAAGGTGGAGAAAGCGCGCCGTTTTTCTCTCACTTTGTTAGCGACGGTCTTTTTCCAAATGGCGTAACGGCTCTTCTTATTACGATGATTAGCGTAAACTTTTCGTTCCAAGGAACAGAGCTTATCGGGATTGCGGCAGGAGAGAGTGAAAATCCTGAAAAAACAATTCCAAAATCTATTCGACAAACGGTATGGAGAACGCTTTTCTTCTTTGTTCTTTCTGTAGTTATCGTAGCAGGGGTATTACCAAGAGAGCAGGCGGGCGTTGTTGAAAGTCCGTTCGTGGCTGTGTTAGATAAAGTTGGAGTACCGTATGCAGCAGATATTATGAACTTTGTAATTTTAATTGCACTTTTATCTGTTGCAAACTCAGGTCTTTATGCAGCAACTCGTATTCTTTATTCGCTTTCTAAAGAAGGAATGGCAAGCCCTTCAATTGCTAAAGTAAATAAAAAAGGGATTCCAATGAATGCGTTGCTGATTACACTTGCTGTAGCACTCTTATCGCTTCTTTCAAGCGTTTTTGCAGCAGAAACCGTATTTGTTTGGCTTCTGTCACTTGCAGGATTAGGAGCGCAAATTGGTTGGATTGCCATTACCTGGTCACATCTAGCATTTAGAAAGAAATATGTGCAACAAGGCGGAAAAGTAGAAGATTTAAAGTTCAAAACTCCGCTTTATCCATTTTTACCTGCAGTGGCTTTAATTGCAAATCTTATCGTTATGGCAAGCATGGCGTTTGATGGAGAACAACGATTAGCTCTTTATTGGGGAGGCGGCTTTTTCATTGCTTGTTATATTTACTACTTTATTCGAGTAAAAGGCAAGCGAGAAGGAAAAGAGTTTAAACAAGAAGTAGAGCTAAAAGAAGGAAAACGAATGATGATGTAACACAAAAGGAGCGAGTTCTCGTATGAGAAATCGCTCCTTTTTGTGTTAAAACGTAAATTGAAAAAGCTTAGGAGCATAATAGCAAATGGCCATCACGAGGAAAGTGGAGAGAAGGAAAATGGCATCCTTCTTTTTGATAGACGTTGTTTTATAAAAAACGCGTCCTTTCGCTCCTGTAAATCCTTTTGACTCCATAGCAAGTGCTGTTCGTTCTGCTTTACGAATAGCACTTGCTAAAAGAGGAATAATATAACGCTTCAACTGATGAATTCGGTCTTTAAGCGTTGTTGCTCGTTTAATTCCGCGAATACGATGAGCATTTTGAATGGTTTGAAACTCATCCTTCATCTGGGGTAAAAAGCGATAACCTGCTAGTATACCGTAAGCAAATTTAGGTGGCAGCTTACATTGCTGCATAAGACTTAACATCAGCTCTGTTTTATCTGTAGTAAAAATAAATAACAATGAGAGAGAGGCAAAACCAAGCACTCTTAAAGCAAGGCTAAGTCCATTTTGAAGCGTTGTCTCTGTAACCGTAATAAACCAAACATGAGCGATAACTTTGCTTCCTGTTTTAAATTCTTCATCCCCAAAAACAATAGAAGTCCAAAAGTAGCCAAAAGCCACAAGCAGAAAAGGAAGCAGAACAAGGAGCCATTTTTTGAAAGAAACCTTGCCAAATGCAAATGTGGCTAAGACGGTGATGATAAAGAATAATAAAGGCGTCCACACTGTCAAAAAGAGCGATAAGAAAATAACAGACAGTAAAACAACAAGTCCTTTTATGGCAGGATTAATCTCTTCAAGTTGCAAGGAGGTCACCTTCTTTCTCTAGCGCACATTGAACTTTTATTTCGAGCGGGAGGTCAAGATTGGCTTTTTCAAGCAAAGCTTGTTCTTCCCAAAGGAATTCTGTCGGTCCATTAAAAAGCAACTTTCCTTCATGTAAAACGAGAACTCGATCAGCTTTTTCGTGAACAAGCTCCATATCATGAGTAATTAAAAGTACTGTTGTCCCGTCCTTGACACGTTGATCTAAAAGGGTTAGTAGCTCTTTTGTTGTTTGTGCATCTTGTCCAAACGTTGGTTCATCTAAAATTAAAAAGGATTGTTCATCGACAAGCATTGTTGCTACACTTAAGCGTCGCTTTTGACCTTGACTTAGTGAAAAGGGATTTTGATCTCTAACATGCAAAAGCTGGAATACCTCTAGCACATGTTTCGTTTTCTCTGTTACCTCTTCTTCTAATAAACCTTGTAGACGAAGGCCAAATGCTACTTCTTCAAAAACACTATCTGTTACGAACTGATGCTCTGGGTTTTGAAACACATAGCCTGTTTTTTGACGAAGTGTTTTTTCATCCCATTCTTTTAAATTTTTATTTTCTAATAAAATTTGGCCTGAAGAAGGTTTTTTTAAACGAGAAAGCAAGGTGGAGAGCGTAGACTTTCCAGCACCATTTGTTCCAATAAGAGCTACGATTTCGCCTCGGCCAATTTTAAAAGAAAGATTGGTAAGAAGTGAAGGGCCTTTCTTTTGATAAGAAAAAGAAACATCTTGAACATCAATAAGCGTTTCTTTTTCTCTTTTCTTTTTCTTTCTATTGAAAAAGGGAGGAGAAGACTGAAGTCCTTTTAGAAACTCTTCCATTGAAAGAGGGAGAGCTCCTTTTTTGTACCAGCCTTTTTCAATTCCTGTATAGGCAAGGGAACTAATATGCGGAATCCATGTCCCATGTTCAATCAAAAGTTCATAATGATGTTTAAAACAGTCTTCTAACGAAGTATCAAGGATCATTTCTCCGTCTTTATTAAAAACTAAACAGCGCTTTATGAGATGAACCCAATCATCTAATTTATGTTCAATAACTAAAAGCGTAAATTTATATTCCTCCTGTAGCGTTGAGACGAGTGAAACAAGTTCTTTCGTTGAAGCAGGATCAAGATTTGCAGTTGGTTCATCTAGAATAAGAATGTCTGGTTGAAGAGCGAGCACACAAGCAAGTGCTAGCTTTTGTTTTTGACCTCCAGATAGAATTGAAATAGAGCTTTGTTTATAAGGAAGAAGTCCAACAAGGGAGAGCATTTCATCAATTCGCTCTTCCATGTTTTCTTTTGGATAGTTAATATTTTCAAGCCCAAAAGCAACTTCATCTTCGAGCGTTAACATACAAAACTGATTATCTGGATTTTGAAATACTACCCCTACATATTGGCAGGCTTCTCCAGTTTCAAAGGAAGAAAGGTCTCTTCCGAAAATTTGTACTTCTCCATTCAAACTACCGTCAACAGCCTCTGGATACAATCCATTAAGGCAAAGCGTGAGGGTACTTTTGCCTGCACCACTTGGTCCTAATACAAAAATACTGTCACCTTTAGAGGCTGAAAAGGAAATATTCTTCAGCTTTTTTTCTTCATCTTCTTCAAATGAAAAACTTAAATTTTTAACATTAAGAGGCAGTCGATTTTCGATCATTTTTTGTTCCCACCCGTTTTTTATGTTCTTTTCCAAGCGCAAACCCATTTAAAACACCTGTGTTTGCCAATTGATCACTTAGCCATTTACCAAGTAAACCAGCGAGAAGAGCTCCGCTGACAAGTCGGACAGTAAGCATTGTACTAACATAAGAAGGGTCAAGAGCATTGTAGCCGGACAAGAAATAGCCCATAATAAAGCTTGTTACAGAGGCACCCATACCAGCTAGCATAAGAATCGGCAGCGAGTATCGTTTCCAACCAGTAGCTGCGAATACAAGCTCAGGACCTATCCCTTGGACAACTCCTGTTAAAAGAAGACGAGGACCTGAGGCGTTTCCAATCAGCAGTTCAACAGCAGCAGCAATTGTTTCTGAAATGAGGGCTGCTCCTGGTTTTCTAATGATATAGGCTGTAATAATTGAAACGATAAACCATATTCCGAAAATAAATTCATATACTAAGAGTCCGAACATTCCAAATAAAATGTTTCCAAGCTGTGTGAAAAGAAGGTACACAACAGCAAACACAACAGCTAATGCCGACATTACGACAATTTCTTTTAGTTTCCAGCTCTTTGTCATTTTCCATCACCAGGCTTTCTTTTTGTTGAAGGGCTGTTTGCTGATAAGTTGACGGTCATTACAACGTGACTTGCTTCTTTGTGAGAAGAAAGAAAAGCATCCTTAATTGTCCTGAAAATAGTGTGCGTATCGCCATCAAGATGTGTTGCATAGTGAACACCAGCAACAAATACTCCCTCGTCTTTTGCTGTGTTAACGCCATCCACAATCACGTCCATATAGTGAGGAATCCCCATTGGATAAAGAGCGAACTGCATAGCTGTTTCAATCGAAATATCCTTGCTTTTCTCCTCGTTTAAGAGCACATCATCTTCGGATAAGTAAACATCACCTTCAGAATCTCCAGGACATCCAACAGAGAAGGAACCATTCAATACAACGTGAGTTCCTGTTTTAGCTGCATGAAGATAAATAGCTTTTACAACGTCGAAAACATGTTCATTCCTTCCGCGTACACATGTGCTCACATTATCCGTTTTAATCCATACTTTTGATGTATCAACCTCTCTTAGCGCCGTTTTAATCACTTCAATAAAGTTATCGCACATTGGATAAAGAGAGAAGCGACATCCATAGATCCTACTTGTTCCACAAAGCTGTTCATTCATTTCTACTTCCTCCTAAAAGTTTATGAACACAAAAAAACTGCATCTTAAGGAAGATGCAGTAAAATAGACAAAAATGTAGAGTCAATCAACATAAAAGTCGTATATTGCTACACTTCCCCACGCTAGTATTATCTAGATCGGGTTATAAGGGATCGGAACAAAAATTCACATCTCAGCTAATTAGCACCCCTAGTGCGTTGTACTATACAGTTTTTTCGCTTATACACATCATAAAAGAAAGATACTTTTTTGTAAATAGAAAGATAGATTACAGACCAGCGGAAATTTGCGTAGGCCGCTTTTTTTTCTTTCTTTTAATGCTAGGAATCTTCAAATATGTCCAAAGTCTCCAAATCCATTCTAAAGGTCCAATAATGAAGAATTGGAGCCACAGTTTGCTAAGGAAAAGCTGAATCGTAAAGAAAACAAGGGTAAATACGATACCGCTTGTAACCCCTACTTTACTGAATAATCCAAATCCATATCCATAAAAAAGGAAGGTAAAGAAGATGGATTGAGAAAGATAGTTTGTTAGAGAAAGTTTTCCAGCTCGAGCTAACGCATTAGATAGCTTTTTCCATCGATTACTATAGGTTAAAAGAGCAATGCTTGAAATATAAAAAATGGCGACAAGAGGAGCTCCTAATGAAGCACTAAGACCTTCTAAACTTTCATTTTGCAAAAATTGTGGGACGATTTTTAATGGAAATCCAATGAGAAGAGAAATCCACCACATTTTCTTATAAAGAGAAACATAGCGATCTGGCTCATGCAGCCACCTCTTAGCAGCAACATATGCTCCTAAAAAGAACATAGGAAGAGAAGCAAGAACACCAAAGATACCAAAAGCAATCATCTCTCCATCGCTTGTATCTTCAAAAGGCATACTATTGTTTCTAAAATGAACAACTTCACTATAAGAGCCTGTTGCATATACTTCTTTTTCTTGTGCAAGGTAGGAAGGACTTGCTTCTAGAGTATCTTCACTTCCTTCCTCGGCAGGAATAAATGAAAAGGCGCTCATCAAACCGATAATTACAAGAGCAATTGTAAGCCATACTTTTGGTTTGCACCAGAGAAACAAAAATAAACAAAAGCCGCATAAAGCGTAAGATGTTAAAATATCACCTTCCCAAATATAAGTTCCATGTAAAAGTCCAAATGCGAGAAGAAGAAGGAGGCGGCGTAAGTAAACGGTCCAAAAACGTCGCTGTTTTTCTCGACTTCGATCTCTTAAAATCATAACACCAAATCCAAATAGAAAAGAAAAAAGGGTTACAAAGCTTCCGGTACCGAAAATATTAATGAAGGAGGCTGAAATCTTTTCCAATCCTTGAGCTGTTTCAATATATTCATATTCACCAAATAGTCCATATTGAAAAATGAGCATATTAACAAGCAAAATTCCAAAGAGAGCAAAGCCTCTCATTGTATCAACAGAAGAAATTCGTTCAGCACCTCTGAGAGGGGAAAGAGCATTTTTCATATATTTAATCTCCTTTATATAAGTTCTAACTCCACTATATCGTATGAACATTACCAGCCTTCAACTACTAGCTTAACAATACCTTAATTATGGTTAAATAGTCATAAAAAGTAATTCTCAATTTTTTAGGATAATGCTACGATTGGATTATTAGGAATAATGTTCCAAGGAGTGTTAGTGATGAACAATGAAAAAATATTACTTGTTGATGATGAGAAGGCTTTAACAGAAATGCTTGGTGTTGTACTAAAGAAAGAAGGCTTTTCAAATATTAAAATAGCTCATAACGTAAAGGACGCGTTTTCATATTGTAAGCAAGAACAGTTTGATTTAATTGTGTTAGATATTATGCTTCCAGATGGCTCTGGATTTGACTTGTGTCCGCAAATTAGGCAGCTTACAAATGCCCCTATTTTATTTTTAACGGCACGTCAGTCAGATCTTGATAAATTAACAGGATTTGCGATTGGAGGAGATGACTATATTACAAAGCCATTTAATCCGCTTGAAGTTGTGGCCCGCATTAAAGCACAGCTAAGACGTCGTGGATTAAATGAAGCAGAAGTCACACGTGAGCAAGAACAGTTTTCATTTGGAAACGTGATGATCTGTGAACGAGCAGGAGAGCTTACAGTGAAAGGACAAAAAATAGAGTGTCCTGCTCAAGTTTTTCAGCTTCTTCTCTTTTTTTGTAAGCATCCAAATCAAGTGTTTAGCAAAGCACAAATTTATGAGAAAGTATGGAACGAACGGATTATTGAAGGTGATGAAAATACGGTAATGGTTCATATTCGTCGCATTCGGGAACGAATTGAAGAAAATCCAAGTAAGCCAAAACATCTAGTAACGGTAAGAGGACTCGGGTATAAGCTTATGACGGAAGGAACTTTGTCATGAAATTAAAAGGAAGGTTTATTTTTCATTATGGATGGCAATCGTTACTTTCTATGATACTCGTTCTTCTTGTCACTTTTGGTGCTTTTATGTTTCTTGGATTTGGTATGGGAGAGTATGAAATGAAACGAGACTTTGCTAGAGGTGGCCTTGAATACATGGGAGATTTTATGGAGGAAGGAGAAGTAGAAGTAAAATTCAGCCAAAAATATTTAGATGCTATTAAAGAACATGGAGGCTGGCTCCAAGTATTAGATAATAAAGGGCATGTAAAAGCCTCTTTTTATACTCCTAGTGATGTTCCAACACGCTACAATCCAGCAGAACTTGCAGATAAATGGGAAAGAAGAACTGAGTCAAACTATCAACTTTTTCTTTATCGAGGAAGCAGTGAGAAGTATACGCTTCTTTACGGTGAAAAACCAAAAGCTGAGCAGTGGATTGAAAAAGCTAAACAGGATGGGGAAGTTAAAGAAGGAGAATTGATACTTCCAGAACAGTTGAAAAAAGAGTTAAGAAAAAATGATGCTTCTCTTCAAGTGTTTAGTAAAGATGGGGGAGAAGAATTCTCTTTTAATAAAACTAAATATAGTAAAGATCAATATACTTTAGAAGATTTAACATCTAATGCCACATATGACGCAAGATATGAAACAGACATTTCTTCTCGCTATGATAAAGAGACAGGAAGAACATGGGTCGTAAATGTCCCGCATGATACTCAGATTCAATTTCCGTATAGCAATGCTCAATCGTTTGAAGAATACGCCATACACATCTTTATTTTTGTAGCCGTTATTATTTTAATGATGTGGATCCTCTTTGCTCTTTGGTATTCAAGGCGTCTTACAAAACCAACGCTACATATGGTGGAATGGCTTCATAATTTAGCCTACGGTAAGTATGAAGAACCGTTAACAAAGAGAAAAGAAAGCAAAGCTTTTAAGAAAAATGGAAAGTTAAAAAGGTCGTATCGCCTTTTCCGGGAAGTCAACACATCCCTTGCTCATTTAACTGAAAAGCTTCGTTCCAACAAAGAAATGCGCCTTCGGATTGACGAGATGCGCGAAGAATGGATTACAGGGCTTTCTCACGATTTAAAAACTCCACTTGCTTCGATTAACGGATATGCACAGCTTCTTGTAGCAGATGAGCAGTATAATTGGAGTAAGGAAGAGGCTCAAAAGTTTGCTCGGACAATTTTACAAAAAGGAGCGTATATGTCTGAGCTTATTAATGATTTAAATTTAACGTACAGACTTCAAAATGATCAAATTTCACTTGACTATGAACAGGTGGAATTGAATGAATTTGTAAGGCGCTGTGTCATTTCGTTTATTAATGATCCAAGTCATGGCCAGCACCTTCATTTTGAAAGTTATCAAGAATCTATTTATGTTTCTATTGATCAAGCGTTATTTCAGCGCGTGTTAGAAAACATTATTGCAAATGCCATTAAGCATAATGAGAAAGGTACAAATGTGTGGGTGTCTATTTTGGCTACAAAAGAGGATGTTTTTATTAGCGTAAAAGACAATGGTTCAGGAATGAGCGAAGAGACAAAAATTAACCTGTTTCAACGCTATTACAGGGGAACAAACACAGAAGAGCGAAGCTATGGAACAGGTCTTGGGATGGCGATATCTAAACAAATTACACAATTACACGGCGCGGAAATTAATGTAGAAAGCGAAGTTGGGAAAGGAACGACAATTACAGTAAGTTTCACAAGTGTTCTTCATAACGCATCTTAATTTAAAGGAGTGGAAAGCGTACTTATTGAAGTATTAAAAGTAGGAGTGAATTTTTTAATCGAGCTTTTTTCTGGAGATCTTCCTTCTTTATATTATATATGGTTTGTTGTTCTGTTTTTACTCTATTTTTCTCTTGGACTAATTATAAATCGCTTTTCAACCTTGAAATATAAAGGGTGGGAGCTCATTGCTGGCTTTAATATTGGTATTGTTATACATATTTCATTAGCAAAGTTTCTTTCAATAATTGTAGAAGATGCCATAAAAAGCCCGAGTGCTATTTCTTATTATTTTCTTGGCTTAGTTATGCTGACAGGAAGCGTTATCGTTGAAACCTTATATCGTTGGATTAGAGTCAAAGCAAAAAGACCACTTGTTACCTTTTTAATTTTGCCATCCTTTATTATTCTTCTTTCAATCTTCTACTTTTCAATGAAGGATATAAGTGCTATTGCGACTGCTTCAACTTCCTTTATTGTTACGTTAAGTATTGTGACAACTGTCCTTATGATGGGCCTAATTATTTTATTAGAGAAAGGGGAATCGGCTTAAGCCGATTCCTCTTTTATTGAGCACGTTTAAATGTTTCTTCTAAATGCTTACCCCATTTTAATGTGTTACCTTCCAATTCATACTTAACAGTACGTACCCCAGCTTCTGTTGAAAGCTGAAGTTCTGTTGCACTGACAATTTGATATTTACCAACTTTAACGCCTGAGCGAAGGAGTTGTCCACTAGGTGTTAGTTCCATCATTGTTCCACTTTGAGTGTTTTCCCATTTTCCTTTTATATCTCCTGCTGCTAGTGTTTGATGTGACATTGTTTCGTATACAACAGGAGCAACCATTGTCCATGATAAAATAAACAGAGAGGCAGCAACTTTAACTACCATCTTTTTCACTTTTCTCACCTTCTATTCAAAGTATTAAAGGTAGTATGTGGAGAATATGACTTTTTTACTCATATTTTTATAAAAAAAGCAACTTTCTTTGTTTATCTAACGTTATAGAAAATGACATGAAGAAATTTATTTTCTATTATATAAGTGAGAAAGAGAGGAGAGGGAACAAGAAGAGAATAAATATGTTAGAAGTTCTTACATAAAGGTGGAGAGAAAAGAGAGTTTCTTTTATTATAAAAATAAGATTAGATTGTCTCCTGAAGATGTATCTTATCTCTCAGTATACATACTGAGGTTCCCTACACCCAAATCCCCATCTTTTGTTATTTTGGGAAAGCCCCACTTCTACTTGGAAAGAAGCGGGGTTCTTACTTATGTTCTTTGTTTATCTGTTCTTTGTTCTAAACGCTTGAAAAAAGCTTGCTTAAAGAGCCACCTCAGAAATGGGGGCATAAGAAATAAAATGAATAAGATGCGAAACAGTTGAAAACTTGTTACAACAGCTAGTGATGCTTTAACTTCTTCTGCTACAACGGCCATTTCAGCCATTCCTCCAGGCGCCACACTTAAGAAAGCAGTTGTTATAGGAATGTTAAAAAATAAAAAAAGAAGCATTCCGGAAAGAAAAGAAAACAAAATAAGTGAAAAAGCTGTGAGAATGGCAAAAAAACTAAAGCGAGCTTTATGTGTGAGTTTGTTTGGTTTTAAAATGAGTCCAAGATATGTACCCATTAAGAGCTGAGCTCCATCCGTAATAAGATCAGGGGGATGTGGAGCTGTCCCGCCTGCAATAACAAAAATACCAGTTGTTAAAATAGGGCCAAGTAAGAAGCGTGTGGGAAGTTTAAAATACTTTCCGGCTATAGCACATAGCAAACCAATTAAAAGAAGCCCTATGTATGTAAAGAGATCATGAAGCGAGAAAGTAGTTAAAATATTTTTCATGGGTGTTCGTTCTTGATTGCTAAAAAAAGAAGCCAAAAATGGAACTGTGAAAACAACGGCCATAAGTCTTGTTGCTTGAATAAACGTAACAACAGTTAAATCAATTCCCTTCAGCTCTTCCCCAAGCACAATCATTTGAGAAAGACCTCCAGGAATGCTGCCTGTCAAAGTACTCTTTAAATTAATATTTGTTACCTTTGAAACATAATAAGCAAGGATGCTGCTAAATACTAAAATAAGAATTGTTAGAAGAAGCATTGATGGAAGATGATGAATCATACGAAGCAACGTCTCTTTTGTAAACGAGCGTCCAAGCATATAGCCGATCAAAAGAAGCCCTACATTTCTCAATTGAACAGGCCAAAGAAGTGGAAAGGATGAAAATCGTGAGAAGACGAGCGTTGCTGTTAATGAGCCAAGCATCCAAGAAAGTGGAATGTGAAAAAATGAAAATATAGTACCTCCGACAACAGCAAGTATGAGTGTGATGAGTAAACGAATGGGACTTGAATAAAATAACATGTAGAATATATCCTTTCTCTATCTACGCTGTGCGTAATATTTGAAAATAAAGACTTCTCTTATTTCCCTAGTAAATCTCTTTTTTTCTTATTATAATATAACGCAATACGTATGAAATGTCAGAGCGGATATTTCCGTTCTTTTTTTCTTTCAGCAAAAAAGGAGTGAAAGAATTTGGAAAAGCAAAAGCCGGAGTCATCAAATGATTCTTTCGCTTTTTTGGATCGTTTTTTTGAGCTATCTGCTCGAGGCACGACGGTGAAAAAAGAAATGCTGGCAGGTCTGACAACGTTTATGACTGTAAGTTATGTTATCGTTGTAATCCCGCTTATTTTATCAGAGACAGGAATGCCAAAAGAGGCAGCATTAGCAGCTACAATTTTCGCTATTGCCTTTAGTACTCTTCTTATGGCTCTTTGGGCGAACTTCCCAGTTGTTACAGGTCCTGGAATGGGGCTTAGCGCCTTTTTTACTTATTCCGTTGTAATCGGAGAAGGACTTTCATGGGAAACAGCACTAGGAGCTGTTTTTATTTCAGGAGTCATCTTCTTCATCCTCACTGCAACAGGGATAAGAGGGAAGATTATTGATGCTATTCCTTCTGTGCTAAAATCTTCGATTACAGTTGGGATCGGGCTTTTTGTGGCCTTTATTGGATTAAAAAATGCCGGAATTGTTGTAGGAGACGATTCTAACTTTGTTGGGTTAGGAAAGTTAGCAAGTTCAGGTCCTATTATTGCGCTAGTAGGAGTTTTGTTATCTGCTGTTTTTATGGCACGTAAGATGAAAGGTGCTATTATATTAGGGATTATCTTAACAACGCTTCTTGCCATGATCACAGGTGTGCAAAGTCTCCCAACTCATGTAAGTGATGTGCTCACCATCCATTTACCGAGTGTTGCGCCGACTTTTATGAAACTTGATATTGGAGCAGCATTTGCATATGGTATCTTTTCTATTGTGTTTTCATTCACAATTGTTGAACTTTTTGATACATTAGCAACACTCATCGGATTATCACGTAAAGCAGGATTAGAAGATGAGAATGGAAAGATCCCTAATTTAAATCGGGCGTTAACAGCAGATTCTATCGGTACAATGGCAAGTGCTTTATTTGGAAGTACGGCTCTTAACACATATATTGAGAATGCGACAGGAATTACAGAAGGTGGCCGAACAGGATTAAAATCGTTAACAGTAGCTGTTTTATTTTTACTGACTCTGTTTTTAGCTCCTCTTATTCAGTTCATTCCAACTGTCGCAACAGCTCCTCCGCTTATTATTATTGGAGCGCTTATGCTTAGTGATATTAAAAATATTAATATGGAAGATTTCACAGAGCTTATTCCCGCATTTTTAACAATTGTTATGATGCCTCTTACGTTTAGTATTGCGGACGGACTTGCTTTTGGTTTTCTTGCTTATACATTTCTAAAATTATTAACAGGTCGGTATAGAGAAATTCATCCGTTTCTTTATATTATTTGTATCGCTTTTATGATTAACTTTTATATGATTGGCCACTGATGGAAAAAGACTAGGTCTTTTTCCATTTTTTTATTTTGTCCGTTAAATTCATTCTTTCAGGAAAGCTGGAAAGGAGTTACAATAAACATTGGATATGTGAATAAGGGGAAATCAGGTGAAAAAGTGAAGAAAACAACGGTATATGCACTTCTTGTAGCAGTAATGGCAATGTGGGGATTAAATATTATTTGGCTCAAGCTTTTAGTGAATGAATTTGCGCCTGTCACAATGACCGCTTTCCGGATTTTTGTAGCAGGTGTAGCTGTCCTTCTTTTTCTTTCTGTAAAAGGAGTGGTGCGAAAACTCACATTTAAAGAGTTTAGTTTTATTTGTGTTGTGAGCCTGTTCAATATTGTTGGTCACCACTACTTTCTATCGGTCGGTTTAACCAATACAACGGCTATGAACGGAGGACTAATTCTAGGCCTTGTTCCTATCTTAACAGCTATTGCATCTCTATTTTTGTTAAAAGTAAAGTTTAGCATAATGAAGGTAGTTGGAATTCTTTTTGCGTTTTTTGGAGTAAGTTTTGCTCTCGTAGCAGGGCATGGCGGAGCAATTAGTACATCGTACGGTGATGTGCAAATCTTTTTAGCTGCGGTATCCCAAGCAATCAGTTTTGTGCTTATTAAAAAAGCCTCAACGAACATTGATGCTCGTCTTATGACAGGATGGCTTATGATTGTTGGCTCAGCTGGTTTATTCTTTGTTAGCCTTGCTGTTGAGCCACAAGGATTAGCTATGATGAAAACAGACAACTATTTAATTTGGCTTGTTTTCATAGGTTCGGCACTTCTTGCCACAGCTTTTGGACATATGACATACAATTATGCCATGCAACACATTGGGGCAAGCGAATCTGCCGTATTTATTAATTTAAACCCATTTTTTGCGTTAATCTCATCTTATCTTTTTCTTGGAGAATCGCTTTATATAACACAATTTATTGGATTTCTGCTTATTGTTTTTGGCGTTTTAGCTGGAAGTGGAGCTGTTGAGCAATGGAGAAGAGCGAAGGTTACGTATAAGATATAATAATAAAAAAAGCTAGACATTGAATCAAATGATTGAATGCCTAGCTTTTTTGTGTTACCTATAAGAAGAACATTTTCATAAATCTGAATCTATCAATCTTAGTTAGCTTTTATGTTATGAGCTGTTTTCAGGAAACTAAAAAGACCAAGATAATATTTGTGAATTTTTTTACTAAACTAAGGAGAGTAGTTCAAATTTTTACGCATTCATAAGTATCATTTAATACTTATTGTAGGTCTTCCTTTTTATTAAAAAGAAAACTATAAGGAGTTAGTATGTGCTCTCTTTTGTGTGTTTTTGTTGGAAAGGGGAATGATAGTAAGGGAGGAGGAAAAGAATGATTAGTTCACATCCATATATCCATATTACAAAAAAGATTAAACATAATCGTCAAGAATATGAGGAGTTAGAATATCAGCTTGAACTTTACGAAGATAAAATTGTAGCAGGAGCGGAGCAATTTGCTATTAAAGCAGTTCTTGATGTCTCGTATCGGATTACAACAAAAAGCTATGGTTTTCTCTACTTACATACAACAAAAGGAGTGTTTTCTTACTTGGTTAAGGAAAATCCTCAGTTATTTATTAGGCACTGCAAAGAGAAACTTAACTGGTGAGAAAATAAGGTGTTTAATAGAAAAAATCCTTGGAGAGGTCTCCAAGGATTTTTATTATGATAAAGCTTCAGTTAGTGGTGGAACGATTTGTTTCTTACGAGACACAACACCTTTTAGAAGAGCTTTGTCGTCAACAAGAGAAACGTCAAACGCTTTTTCAACTGCCTCTGTTTCTTTACCGATTGCAAGCGCCATTGAGTTGCTATTAAGAATATCTGTTACAACAAGCACAAAAAGATCTAAGCCTTTTTCTGCAATTGTTTCTAACATAGCATGTTTCAAGTCTTCTTGACGGATAAGAACATCGTTTGTGTCAACAGCATTGATTTGCGCTACTTCAACACGATGCTCACCCATTTGGAATTCTTTAGCATCTAATGTGATAAGTTCTGCGATCGTTTTGTCACTTAAGTCAGCTCCAGCTTTAAGCATAGCTAAGCCATACTCTTCTGCATCTACTTCAGCAATTGATGCAAGTTCTTTTGCTGCTTTTACATCTTCTTCAGTGCATGTTGGTGATTTGAATAAAAGAGAGTCTGAGATAATAGCTGAAAGCATTAAGCCAGCTGTATCTTTTTTAATTTCAACACCGTGTTCTTTATAAAGTTTGTTTAGAATTGTTGCTGTACAACCAACAGGTTCAGCACGATAGTAAAGCGGATCAGTTGTTTCAAAGTTTGCAATACGATGGTGGTCAATAACTTCTAAAACACGAACATCGTTAATATCTGATACACTTTGTTGACGTTCGTTATGGTCAACTAAGATTACGCTGTTTACTTCGTTTGCTACAGTTTCTACAAGACGAGGTGCTGAAGCGTTGAATTTGTCTAAAGCAAATTGAGTTTCTCCGTTTACCTCTCCTAAGCGAACAGGTTCAACATCAAAGCCTAGAGCTGCTTTTAATTCAGCGTAAGCAACAGCTGAACAAATTGTGTCTGTATCTGGGTTTTTATGACCGAAAATAAGAATCTTTTCCATAATTAATCTCCTTTTTCCTATATGTAAAATAAGTATACATACATACTATACCATCTCTCTCAGTTTGTAAAAAAGTCTTAGGCGAAAATTATTCTTTTTTATTGACTGAGATGAAATAGAGCTTAACTATCATTTTTTATTATAGAAAAGAAGAAGATATACCGCTTTTTATTTGTTAGAATAAGGATAAAAAGTAAGCTAGATTAAAAATTCTAATGAAAGAGGGAAGCTGATTGACAAACACTATTCTCTACATAGAAGACGATACAGAAATTGGTACTTTTACAAAAGCATTTTTAGAATCAAAAGGATTTGAAATCATTTGGTTAAAATCATCATATGATCACGAAAAATATGTAGAGAAAGCAGACTTGGTGTTGTTGGATATTATGATTCCTGGTTTGGACGGCTTTACGGTTGGACAGCGTATTAAAAAAAGAAATGCTGAAACTCCTCTTTTGTTACAAACAGCTCGTACTTCAATTGAAGACAAGTTAAAAGGGTTAAATTTTGCGGATGATTATATTACTAAACCATTTCATCCTGAAGAACTTGCAGCCCGGATTGATATTCTTTTAAGGCGTTTTGATAAAGTAAGTGAAGACTGCATTGAAATCCATCATCTTAAAGTAAATATAAAAGAAAAGCGACTTATTAATGTTGAGAAAGACGAAGAGATTTTATTAACAGAAAAACAGCTTAAAATTTTCTTTTATTTGCTTCGTCATCCAAATCAAATTTTAACGAAAGAACAAATCTATGAAATGGTATGGGAAAGAACATTTATTGAAGGGGATAAAACGCTTATGGTTCATATAAGACATTTGCGACAAAAAATTGAGAAGGACCCAAATAACCCAAAAATAGTGGAAACGATCCGAGGAATTGGGTATCGAATTAGACAATGAAGCTTTCTAAAAAATATCTACTTATTATTGTAGCATCAATCCTTTTCTTTCCGATTTCTTACATTGGGGTCAATTTCATTTATTATTTCCTTCTTATGAATGTGGCAAGCAATAATATTGATATCCACTATGAGCCTCAGAAAGTTGAAGAAAAATGGAAAAATGATATAGAACATTTACAGGGAAAAAGCGTAAAAGATATCCTAACATTTTTTAATAACTCAAAAGAATATAAGGAAGCGCGAATTGTTTGGATTAGTACCGATGGAGACGTATACTTTGATTCTTCTCAAACGCCAAATTCAAAATGGTCTATTGCATATACAATTGAATTTATGGAGAAAGGCAGTAAAGGGAACGATCTGTTGTTGAAAGAAGAGCTTGGTAACGGGACAAAAGACGGTTATGCAATGCTAGAGATTCCTGAAAAATATGTAGGTTCGAAGTGGAAAATCTTACGTGAAAAATATGTATATGTATGGTATTTGATGTTGTTATTTCTATGGGCCTTATTTATTTTTGTTTCATGGTTTTTCTTTTATGGGATTCAGAAACGTCTTATTTTTATCCAACGTCATATGGAAAAGGAAGGGAAAGATGGAATTCCAGAAGGCTTTAAAGTGAAAAATAAAGATGAGCTAGGTCAAGTGGAGCTTTCTTTTAATAAAATGGTAGAGAAATTAAAAGAAAGCCGGAGAAAAGAAATACAAGAAGAAGAGCTGCGCAAGAAATTTATTTCAGACGTTTCTCATGATTTAAGAACACCGCTTACGATTATAAGAGGACATACGTTTACCTTAAATGAAGAAAATTTATCTCCTCAAGGAAAGCAATCTGTTGAGATTATTAATAACAAAATTAGTTTTGTTGGAGATTTGATTGATAACTTATCTTCGTTTAATTTGTTAACAGCTCAAAAAATGCCTATGAACAGAAAAAAGGTAGATGTATTAAAAATTATTCGTTCGTCGCTAACAGCCTGGTATCCAATTTTTGAAAAAGAGGGATTTGAAGTTGATATTGGTCTAGAAAAAAGTTTAATTTGGAACATTGATGAAGTGTGGATGAAGCGTATTTTAGATAACTTATTTCAAAATATTATGAGACATGCGAGCAGTGGAAAATATGTATCTGTGCGTATTGAAAGTGATGATAAATATGAGTACCTTATTGTAGAAGATAAAGGTCCTGGCTTACAGGCAAAGCCAGATCATAAAGGTTCAGGAATTGGTCTATCAATTGTGGAGATTATGGTAAAGCAGATGGGATTAACACAAGAAATTTCAAGCGGGAAGAATGGTACTACTTTTAAGATTTATCAAAAAGAAGAATGAAGACTGCCTAAGAAGGCAGTCTTTTTTATTGTGGTAAGAAAATGGAATGAAATTTAAACGAAATTTAAACTTAAATCAACCCTTAATTTAAATTAGCGCGTCTATACTAAAAGTAACAAAAGAAAAATGAAGGGAGAGAAAAGTTGATGGTTAATATTTTAAAAGCAGAGCACATTAACGTTTCTTTAAAAGATAAACAAATTCTAAAAGACATTGATTTGTCATTTGAAAAAGGAAAGATTTATGGACTGTTAGGACCAAACGGAGCAGGGAAAACAACGTTGTTAAAAGTGTTGCTCGGTATATTTCCCCCAACATCAGGCGAGGTTTTGTTCAATGAATCTAACCTATACAAAAACCCAAAAAAAGACGTAAGAAATTCAATTGGTAGCATTATCGAATTCCCAGGGTTTTATGATAATTTAACGCTGTATGAAAACATTGTTCTGCATTTAAAATACGTTCAAAAGAAAATGTCTAAGCAGGAGATTTATTCGATTTTAAATACGGTAGGTCTTTATGAGCACAGAGATAAGCTTTTTTCTCAAACATCGCTTGGAATGAAGCAAAGGTTAGGCATTGCAAGAGCAATTGCTCACAATCCAAGTCTTTTATTACTTGATGAACCAACAAATGGACTTGATCCACAAGGAATTAAGGAAGTTAGAGAGATGTTGTTAAAAGAAGTGCGTGACAAAGGAGTAACAGCTATCGTATCAAGCCACCTTTTAAGTGAAATTAATCTAATGGCTGATGAACTCATTATTATGAATGGCGGAGAGGTTATTTTCGAATCTCAGTTTATGAAAAATGATCAGGAGGTTTTCCTATATAAGATGCCTAAGCATATTTCCTTCCATAAAGACATAGAAGAACAAATTACAAACTATAGAGTGACAAGCAATGGAGATACTCACGAATTTATTGCAACTCTTCCACCTGATCAATTGCGAGACATATTAAAACAAAATGGCTATTCAGCAGAGGAAATAGAAGCTTACACGCTTTCTTTAGAGGATTTATATTTAAAACTTATAACAAAGGAGAAGAAAAATGAATTTATTAGTGCGTAATGAATTTATGAAATTAAAAAGATTAAAATCCATTTACTTTGTTTTTGTACTAAGTTTCTTCCCCTATATTGTAAATACAGTAGGGCTGTTTTTAAAGGCAACTCAGTATGATGCCACCAAGTATTATATGTTTGTCTTTAATCAGTATGCCTTCTTATTACCAGCTGTTGTGTTTATCTTTTCAGGGTTTTATTTTTATATCGAATTTAAGAATAAAACAATGCTAAATTGGATGTCTTATCCGTTTAAAAATTTTCAGCTTATTTTTTCAAAGATTGTCGCTACATTTATTGTTTTATTTAGTATTTCCATTGTGAATCATATTTTACATTTGGCAACATTATGGATCATCTTTCAAAACGAACAAAGTTTTAATGACGTATTATCAATGTTTCTAACTTCTGTTTTGTTTACAGTCTTGAGTTTATGTGTTATTCCTATTGCCGCTTTACTTGCATCTATCACAAAAAATATCATGGTTGTTTCGATTGCGGGAGTTTTATCTTTCTTCGTGATGACGATTCTTCTAGGTGGAAATGTTTCGATACTGTTCCCATTCTCCTTTATTTACCGCATCAGTATGCAAACATTCGATTATGAAATGGGATATAGTGATTTTGCCCTTCAGGCTGGAGGATCTGCTATTTTTGCTGCTTATATTTTGGCCGCTTTTATCGGTTTATATGTTTATTCAAAGAAAACCAGAAGTTATTAAAAGGAGGAAACTGTAATGGAACAACTATTTTTTATCATAGCAATCGCATCACTTGGAATAGCAGCGGTTATTTTTATCGGAAAGATATTAACAGAAGGATTAGGAGGTTCCACTTTTAAGGTCTCTCAAAAGTCTGTGAAAGTAATGCTCAGCTTTTTTGCTTTATATGTTGTTACATTTGCCGTTTATATGTTTATTAGTAACTGAAAAATCTCTAGTTTGTTTGTCTTCTAGGTTACCTTTAAATTTATGTGAAACAGCCCATTATAATTGAATACTACAATCTAAAAGATGCCTCCATAAAAGCAAAACAAACTTTTTAAAAAAAGAAGAAAGAAGGAGTAAATAATAAAATCCCTAAGGCTATTAGCCCTAGGGATTTTATTATTTACTATTTAACGCCTTTTTCAAAGCTTCCAAGTTTTTATTCATTAGGCTAAAGTAATCTTCCCCGTTTTCACGATCTTGGTCTCTAAGTGTTTCCATATTATTTAATGTAAGAGACTCTGCACCAATTTCCTTACGAACAAGAGTGGCGATTTTATTTGTTACGTTTGCATCAAAGATAACGTATTTGATATTGTGTTCTTTTGCTGTTTCTACAATCTCTTTTAATTCCTTTTGTGAAGGTTCTTGAGTTGGAGAAAGTCCAGAAACGCTTATTTGTTCAATACCATAGCGATCTTCCCAGTAGCCATATGCAGCATGTGAAACTAAAATTTCTTTTGAAGGAGCATTTTTAATAGCTTCTTCATATTTTTTATCAAGTTCTTCTAAATCAGCTTTTACTTGTTTAAAATTCTTTTCAAACTCATCCTTTTTGCTTGGCTCTAGTTCAGATAATGCATTTTTAATATTTTCAGCCATAACGATGGAACGCTGTGGATCAAGCCAGAAATGAGGATCAAGGTCGCCATGTTCATGCTCACCACTATGTTCTTCTCCATGCTCGTGATCATGATCATCATGACCAGCAATAAGGTCCGCTCCCTCAGCTGCTTTAACCATTTTCACATCTTCATCTTTTAGCGTTTTGTTAGCTGCATCAGCAAAACCTTCAGCACCTGCTCCAGAGTAGATGAACGCATCAGCTGTAGCGATTTTCAGCATATCTTTTGTTGTTGGTTCAAAAGAATGAGCATCAACACCGTTAGGGATAACGCTTTTTACGGTAACATTATCTCCACCAATTTTCTTTGTGAAGTCCTCAATCGGATAGATTGTTGTATAGATGGTTAGTTTCCCGTCGCTTTTCTTCTCAGAAGAACTGCTGTCTTCGTTTCCGCAACCTGCTAGAAATACAGCAGATAAAAGCATAACACTGCATAACATCATTAATTTTTTCATTGTATCTTCTCCTTTTATTGAATCAAGAATGAAGGAAGTGGATCATTGAAAGTAGACCAGTCCTTTTTCATTTCTTCATTTGTTAGTAAGCATGCGTCTAAAGTATTTATAATTTTGTTTTTGTTTATTTTGATTCCGATAAATACAAGCTCTGTCAGTCTGTCTCCATAAGTAGGGTGGAATCTCCTCGACAGTTCTATGTCTTCTTTATCTTCATCTGAAAGAGTATTTATCCATTTTCCTGCTTCACTAATTGTCATCGAACCGCCTGCTTGTGAGAGGAGACAGGCAGTATCATTTCTTGTAGCAACCCAGAAAAAACCTTTAGAACGCGATATTTCATTAGGAAATGTTTCAAAGAAGTTCATCAGACGTTGAGCGTGAAATGGACGTCTTTTTTCATATATAAAGGAAGTAATTCCGTATTCCTCAGTTTCAGGAATATGTTCATTGTTAAGTTCTTTTACCCATCCAGGAGAAAGGCTCATTTTGTCAAAATCAAAAGAACGAGTATTTATAATATCTTCAAGAGAAATAGAGCATTGAACAGCTTCAATAATCTTAGCCTCTCCATTAAGCTTACGTAGTAATGCTTTCAACTCGTCTTTTTTTTCTGCTGATAGCAAATCGGTTTTATTTAGGATAAGAACATTTGCATATTCAATTTGCTCAATGAGAAGCTCGGAAATACCTCTATCGTCTGTACTATCTAATCCTTGATTTCGGTCGGAAAGATCTTCATCTGAACAATAATCTTTCATGAAATTTAATCCATCCACAACTGTAACAAGCGTATCTAAACATGTCTTCACTGTAAGATCTATTCCTGTTTCTTCATCTTCATAAGAAAAAGTTTGAGCAACAGGAAGAGGCTCGCTAATACCTGAGGATTCAATAATGATATAATCTAAATCCTGAATTTTAGTGAGTTTTTCCACCTCATAAAGCAAATCTTCTCGAAGGGTACAGCAAATACATCCGTTTTGCATTTCCACTAGTGTCTCTTTCGTATGAGAGAAGTATTCTTTTTTTACAAGAGATCCATCAATATTAAGAGAGCTCATGTCATTGACAATAACTCCTAGTTTTAGAGAGGATTCATTATGTAAAATATGGTGCAATAATGTTGTTTTACCAGATCCCAGATATCCACTTAAGACGGTGACTCCAATTTTTTTCATTTACGATTCTCCTTTTATAGAAAAATCGTAATTATTACGATTTGAACATTACAATAATACCCTTGCTACATGAAATTATCAAGGGGAAAAGATAAAAAAGTTTTATAGAGATTGTGCAATTTGCTCTGCTGCTTGCCTTGCTCCTGAAATATTTCGAGAGATTGGACCGATTTCAAGCTCTGCCAATGCTCCTACAACATATAAGTTATTACTCCACTGTAGAGAGGAGCTAACAATAGGGTATCCACAGTCACTGCACTGTAAATTTTCCTTGTTTATTAGAGGGGTTAGCCATTCTTTTCCTGGAAGAGAAGAAGAAAACCCAGTAGCTAATACAATTGTTTCTGTTTCATATTGAGCTGATTTTCCATATAAAATGATTTTTGTTTCTTTTATGTTTGCCTCTTGAATTTCATCTTTACTAATTGTTAAGTTGTTTTTTCGAGTTTGCCCCATTAATTTGATATAAATATCTCGGGGCATGGATCCTCTATGTCTAGCATCCGTAATAAAAGAACGGCGTTTTTGGTATGATGCTTCCTCTCTAAACATAAGTTGATTCTTTGGACCAAGCCAAGCTGGGTCACTATCAAAATCAATAATACGAAACGGATGCCGAGTGATAAGGTGAACACTGCGTCCTTGTTTACTTAGTTTAATAGCTAAATGTGCTGCACTAATTCCTCCGCCAACAATGGTAATTTCTTGACTTTCATTAAATGAAAAAGAAGAGTCAAAAATATGGCCAACAGATTGCGTATCCTTATTTTTCAATAATTTAGCCCATTCAGGCCAATAGGTTTGTTCGCTAACACCAATTGCAAGCACAACATTTAAGGCTTCAAGTTTTTTTCCTTCTTCTGTTATGACCATCCAATGTTTTTTTCTTCTAGAAAGAGAAACAACTCGGCCTTTGTGCCATGCCTGTAGAAGATTGCTGTCCTGAATAAGATGCCTGCAGTGTTCAGAGAAGGCATAGAGAGAAGGGCGTTTATAACGTCCATAGAAATCTTGTTTATTTAATGAGCAATTTTTCGAAACAAATTTCTGCAAGCTAAATGGCTGAACATCAAGATGATGAACAGACGGTGAGCGTAAAAATGGCATGTCAATTTTTTCTGTACAAGAGTGCCAATTTTCAAGTGGGGATTCGTGTGGATCAACAATAGCTAATTTCTCAATCGGAACTTTTCTCATTTGTACTAGAAAATGAGCCATTGTTGTTCCTTGAATTCCCCCGCCAATCACAATCCAATCTAACATAACAATAACTCCTTTTCTGTTTTGTGGTGTAAATCGTAATAATTACGTTTTATTTTTCATATTAATTAAACTAACACACATTTTATGAATGAGCAATGTAAAAAAGAGCATCATATATTTTTTATATCTCCATATACATCTATTAACTATTAAATTTTAATAGAAAAGGTTTGTTGTTTTCAGCGTAAAGGGAGCTAAGTCACCGCCGTATAAGAGACCTTTTTAATAGAAAGGATGAAAAAAATGGCTTTATCACGGCTTTCAAAAGAAGTATTAGGCGTCTTACTCATCTTATTTTTTGTCTATGCATTCTTCTTTTTAGATGTTAAGGATTTTGATATGAACCTCCCAAAAGCTTTTCTGAATGTAAACACCATTTTCTTAAGTATACTGCTTGAAGCAATTCCTTTTATTTTATTAGGTGTTTTTGCTTCTGCAATCATTCAAGTGTTTGTAAAAGAAGAATGGTTAATGAAATGGATTCCTAAAAATCCTTATAAAGCATTAGCTTCAGGTGTTGTAGTAAGTGCACTTTTACCTGTGTGTGAATGTGCGATTATCCCTGTTGTCAGACGGCTTATAAAGAAAGGAATGCCTATCCACGTAGGCGTTGTTCTTCTCGTAGGAGCACCGATTCTTAATCCAATTGTTTTCCTTTCTACTTTCTATGCTTTTCCAGGCAATAAAGAAATTGTGTATGGTCGTATGGGACTTACGGTTATTCTCTGTTTCATCATTGGAATTGTAATGTACAAGCTTCTAAAAAATAAGCCTCAATTAAAAGACGAAGCTGCTGCCGAAGAGCCTCATCAGCATGGGAATCGATTGAGCCAAACATTATTTCATGCCATTGATGAGTTTTTTGATATGGGAAAATACTTAATTGCAGGGGCATTTGTCGCAAGTCTTTTTCAAACATTTTTGGATAGAGGAGAACTTATGAGTATTGGAGGAAATGGTTTTATCGCCCCAGCGGTCATGATGGTCTTTGGGTATGTGCTTTCTCTTTGCTCTGAAGCAGATGCTTTTGTTGCTTCCTCATTTGTAGATACATTTTCAGCTAGTTCACTTCTTGCCTTTTTAATCTACGGACCAATGCTTGATTTGAAAAATACGGTTATGTATTTGGCCTTTTTTAAGAAAAGATTTGTGTTAATGTTTATAGCTATTGTCACAATATCCGTTTACGTCATAACAGTTCTTTATAACTTTATTATGTAGGAGGTATAGCATGAAAAACGATGAAGAAGGCTTCCATTACTATATTCGAGGCCTGCTCTTGATTGGTTTTGCTCTCTTTATTTTCAAATTGCTGCTAACTGGATATATTTCCTCTTTTGTTGCACCAAAAATGCTTGGTTTTGTTACTTTCGCTTCTTTTACTTTCTTTGTTCTAGGAGCTATGGGTATTTGGCGAAGTGGTTCAGACAAAAAACAAAAGAGCTGTTCATGTCATCATAGCCGTAAAGCTCCTCTGTGGATTTATTGCCTATTCTTTTTGCCCATTGCAACCGGATTTCTATTTCCTGATCATGCTCTTACAAGCGATGTTGCTAAAAATCGAGGCGTGAAATTTGGAGCAAACGTCACAGAAAGACCGAGTGTAGAACAGCGTGAAGAATTAACAAGTGATGAATCTTTAGAACAATACTATAATGAAGTATTAAATAGAGAAGTAGAGGAAACACAAACCGAAGCTGGAGAGATCCCTCTTGAACACAAAGCAGGATTTGTTCCTCAGAAACCTCCTGAAGGATATTATGAAGAATTAAAAGAGAGGATGCTACAAAAAGACGTAATTACGATAACGGAAAAAGAGTATATTCCAATGATGAACATTCTCGAAGAACATGTTGAAGATTTTGTTGGGAAAAAAGTGAAAGTGAAAGGATTTATTTATCGAGAGGATAACTTCAAAAAGGATGAGTTTGTGATTGCACGGTTTGGATTGTCATGCTGTGTAGCGGATGCCTCCGTATATGGAACGCTTGCTAATGTTAAAGAGTCCAAAGAATTCGCTGATGATGATTGGGTTGAAGCAACAGGCACGATTGAAAAGAAAGAGTATGATGGTTTTATCTTGCCATCCCTCAAACTTCAAATAATTAAAAAGGTAGAAGCTCCTACAAATCCATATGTGTATGAAATGTATAAAGGGAATAAGCTGATGACTCCAAAATAAAGGAATACTAAAAGTTCTCCTCCTTAGTAAAAGGATAAACTCTCCAATTATAGTGGATAATAGAGCTATATTCTTTAATAACAACATAGTCTTGTTTGTTTGTTTTAACAATATAAGTGTATCTTCCTTTTTTCTCCACTTTCTGAACTTGCATTTTTTCAAACTTCTCAGAAAGAGTATGTTCGTTTAGAATACTTTCTGGATAAAACGTTTGGATAGCATTAAATGGGGAAAAGACTAACAAATATATAAAAAAGAAGAACAATACAATAATAACGATTAGCTTTCCTTTTTTTTGAATCATAATGTTCACACACCTGTATTTGTTTCCTAAATTGTATCATAGACACTATTAGTCTTAGAATGTGTGAAGATGGTTCAAATAATTACAAAACGATAAAGACACTTACTTATCTCGCTAGAAAAAAATAAATGAGGAATTTGAAAAAATAGATAAATGAAGAGATTATATTAGAAAAATAATTGGAGGATGGATTGTTACGATTATTTTTCTGAAAATTAAATTAAAAATGACCCTTACAGAAAAAGGGTCATTTTTAATTTCCTAATAAAATTCCAAATTCTAATGAGGAAGAACGTATAGCAATATCGCTAAGTAATGTGTGATGGTTCCGCCAAGAACAAAAATGTGCCATATTGCATGATGATAAGGAAAACCTCTCCAAACGTAAAAAATACTTCCTATCGTATATAAAACTCCACCTACAACAAGTAGATTCAGACCTGGTCCTGCTAGAGAAGAAGCAAGAGGATCCCAAGCTAGTACGATTAGCCATCCCATTGCAATATAAAGAAGCGTAGAGACAAGAACAAATCGTTTTACAAAGAAAATTTTAAATACTATTCCTGCTACAGCTAGTCCCCATACAACTCCGAAAAGTGTCCATCCAACTGTTCCTTGAATAATCACAAATAAAAACGGAGTGTAAGTTCCCGCAATAAACAAGTAAATAGAAGAATGATCAAAAATCTCAAACAAATCTTTAACACGTCCGTGTGGAAAACTGTGTACAAGAGTTGAAGAAGTGTATAAAAGTAGCATTGTTGTCCCGTAAACAGTAAAGCTAACTACGTGCCAAACATTCCCAAATTGAACAGAAAATACAATGAGCAACGTAAGACCAATAATACTTAAAATAGTCCCAATTCCGTGTGTAATTGCATTAGCAATTTCTTCACCACGTGAGAATGTGTGTGTTTCACTCAAGAAAATCATCCTTTCTTTTGAAGAAACGCTTCAGGTTAAATTCTATTATAGTGTACAACACTTTTTAATGCTACATACGTTTTTCCCACTTTCATATAGTGGCAATTTACATGTACATGGGTATAAAAAACAAATTGTTTTGGGCACGATTGAAAAGTGTCATTGTTTTTCGTAATGATAATAAGAATAAAGTGACGAAAGGAAACTACTTTATAACGAGGTGGGTCTTTGATGAAGAGAGAAGCTATTTTTGATGAAACAGGAACATACAGATATTCGTTAAAACGTAAATGGGGAAATGATAGAGAGCGTAAAGTTGCGTTTATTACGCTTTATCCGGACAATGCGGACGAAATTCGTGAAGATTACGTTACAAGCAAATGTATTACATTTGCAAAAAAGTGGGGGTTTAATGCTGTGGAATGCTTAAACTTATTTTCTTATCGGGCTCAAAAGGCAGATGATCTTAGTGATCTAGATAAGGAAGACGCAATAGGCGCTGAAACAGATCGATATTTATATTATGGAACAAGAAATGCTGATCTTGTTATAGCAGCATGGGGGAAAAACGTTTTTCATGATAGAGAAAATGACATAAAGCAGCTCTTTGAGGGAATGGATCTTGCGTGTTTTAGTGGACAAGAAAATCATCCTTCTCAATTGCAGTTCATTTCATATGATACACGCCTTATGCCATTTGAATTAGAGGCTGAAGAACCATATCTTTTTTCAGCTTTTCCATCGTTATATAGATAAGAGAAAAGCAGAGTTCTAATCATCATCTTTTTTTCATATACAAAGGATGTAAAGCTTGTGTTGATTACAAAGGGGATGTGAATTTGTTATGAAAATTAGTGAAGTGCTCACAGGAATCGAAGCGCTTTATGAACAGATGACAGAGCAATGCTTTTCTCACATTGCTAAACATAAAGAAGAAATTAAAATAGATGCTCTTGCGCTTGTTGAGCTCGAGAAATTGGTTAGTCATTTACAGCATACAGAGTTATACAATCTGAGTTTGATAAGAACTATTCAAACGCTTATCAATCATGAGAGCTTTTTATATAAGCTTTCTATATTAAGAGAGCCAGAGCTAGAAAACATAGCGGAGAAAGCAGATTTTGTAGGAAACGAACGCCAGGATATTGAAAAAATTCTCCGTATTAGTTATATAAAAAAGCGTTCTCAGTATATAGAAGAGGCTTTAGATGATATAAAGAAACTCAAAGCATCCCTTGAGGAACTGCTTTATGCAAAGAAAGTACAAAAAGAAGGATGAGTTTAATTTTGAAGCTTTGACGAATTTGGTCAAAGCTTTTCTTATATGACATTATAGGAAAAGAAAGATGAAAAATAGAGAAGATGATTTTTCTTTTCAATGAGAACGATGTTATAATGATGATGAATTTTATTCGGAAAAAAGGTGAAGAAATGATTGAAAAGAAGGCAGTTGGAGAAGCAGCAGCACAATATGTAAAAGACGGCATGGTCGTTGGACTTGGAACGGGATCGACTGTTTATTATACGATTCAAAAGGTTGGAGAATATGTAAAAGAAGGAATGAACATAAGAGCTATTCCTACATCAGAAGAAACTAAAATGCTAGCTCTTGATCTCAACATACCTCTTGTAACATTTGCTGAAGTAAATCACCTTGATGTTGTGATAGATGGAGCAGATGAAGTGGATTGTCATTTTGCGCTTACAAAAGGAGGAGGCGGAGCTCTTCTTCGAGAAAAGCTGATAGCTGATGCAACAGATTTATTTATCGTTGTGGCTGATTCAAGTAAAATGGTAGAAAAGCTAGGGAAGTTTCCTCTCCCTGTAGAAGTAACGCCATTTTCATGGGAAAGAACAGCCCGACAAATTGAAGAGTTAGGTAGTATTGCAACACGTCGATTAAATGGAACAGAGCCTTATATTTCAGATAATGGAAATTATATCTTAGATTGTTCTTTTGAGGTTATCGAAAATCCAGAGGAATTATCTCAGAAGTTAAACAGAATTCCTGGAGTAGTCGAGAATGGTTTATTTGTCAACATGGCTAAAATTGTTTTTACTGTTGAAGAGGGAAAGGTAGTAAGAAAGATGAAATAGCATAGGAGGACAGGTGTTAAGAAAAACGCTCCTTTGTAAATAAAAAGCTTGTAGAAGGAATTTCTACAAGCTAAAGTGTGTTGTTTAAAGTTCATATGGTTCCTGTTTTAATAGTTTTCCATCTAGCTCAGATCCTGTAGTCCGATTAATTTCTTTAACAAGATGTTTATACTGGTGAAGAGAGTTAAATTGATTAGGTTTGGAGGTCTCACATCTGATCGAGGATGCGGCGCCATTTCGATCAGTAAAGAAGATTGTGAGATTTCCATAATACCTATTTACACTATTTCCATCTGCACTTTTTTCTTTCTTAACAACTTTTGAGTACTCAGCCATTTCTACTCTATGTAGGGGAATGATGGCAACTTGATTAATCATCACCTTATCATGAAAAAGTTCAATCCGTCCTACTTTGTTTTCCTCTATTCCTTCAGCTCCATGAACATGACCATAGATCGTAGGTTTCATGCTGTCATCGTTGTAAGAAAACTCCTGTTTTTGCTTGTTTTTGTAGGAAACGTAAAGCACAGCCACAACGAGAATGACTGCGATGACTAAAATAAAAAATGCTACTCCCACCCTGATCACCTCATCTAGTAAGTTTGTCCGTTAATACATCTTTATCCAATCATACCATAATTCAATATAAATTCCGTAGATAGTTTATTAATGTTCAAAAATGTCATTATAAGGTTAGTTCAGTTAAAAAGTCCCTTAAGAAATATATCTTAAGGAACTTTTGGTTAGTTTTTGGAAAAACGTTTTTCAAAGTATTCTTTGTTATATAAAACAGAAGGATTAGTAGGAGCATACGCTCTAGCTTTTTCGTTATGTTCAAATGCTTCTTCAAGGTTGCCATTGCGGTCATAGCACACACAGAGCTGAATATGAGGGATCCAAGTATAATAATCTTTTTGAACAAATCCACCTGTATTTTCTGCTCTTTGTATATCTAATTTAGTTGCTAAATCATACCAGAAAATAGCTTTATCAATATTTTGCTGAGTTAAATAAATATATCCTAATTTACAGCAGTGTTCGGCTCTGGGCAGATCATATTCAAAAGAGCGTAGTGAAGCTTTAATAGCTTTGTCTTGTTCATTTTTTCTTAAGAATATTTCTGCTAATTTATCACAAGCTGAGATGCAATCTTCACTCCATCCAAGTCCGCTCTTTAGAAACTTCTCATAATAAGCTATTGCCTCATCGTATAAAGAATGATCAAAGCATTCATTTGCATAGTAGTAAAGATCCCGTGGAGAAAAAGTTTTTCCATCTTTTAAATTTTGTTGATAAATCTTTAGATTTCGATCACTTTTTTCTGTCTTTGTGCTGCGATGTGTAACGGCCGCATCTTGTCGAATGATTTTTCCTCCGACAGCTAAGTATTCATGAACAGCCCCGATCCATTGGAAATTTCTTGATCGCTTTACAAGGCGATGTCTCTTAGATGAGAAAGTAACATTTCCGCTAAGGTCAAAAGCAAGGTTATAAGGCATCATTACTGCATCTACAGATTGATCAAGTGTTTGTTTTAGAAGAAGTTTTTGAAGATCATCTTTTAAAATAACGTCGTCTGCATCAAGCCATAAAATGTAATCTTTAGTTGCTTTGCTAAACGCAAAATTTCGAGCCTTTGCAAAGTGATGAACCCATTTGAAATCAAACAGCTTTTTCGTATAGCGGCCAGCAAGTTCTTTTGTTTTATCAGTTGAGCCTGTATCAACGATAATTATTTCATCACAAAGCTCTTTTACACTGTTCAAGCATCTTTCAATTGTATTTTCCTCATCTTTTACAATCATACATAAGCTGATGGAGACCATGTTGTTCACCCTTTCGCTTCTAAAAAGAGATAATGAAGAAAGGCGCATTGTAACGTTGCGCCTTTCTTCATTACTTATTTTATTATTGAGAATAAAATTGGTGCCTATTTTTTCTGTGAGTTTGCTACATTTTTTATTTCATATAAAATTTGTGGACTATTCTATTCGAATAATGGTCAAGGTAGCTCCGGCTCCGCCAGCGATTAAAGTTGCGAGGCCTACAAGCCCAAAAAATTGAAGAGAAATAGTACTACCTGCATCAAGTGGGACAATTACATCATTGTTGAAGCTTGTGAGACCAACTACTGGAGCAATAGTTGAAGAAAGATTTCCTGCACCGTTTATAACAAGTCTAGTACTTACTAATAAAGCAGCTGTAATATTGATTTGATACGTGATATAGTAACGTCCTGTTGTAGGGACAGTAAATACAGTGTTTCCAGCATTGGCAGTAATCCCGCCACCAATGTTCTGTGTAGGAAGCGCAATATTTGTTCCGCCTAAAACAACAGCATACACTGATCCTCCTGTGTTAACAGCATTTAGAGAAGTAGCTGTAACGGCTGTTCCAGTAGCCCCCGTAAGTCCCGTTGGCCCAGTAACACCTGTGACCCCCGTAAGACCCGTTGGTCCAGTAACACCTGTGACTCCCGCAAGTCCCGTTGGCCCAGTAATACCTGTGGCGCCTGTAAGTCCCGTTGGTCCAGTAACACCCGTGACTCCCGCAAGTCCCGTTGGCCCAGTAACACCTGTGACCCCCGTAAGACCCGTTGGTCCAGTAACACCCGTGACTCCCGCAAGTCCCGTTGGCCCAGTAACACCTGTGACCCCCGTAAGTCCCGTTGGTCCAGTAACACCTGTGACTCCCGCAAGTCCCGTTGGCCCAGTAATACCTGTGACCCCCGTAAGACCCGTTGGTCCAGTAACACCTGTGACTCCCGCAAGTCCCGTTGGCCCAGTAATACCTGTGGCGCCTGTAAGTCCCG